>JBFWZG010000012.1:18691-37460 GCA_050185515.1 Reyranellaceae bacterium
CCGAGATGTCGACCGGCACCTGTCGCCAGCCGTAGATGGTGTGGCCGAAATTCAGGATCTCGGTCTCGACGATGGCGCGGCAGCGCTCCTGCGCGGCCAGATCGGTGCGCGGCAGGAACACCATGCCGACCGCCAGCCGGCCGATCTTCGGCTCGTGTCCTGTATGGCGGATATGCTCCTTGAAGAAATCCTGCGGGATCTCGACATGGATGCCGGCGCCGTCGCCGGTCTTGCCGTCGGCGTCGACAGCGCCGCGATGCCAGACCGCGCGCAGCGCGTTGATGCCGGCGACCACCACGTCGCGGCGGGCCTTGCCGTCGAGAGCGGCGATCAGGCCGACGCCGCAGGAATCGCGCTCGTCCTCGGCGCGATAGAGGCCGCTGCGTTCGAGCTCGGCCGCCTCGCGGCGATAGGCCTCGACGTAGGTTTCGTTCTGGTTCCGGGTATATCCGTCCATCTTGGTCTCTCCCGTCTCAGGAGGCCCGGGCCATGGCCGTCTGCGGCCTGGCCTGGATGTAGCGGTGGATGCGTTCGGCCGCGTCGCGCCCGTCGCGCACGGCCCACACCACCAGCGAAGCGCCGCGCACGATGTCGCCGGCGGCGAACACGCCATCGAGATTGGTCATCATGCTGCGGAAGTCGATTTTCAACGTGCCCCAGTTGGTCAGCCCGATGTCCTGGCGGCCGAGAACCTCCGTCATGTCCTCGGGATCGAAGCCCAGCGCCTTGATGGCGAGATCCGCCGGCAGGGTGAAATCCGAGCCGTCGAGTTCCTGCGGCGCGCGCCGTCCGGTGGCGTCGGCGACGCCCAGATGCATGCGCACCGCGCGCACGCCGCTGACCGCGTCCTCGCCCAGGAAGGCGCGCGGGGCCGCCAGCCAGACGAACTCGACGCCTTCCTCCTCGGCATGCTTCACCTCGCGCTGCGAGCCGGGCATGTTGGCGCGGTCGCGGCGATAGAGGCATTTGACGGACTTGGCGCCCTGGCGCACGGCGGTGCGCACGCAATCCATCGCCGTGTCGCCGCCGCCGATGACCACCACGTTCTTGCCCTTGGCGTCGAGCGCGCCGGACTCGAACTCCGGCACGCTGTCGCCCAGGCCCTTGCGGTTCGACGCGGTCAGATAGTCGAGCGCCGCCACGACGTTCTTCAGGCCGACGCCGGGCGCCTGCACGTCGCGCGCCTTGTAGACTCCGGTGGCGATCAGCACCGCGTCGTGCCGCGCCCGCAATTCCTCGAGGCTGATGTCGCGGCCGATCGTGACGTTGAGATGGAAATTGACGCCACCCGCGCGCAGCAGCTTCTCGCGACGCTCGACAATGTCCTTCTCGAGCTTGAAGCTCGGAATGCCGTAGATCAGCAGCCCTCCGACCCGGTCGTAGCGGTCGTAGACATGGATTTCGTAGCCCTTGCGGCGCAGCTGCTCAGCCGCCGCCATGCCGGCCGGGCCGGCGCCGACGATGCCAACCGACCGGCCCAGCTCGCGCCGCGGCGTGGGCGGCTTGACCCAGCCGCGATCGAAGGCCGTGTCGGTGATGTACTTCTCCACCGATCCGATGGTGACGGCCTCGAATCCCTTCTCGATGACGCAGTTGCCCTCGCACAGCCGATCCTGCGGGCAGATGCGGCCGCAGATCTCGGGCATGTTGTTGGTCGCCGAGGAAATCTCGTAGGCCTCTTCCAGACGTCCTTCCGCCGTCAGCCGCAGCCAGTCGGGGATGTTGTTGTGCAGCGGACAATGGATCTGGCAGAAGGGAATGCCGCACTGGGAGCAGCGCGAAGCCTGTTCGGCGGCCTTCTGTTCGGTGAAGCGCGCGTAGATCTCGTCGAAGTCGTGGACTCGTTCCTGCGACTGGCGCTTGTCGGGCATGTCCTGCCCCACCGACACGAACTTCAGCATCTTTTCCGCCATGACCAGCCTCTCGCTTCCCAGCAGCCGGCCTCGGGGCGCATGAGAAGAAAATTACAAAATTGTCTCGCTGACGATCATTGCATTCCGCAGATGATTCGAGACGCGTAACGACGCGAATTTAGTCATACTATCTGACATATTTTCGGGGATCGCCAGCAGAAAATGAATCGGCGACTCAATTTTTTGTTCCGTGGACGGCCAAATAGACCCAAATCGGACCTATTTGACTGGCTTCCTAAGCCGCTGTTTCTAGGGGATATTTCTGCCCTGCACTCTAGCCGATACGCAGTTCAGGCAGCATGAGTGCTGTAACGGCCGCCAACGCGGAACCGATCCAGATAAGTTGGCAGAACGACCTCGGCGGCCGTCGGCGCAATGCCCAGATCGGCCAATCCTGGCCGGTCGGGGCTGGTCACGCTGTCCTTCTCCAGCAGCACGGCCTGGTCGAACGTCAGTGGCGGGTTGGGCAGGAACTGGCCGATCAGCCCGCCCAGCCGGGCCAGCGAAAAGGGTACGTCGACGATGCGCATGTCGCGCCCCATGGCCTTGAGCACCAGCTCGGCGATCTGCCGCATGGTGTAGACCGTCGGGCCGCCCAGCTCGTATGTCCGCCCGGCGCTTTCGGGGCGCTCGAGACATGCCAGCACGGCGGCGGCGACGTCGCCGACATAGACCGGTTGGAAGCGGGTATGGTCCCCGCCGATCGCCGGCATGAACGGCGCCAGGCGGACGGCGGCCGCCAGGTTGTTGATGAAGGCGTCCTCCGGCCCGAACACGACGCTCGGGCGCAGGACGGTGGCGTTCGGAAAAGCCTCGCGCAGCGCCTTCTCGCCCTCGATCTTGGAGCGGGCAAATGCCGTTTCCGCTTCCTCCGCATCGTCGGCGCCAAGACCGGAGATATGGACCAGCCGTTCGACGCCGGCCGCGCGCGCGGCTTCGGCGATATGACGGACGCCCTCGACATGCACGGCGGAAAAACGCTGTCGGCCGCGCTGCACCTGAATGCCGGTGGCGTTGACGACGGCCTGCGAGCCGCGGATCGCGGCCGCCACTGATTCGGCGTTGCGGATATTGGCCTGGACCGGCACGACCTGCGCCACATCGCCCATCGGTCGCAGGAACTCGGCCAGCTCCGGCCGCCGCACGGCGGCGCGCACGACCAGACCGCGCTTGGCCAGACGCCGCACGATATGCCGACCGATGAAGCCCGACCCCCCAAATACGGTGATCTGCGCGATGGTCATTTTCGGTAACTCCGTGATCCGTGGTCGAGGCGCCTGCCAAAGCTCATGATCGCCCCTGGCGGCGGTTTATAGAAGCAGCGCGATTGCCGCGCCAGAGCCTGAAAACGGCGACAAATCCGCAGAACTATTGACAAGACTGTGCCAAGGGCTTACCGAACGCCCCCGACCGCCGGCGGCAAGCCGGTTGCCACAGGTTAGCCCAGGTGGCGGAATTGGTAGACGCGCTAGTTTCAGGTACTAGTGCCGCGAGGCGTGAAGGTTCGAGTCCTTTCCTGGGCACCATCGAGACGACCGGCCGGCCGCGTAACAGCGGACCGGCCGTTGTCGTTTTAGGGAGGATGTGACGATGGCGAATACGCTCCACCGCGGCGACCTGCCGGCCGGGCTGCGCTTTGGCGACAGCGTCGCCATCGACTCGGAGACCATGGGCCTGAACCCGCATCGCGACCGGCTGTGCCTGGTGCAGCTCAGCGCCGGCGACGGCGACTGCCATCTGGTGCAGTTCGCCGCCGGCGACTACGCGGCGCCGAATCTCAAGGCGCTGCTGGCCGACGCCTCAGTGCTGAAGATCTTCCATTTCGCGCGCTTCGACCTGGCCGTGCTGCGCCACTATCTCGGCGTCGATTGCGGTCCGGTCTATTGCACCAAGATCGCCTCCAAGCTGGTGCGCACCTTCACCGACCGCCACGGGCTGAAGGACATCTGCCGCGACCTTCTAGGAGTCGAGATCTCCAAGCAGCAGCAATCCTCCGACTGGGGCGCGCCCGACCTGTCCCCCGAGCAGATCGCCTACGCCGCCTCCGACGTTCTGCATCTGCACGCGCTCAAGCGGCGGCTCGACACGATGCTGGCGCGGGAAGGTCGCACCGAGCTGGCGGCCGCCTGCTTCCGTTTCCTGCCCGCCCGAGCCGAACTCGATCTGATCGGCTGGCCCGACATCGACGTTTTTTCCCACTGACACCGAATGGTCCCAGCTGCCGACGGCGCGGCATAAGGCCCTGATCCGATTCGTTGATTTTTAGCGGTCGGAGTCGCATATTTGCCGGAATTCGGTGATCTTTCACGAATTGGCGCGGTTTTTGCTCGGCGGTTCCGGGCGAGCGTCGAATCAAGACTCAGTGGGTCAACGCTCAAGCATGATCAACGCGAAACCGGATACCGGGTCGGCGCAGGCCGATCTTGCCGCAGCACGCCGCGTCCTTGAGCTCGGCGCGCAGGCTTTGCGCGCCATGCTGGATGCGCTGGACGACCGCTTCGCGGCGGCGGTCGACATCCTGCACGCGGTATCGGGTAGGGTGATCGTCACCGGCATGGGCAAGAGCGGACACGTCGCCCGCAAGATCGCGGCCACCCTGGCGTCGACCGGCACGCCGGCGCAGTACGTGCATCCGGGCGAAGCCAGCCACGGCGACCTCGGCATGATCGGCCGCAGCGACGCGGTGCTGGCGTTGTCCTATTCGGGCGAGACCACCGAGCTTGCCGACCTCATCGCCTATGCCAAACGCTTCGAGATTCCGCTGATCGGCATGAGCGGCAATCCGCGCAGCACCCTGGCGCAGGCCTCGACCGTGGCGCTCGATCTGGCGCCGCTGACCGAAGCCTGCCCGCTCGGTCTTGCCCCGACCACGTCGACGACCGTGATGCTGGCGCTGGGCGATGCGCTGGCGGTGACTCTGCTGGAGCGCCGCGGTTTCACCTCGGCCGATTTCCAGGTGCTGCATCCGGGCGGCAAGCTCGGCAAGCGCCTGCTGCGCGTGTCAGATCTCATGCACAAGGGCGCCGACCTGCCGCTTTGCGCGCCGGCGACGCCGATGAGCGAGGCCTTGCTGGAAATGACGGCCAAGCGGCTGGGCTGCGTCTGCGTCGTCGACGACGCGAAGCGCCCGGTCGGCATCGTCACCGACGGCGATCTGCGCCGCCACATGCTGGACGACATTTTGCGCCGCCCGGCCGGCGAGATCATGACGCCGCAGCCGCGCAGCATCCGTCCCCAGGCGCTGGCGGCGGAAGCGATGGCGCTCATGAACGATGGTCGTCCCATTTCCTGTCTGGTCGTGGTCGAGGAGGGGCGCATCGTCGGCATGCTGCATCTGCACGACTGTCTGCGGGCGGGCGTGGCGTGATGGCCGAGCCCGTCGAGGCAGCGCTGCAGACGCCCGCCCCAGGCTCCACGCGCCTCGATCGCGTGCTGATGCAGCCGCGGCCGGCGCCGCGGGCATCGCTGCTGGCGCCGCTGGTGCCTTATCTTCGTTTCGGCTTTCCCGTGTTGTCGGCCATTGCCGTCGCCGTCGGCCTGATCTGGCCGCTGGTGTTCGGCGAGGGCGCCTTCCGTCTCTCGTCGGTGCCGGTGGCCGATCCGGACGCCAGCTATCTGCGCATGCAGAATCCGCGCTTCACCGGCTCGGACGGGCGCGACCGGGTGTTCAACGTGACCGCCGAAAGCGCAGTCCAGAAGGAAGCCCAGATCCCGGTGCTGGATCTGGCGCAGCCCAAGGGCGATCTGACCTCGCCGCAGGGCAGCTGGATGTCGCTGTCGGCCGAGCTCGGCCATTACGACCAGTCGAAGCAGACGCTGGATCTCGCCGGCAAGGTCGAGCTGTTCCGCGACGACGGCTACCAGGTGGCGACGGAACGGGCGGCGATCGACCTGCGCGCCGGCGTCGCGACGGGCGATGCGCCGGTGGCGGGCCAGGGTCCGGCCGGCTTCGTCAACTCCGAAGGCTTCCGCATCGCCGAGCGCGGCAGGATCATCGAGTTCACCGGCAAGGCGCGGCTGGTTCTTTACGATTCGGGGACGCTGCCCGGCAGCGGCGAGGAAACGCAGTGACGGCGCGCCGTCTGCTCCTGGCGGTGGCGTTCGCCGTCTCTGGCGCTATTTGCGTCGCTCCGGCCCTGGCGCAGCAGGCGACCACGTCGCTCGGCGCGCAGGGCGGCCGGTCGCTCGAGGTTACCGCCGACAACGGCATCGAATGGAACAAGGACCTCAAGGTCTACGTCGCGCGCGGCAACGCACAGGTGAAACGCGGCAATTTCTCGGTGCGCGGCGCCACCCTCACGGCGCATTACCGCGACAACGCCGAGGGCAAGTCGGAAATCTACAAGGTCGAGGCGGCCGGCGGCGTGGTGCTGAAGAACGGCGATGACGTGGCGCGTGGCGACCGCGCCGTCTACGACGTGGATCGCAAGGTGCTGACCATGTCGGGCGACGATCTCTCCTACGTTTCCGGCGACACGCGGATCGTGGCGCGCGACAGCCTGGAATACTGGGAGGTGCAGCGCACCGCGGTGGCGCGCGGCGACGCCGTCGCCACCCGCCAGGACGACGTGGTCCGCGCCGACATGCTGGTCGGCTTCTTCGAGGAGCGTCCGCGCGCCGACGATCCGCGGCGTACCCGCCGCGAACTGGCGCAGATCGACGCCATCGGCAACGTGCGCATTTCCAACGGCGAGAACGTCGCGACGGCGGCGCGCGCCAGCTACGACACGGCATCGAAGCTCGCCCAGCTCACCGGCGGGGTGGAGGTGACGCGCGGCGGCGACCGGCTCAATGGCGAGCGCGCCGAAGTCAACATGCGCACCGGCGTTTATCGTCTGCTCCCCGGCACGTCCGGCACGCCTGGCGGGCGCGTTACCGGCACAATCACGCCCGATGCCTCTCCCGGCCGGGAAGGGCGCTGAGCATGCGGCTGTTCGGCTCGCGCGCCAATGGCGCCAATGGCGCGCACGAGCCGGACGGCAGCGGCCTGGTCGTGCACGATCTCGAGAAGACCTACAACCGGCGCAAGACTCTGCGCGGCGTGTCGCTGTCGGTGCGGCGCGGCGAGGCGGTCGGGCTGCTCGGCCCCAACGGCGCCGGCAAGACAACCTGCTTCTACATCATCACCGGGCTGATCGCCGCCGAGCACGGCCAGATCCTGCTCGACGGCCGCGACATCACGCACCTGCCGATGTACAAGCGGGCGCAGATGGGCGTGGGCTACCTGCCGCAGGAATCCTCGGTTTTCCGCGGCATGACGGTGGCCGACAATCTGCGGGCCGTCCTGGAGCTTGTCGAACCCAGCCGCGGCGAGCGCGAACGGCTGGTCGACGCGCTGCTCAGCGAGTTCCGCATCGACGTGCTGCGCGACACGCCGGCCATGGCGCTGTCGGGCGGCGAGCGCCGTCGCGTCGAGATCGCCCGTGCCCTGGCCGCGCGGCCGCAATTCATCCTGCTCGACGAGCCGCTGGCCGGCATCGACCCGATCGCCGTCAACGACATCCGCAACCTGGTGTCGCATCTGAAGGATCGCGGCATCGGCGTGCTGATCACCGACCACAAGGTACGCGAAACCCTCGACATCATCGACCGCGCGTACATCCTGCACGAGGGTGCGGTGCTGACCGAAGGCGCACCGGCCGAGATCGTCGCCAATCCGGACGTGCGC
The DNA here is from genome assembly GCA_050185515.1 of Reyranellaceae bacterium. Taxonomy (GTDB): domain Bacteria; phylum Pseudomonadota; class Alphaproteobacteria; order Reyranellales; family JAQSWP01; genus JAQSWP01. The sequence continues at coordinate 26,273 of JBFWZG010000012.1, forward strand.
CGGGTCTATCTCGGCGACCAGTTCACGCTGTAGCGGCCATGAGCCTGGGGCCAAAGCTCATCCTCGGCCAGCGCCAGGCGCTTGTTATGACGCCGCAGCTGCAGCAGGCGATCAAGCTGCTGCAGCTCAACCAGCTCGAGCTGGCGCGCTTCATCGAGGCCGAACTCGAGCAGAACCCGCTGCTGACCACGGCCGAGGAAACGGGGCAGGCGGACGACGAGCCCGGCTCGACGCCCGACTTCGCCACGCCGGCGCCGGCCGCGGCGGACGAGCCAGGCGAGGACTTCGATCCGCGCGGCGAGGAAGCCAGCGAAGAGCGGCCGGCGGGCGAGACGCCCGATGCCGGCATCAGCGAATGGGGCCCGGGCGGCAGGCCCGACGGCGACGACTACGATCCGTTGCAGGCGATCGGCGAAACCTTGACGCTGCGCGATCACGTCCTGCGCCAGATCGGCCTGGAGTTCGCCGATCCCGCCGAGCGGCTGATCGCCATGTGCCTGACCGATCAGCTCGACGCCGCCGGCTATCTGCCGGGCGAGCTGGGCGATCTGGTCGCGCCGCTGGGCGTTACGGTCGAGGCCGCCGAGCCGGTGCTGGCGCGGCTGCAGCGCTTCGAGCCGTCGGGCATCTTCGCCCGCTCGCTGGCCGAATGCCTCGCCCTGCAGCTGGCCGACCGCGACCGTCTCGATCCTGCCATGCAGGCGCTCATCGACAACCTCGATCTCGTGGCGCGTCGCGATTTCGCCGGCCTGATGCGCCGCTGCGGCGTCGATGCGGAGGACCTGGCGCAGATGCTCTCCGAGTTGCGCCAGCTCGATCCCAAACCCGGCCAGCGCTTCGAAGCGCCGGTGGCACAGACGCTGGTGCCCGATCTGTTCCTGCGCGCCGCCCCGGACGGCACTTGGCTGATCGAACTCAACAACGAGGCGCTGCCCCGGGTCCTGGTCAACCGCCAGTACCACGCGACGCTTACCAGCAGCGCGCGCGATCGCGCCACGCGCGAATTCATTACCGAACGTCTGCAGACGGCGAGCTGGCTGGTCAAGGCGCTGGACCAGCGCGCCAACACCATTCTGCGCGTGGCGCGCGAGATCGTGCGCCAGCAGGAGGGCTTCTTCCGTCGTGGCGTCGTCGGGCTGCGGCCGCTGGTGCTGCGCGACATCGCCGTCGCGGTCGAACTGCATGAAAGCACCATCAGCCGCGTCACCACCAACAAGTTCATGGCCACCCCGCGCGGCACGTTCGAGCTCAAGTATTTCTTCAGCTCGGCGCTGCCCGCCGTGGCCGCCAGCGGCGATTCGGTGACGTCCGAAGCGGTGCGCGACCGCATCCGCCTGCTGATCGAAGGCGAGGCTCCGGGGAATACCCTCTCCGACGACCGGCTGGTGACGCTGTTGCACGGCGAAGGCATCGCCATCGCCCGCCGCACCGTCGCCAAGTACCGCGATGCGCTCGGCATCCCGTCCTCGGCCCAGCGCCGCCGCGACAAGGCGCTGCTGGCGATGGCCGATGGCGGGCGCGGACCGACGCGCCTTGCCGGCGCCGGCGAGGCATCGCGAAACGAGGCCCTGCCGCTGTGCGGCGAGGCCGCGAATTCCGCCAAACCGGCCGATCTGGGCCATTCTTGACTCGGGCAGGATGCGTCACTATGGTGCGCGCCTCATCGAGCGGCCGCTCTCGGCCCGGTGATTGATACCCGTCCCAAGTATCTGGTTTTGTTGATGAAACTCTCGATTAGCGGCAAGCAGATCGATATCGGCGAGGCTTTGCAGCGCCATGTCGGCGAGGCTCTCGAAAGCGCCGTCGGCAAGTATTTCGATCATGCTCTGGACGGGTCGGTTCTGTTCTCGCGTGAGGCCCATCTGCTGCGTTGCGATATCCAGGTGCATGCGCGGCGCGGCATTTTCATGCAGTCTGAGGCAACCGGCGACGATGCCTATGTCGCCTTCGATCGCGCGCTCGAGCGCGTGGCAAAGCGGCTGCGCCGCTACAAGCGCCGCCTGCGCGACCACAACGCCGCGCAGGCGTCCGAGATTGAATTCATAGCGGCGCAGCAATACGTGCTGCGCGGCGAACCGGACGATGCAGTTGAGATGCAGGAGGAACCCGACCGGCTCGATCCGGTTGTGGTTGCGGAGATGCAGACGCGGCTGCAGACCCTGACGGTTGGCGAGGCGGTCATGCGTCTTGATCTCACCGGGGAGGCGGCGATGATGTTCCGCAACAGCGCCCATGGCGGGCTGAACATGGTCTATCGCCGCGCCGATGGAAACATCGGCTGGGTCGATCCGCAGAATCTCAACGGCTAGCGTCCCGGCAGAAGGGAAAGCCATGGAAATCGCCGATCTCATCGGACCGGACTCGGTCATCGCCGATCTGCGCGCGACCAGCAAGAAGCAGGCCCTGCAGGAGCTCGCCGAACGCGCCGCCGCGCTGACGCAGCTGCATGAGCGGCAGATCTTCGACGTGCTGCTGGAGCGCGAGCGGCTGGGCACGACCGGGGTCGGCAACGGGATCGCCATTCCGCACGGCAAGCTTGCCGGACTGAAGCGTTTGCACGGCGTGTTCGCGCGCCTGTCGACGCCGATCGATTTCGAATCGATCGACGAACGGCCGGTGGATCTGATTTTCCTGCTGTTGGCGCCGGAGACGGCCGGCGCCGACCATCTCAAGGCGCTGGCCCGAGTCTCGCGGCTGCTGCGCGACCAGACGGTGTGCGAGAAGCTGCGCAAGACCGAAACGGCCGATGCGCTCTACATCATCCTGACCGAAGGCAACGCGGCGACAAACGCCGCCTGAGGCGGGATCGCGGGCGCCCGGCGGCAGCCGCGAAGGCCTGGATCCGCTCTAGTGAATGTGGACGGGCTCCAGCTCGTGCTGGCGGATCAGCGCCTGCGCCATTTCGACGGTCTGCGCCACCGCCACGGGATGGCCGTCGGCGCTGAAGATGCCAAACCCTGTCAGACCCTCCGGCAGCTCCACCTTCTTGATGTAGGCGAGCTGCTCGAGGCCGATGCCGGCCAGCTGCTGGCTGCTCAACGTACGAAGATCGATTGCTTCAGGCATTTCACACCTCGCTTACCTACTCTACGCATTGGCGGGATCGTGCATCCCTGCCGGCCGGAAAACGTCCGGCGACGCCTCATTCGACCTGCTTCTTCTCGGCCTTGAGATCCAGTGTGCGGTTCCTGCCGCCGCCGGGCTCGATGGCGATGCTGCGCACCCGCGTTTCCTGCGGCGGCCTCTCGAGCTCGATGCTCAACAGGCCGTTGTCGAGCGTCGCTCCCTTCACTTCGATTCCCTCGGCCAGCATGAAACCGCGCTGGAACTGCCGGGCGGCGATGCCGCGATGCAGATAGACGCGGTCCGGATCGTCCTGCTGGCGGCCGCGCACCACGAGCTGGTTCTCCGCCAGCTCAATGGCGAGGTCGTCAGTCGTGAAGCCGGCCACGGCCAGCGTGATGCGCAGGCCGTTTTCGCCAATGCGTTCGATGTTGTAAGGCGGATAGCCGTCGCCGTTCTTCGCGATCCGTTCGAGGGTGCGCTCGAAATGGTCGAAGCCCAGCATAAGCGGGCTGTTGAACAGCGATAGGCGTGTCACCTGCATCCTCCTCTGTCGCGAGCGAAGCGCATAAGCGGGCCCCGAAGGCACCCTGCAACCCTGGCAGGTCGCGCCATGGTCGCAGCGAGCATGTGGGCAATCCTGCCGCGGAATCAAGAGGCTGCCAGCCCCCGCTGAACCGCGACGAACGGTATAACTTATTGATTTTACTTGATTCGTGCCCGAGGCCCTTAGGGCAAATACCGGCGCTGGCGCATGTCGGCCACGAGTTCGCGCAGCATGGTCAGCGTGTCGATGCAGTCGGCGAAACCGGCCTGGCGCAGCCTGATGGTGCTGACCAGCACCGGCGGCGGCGCCTCGCGCGCCTGCGGCGCCAGCAGGAAATCGGCGTATTGCAGCGAGGCGCCGGCGAACTGCTCGAGCGTCAGCTGCCGCAGCCCATGCGCCTCGACGATCTCGGTCCAGACCGGTGCCAGCGGCGGCAGCGTCTGCGCCAGGCGCTGCGGCTCGGCAGGGCCTTCCTCGACGCCGAAGATCTGCGCCAGCTGCGGCCACAGCGACGGCCAGTCGAACACGTCGCCATTGGTGATGTTGAAGGTCTGGTCGGCTGCCCGCTTGTCATCGGCGGCCCAGTGCAGGGCGCGCGCGATCAGCCGCGCATCGACCGCCTCGTTGGCATAGCCCGCGCCGCCGGGGTAGGCGAAGGGCAGGCGCTGGTGGCGGCGAATGGCGGCGTAGGCGCCAATGGCGGCCAGCACGTTCATCGGACTGCCCGCGGCATGGCCGAACACCACCTGCGGCCGCCAGATCGTCAGCGACCACGTGGCCCCGGCGCGGCGGGCGCGCAGATAGTCCTCCTGCAGCCAGTAGAAATTCTCGTGGCTGTCGCGCGGCGCGTCCTCGCGCGCCGGCACCGGCACGCGATGCAGATGCGCGCCATAGGCCTTGGTGCCCTGGAACAGGCTGACATGGCGCAGGTCCGGCGAGACCGTCGTCAGCGGCTCGAACAGGTTGCGCAGCATGGCGATGTTGGCCGCCATCTGCTCGCGATCGCGCCAGCCGCGCACCAGCCCGGGCTGCTCCATCAGCGCGGCGTAGACCAGGTGCGTGACGCCCGACAGTCGCGGCGCCAGCGCGGCGACCGCAGCGGCATCGAGCAGATCGACGCCGAGATGCTCGACCTCGAGGTCGATCTCGGGTGGCCGGCGCGAGAGGGCGAGCACGCGCCAGCCCGGCTGGCGCGCGAAGTGGCGCACCGCCTCGCGGCCGATCAGGCCGCTGGCGCCGACGATCAGGACGGTATTCTGCGCCACGGCTCTAGATCTCCGCTTCGCCCAGCCGGCCGGTCAGCACGTCGAGCGCTTCGAAGAGATAGTAGTCGGGCCAGACCGCCTCGCAGTCGACGGCATGGCCGATGGTCGGATGATAGCAGGCGCCGATCAGCATGCCCCCCGGCCGGTTCTCGCCTGGCCCGAGCGGCGTCAGCCATTCGCTCACCATGGTGCGCACGCCGCGCTCGGCGGCGTTGCGGTACTTGGCCGCGAGCGCCGGGTCGGCGGTGAGGCCGGCGATCTTGAGCAGGGCGGCCGAGACCATCGCCGGCGCCGATGTATCGCGCCAGGTGTTGGGAATGCGCGGATCGCCGAAATCCCAGTAGGAGATGCCGTCCGCCGGCACGTTAGCGATCCACCAGTCGGCGATGCGCTGCGCGGTGCGCAGAAAGACAGGCTGTTCCGGCTGCCAGAGTGCGGCCAGCGCATAGCCCAGCATCGACCAGGCCTGCGCCCGGCCCCAGGTGCTTTCCGGCGAATAGCCCTTGTGGGTGTAGCGGCGGGTCAGCTGACCCGTATCGACGTCGAACGAGGCCGACTGGCAGACCGAGCCATCGGCGCGCACGCACCACTCGATATGTTTTAGCGCATGGCTTTTGGCCATCTGGCGCAGGCGATCGTCGCCGGTCTCGCGCGCGGCATAGGTCAGGCAGGCGACTATCATGCCGATGGCGTCGACCGTGGTTTCCCCCGGCCCCAGATTGGAGGTCTCCTCGCCTTCCTCGCCCAGGCCGATGACGCCGGCCGCCTCGTTGAAATCGTCGGCCAGCGCCCGGGCGACGTCGATAGTCAGCTGCCGCGCTTCCTCCTCGCCATGCAGCAGACGGCCGAGCAGCACGCCCTGATAGAACAGCATGCCGCGGTAATGCGTCTTCGAGCGCAGCCGCCGCTTCAGCCCGTAGCCCCAGTGCCGCGCCGCCGGCAGCAGGTCGGGATGCTGGCGACCGGCCAGCCACAGCCAGCCGGCGAAGAAGCCGCCGGTGCAGTCGCCATCCTCCTTGGTGATCCAGCGGCCGGTTTTCGGGTCCGCATGATCGGGCCAGCCGGCGAGCGGCTCGGCGATGCTGCGGCGCAGGCGGTCGATCATGCGGCTGCGGGCGTCGTCGTACCTGGCCCGCCAGTCCTGCGCGGCCGCCGTTCCGTCGTTCATGGCGCTCTCCGATTTCGTACCTGCCGCATCATAGCGCACGCAAGGCCTGCACCAACCGCGACGCACCCGCTTCCGGCGCGGCATCGTTGACGATGCGGACCAGGCGCGGATGGTCGATCTCGAAGGCGGCGGCGCGCGCCAGCCGCTCGGCTTGCGCCGCCTCGTCCTCGCGGCCGCGCCGGCGCAGGCGCTCGGCCAGAATCTCGGGCGGCGCGGTGATCAGGATCGGCGTGACGTCCTGGCGCTGCATGAGAGCGGACGTGAAATGCGCCCGGCTGCCGCTGACCACGACGCGGCAGCCGGCGTCCCGCCACAGCTCGATCTCGCGGCTGATGCCGTATCGCAGGCCGTGCGCTTGCCATGTGAAGGCGAAGAGGTCGAGCCGCGCCCGCGTTTCGAACTCCCTGGCCGACAGGCCGATGAAGTTCTCGTGGCCTGCCGCCGCGTCGCGGGTGACGAAGCGGTGCGCGAACAGGATCGTGCTCCCTTCGAGCGCGCGCCGCGCCAGCGCCAGCAGCGTGTCCTTGCCGGCGCCGGACGGGCCCATGACGTAGCCGATCATCGTCATTTCCCGGTGAAGCGCGGCGGTCGCTTCTCGAGAAAGGCGTTCATGCCTTCCTGCCGGTCGTGGCTGTCGAAGGCGGCGCCATAGGCGTCGATCTCGATCTCCCGCGCCGCCGCGAAGTCGAGCTCGAGCGAGGCGTTCAGCGCGCGCTTCAGTTCGCGCAGCGCCAACGGGCTGTAACCGGCCACGGTCGCGGCCGCTGCCTGCGTCTCGGCCTCCAGTCGCTCGGGCGGCACGAGCTTGCTGACGATGCCAAGCTGGCAGGCGCGCTCGGCGGTCAGGCGCTCGCCCAGAATGCAGATGGCGCGCGCCGCCGCTGCACCCAGCAACCGGTCGATCAGCACCGTGCCGCCGGTGCCGGGGAAAATCCCCAGCTTGATCTCGGGATAGCCGAAGCTCGCCGCGGTCGAGGCGATGCGAATGTCGCAGGCCAGCGCGATCAGCATGCCGCCGCCCAGCGCATAGCCCTGGACCGAGGCGATGATCGGCTGCGGCAGCCGGCGCATGCGATCGTAGAGCCGCATGCCGTTCCAGCTGCGCGCCTCGGCCTGCGTTCGGCTCATGCCAGCCATCTCGCGGATATCGGCGCCGGCGACGAAGGCCTTCTCGCCGGCGCCCTTGAGCACTACGACGCGAATGCTTTCGTCCCGGCCGATGCGCTCGAAAAGCTCGTGGAGTTCGGCGAACACTTTCGTGTTGAGCGCATTCAGCGCCTCGGGCCGGTTGATGGTGACGGCGGCGATCGGGCCGTCGGTGGCGAACAGGATCGTTTCGTAGGGCAATTGCTCCTCCCGGTGCGGCGTGATGCCGTTGTCGGCCGCGCAGCCATGCTGCATTAGGATAGGGCAGACGCGATACCGGGGGGAGCGGATATGGATTTCAGTCTCAGCGACGAACACGAACAGCTGCGCGACATGGTGCGACGTTTCTGCGCCGAGGAGGTAGCGCCCATCGCCCTGCGCTGCGACGAGGAGGAGACCCTGCCGCGCGAGATCTTCCGCCGCTGGGGCGAACTCGGCCTGATCGGCGCGCGCTACCCCGCCGAGGATGGCGGCAGCGGCATGGACAAGATCGCCGACTGCCTGATCCGCGAGGAGATGGCCTATGTCAGCCAGGGCTTCGCCGCCAGCTGGTCGGCGCAGTCGCATCTGGGCATCTGGCCGATCTGGCGCGCCGGCACGCCGGAGCAGAAGGAACGTTTCTTCAAACCCGGCCTGGCCGGCGAAAAGATCGCCGCCTTCGGACTCAGCGAGCCCGATGTCGGCTCCAATATCCGCGCGCTCAAGACCCGGGCGGAGAAGGCGCCGGGCGGCTGGCGCCTGAACGGCGCCAAGCTCTACATCACCAATTCCCCGATCGCCGATTACGTGCTGATCGCCGCCCGCACCGATGCCGCGCTGCGCGCCGAGGCGATCAGCCTGTTCATCGTCGAGCTTCCCAACGACGGCGTGCGCGTTTCCAAGCTGAAGAAGGAGGGCATCCGCGCCTCCGAGACCGGCATGATCTATATCGACGACGCCTTCGTGCCCGACGACTGCCTGCTGGGCGGCCGCACCGGCACCTATCCCGTGATCCTCGACTCGCTGACGGAGAACAGGGTCGGCGTGTCGGCCAACGCCGTCGGCATCGCCCGCGCCGCGCTGGACGCCTCGATCGCCTTCGCCCGCGACCGCCAGGTCGGCGGCCAGCGCGTGTCCGATTTCCAGGCAATCCGCCACAAGCTGGCCGACATGGCTGCCGACATCGAGGCCGCGCGCTGGCTGGTGATGTACGGCGCCTGGCGGGTCGATCAGGGCACCATCGACCACGCCACCGCCGCGCGCGTGAAGCTGGTGGCGAGCGAAACGGCGGTGCGCGTCACCGAGAGCGCCATCCGCATCCATGGCGGCGCCGGCATCATGCGCGAATACCCGGTCGGCCGCTTCCATCGCGACGCGCTGGTCTACGTCATCGGCGAAGGCACCAGCGAGATCCAGCGCAACCTGATCGCCCGCGGGCTGGGCATCTGACGTAGAATGGGAACGGAGGCTCGCGATGAAACTTCGTCCCCTGCTGCCGCTCTTGGCGGCGCTTGCTCTGGCCGCTCCTGTCGGCGCGCAGGTGCCGCCCGCCCCATCGGAGATCGCCGCCTATCGCGGCCTGCATGAAACGGCCGCCAGCGGCGACGTCGCGGCCGCCACGCGGCTGCTGGCGGCCGGCGCCGCCATCGATGCCCGCGACGGCCATGGCCGCACGCCGTTGCACGTCGCCGGCCACGTCGGGCACTACGACATGGCGCGACTGCTGCTGGAGAAGGGCGCCGACGCCAATGCCCTCGACGTCCAGCAATACGATCTCGTCACCATCGCCGCGGTGCGCGACGACGTCGAGATGGTCCGCATCGCCATCGCCGGCGGCAATAGCGCGAACAACATAACCAGTCCCTATCGCGGCACCGCCCTGATCGCCGCGGCGCATCTGGGCCACGTCGAGCCGGTGCGGGCGCTGATCGAGGCCGGCGCGCCGCTCGACCATGTCAACAACCTCGGCTGGACCGCGCTGCTGGAGGCGGTGATCCTGGGCGATGGCGGACCGCGCCATGTCGAGATCGTGCGCCTGCTGCTGGAGGCGGGCGCGCGCACGGACATTCCCGACCGCGGCGGCGCCACGGCGCTGAGCCATGCGCGAACGAAAGGCCAGGCGGAAATCGTGCGGCTGCTCGAGGCGGCGCCACGCCGCTGACGGCTACACCGTGGCCGCGTGTCGTCCCTTGCCGGAAGCCAGATGCGCGTCGAAGGCGGCGGCGACCACGCGCGCCAGCGGCCTCGCGCGCGGGTCGAGCCGGATCGTCGAACCGGCCCGGGTCAGCACGCCGTCGCGTTCCAGCGGCGCGAGCTCTGCCAGCGCGTCGCGGCTCCAGTCGGCGGGCGCGCCGAAGCGTTGCGCCGCCGCCGCGCAGTCGACCTCGCCGTCGCACATGATGCGTTCGATGACGTGGCCGCGCAGCCGGTCCTCGCCGCTGATGGCGCAGCCCTTGGCGACCGGCAGCATGCCGGCTCGCACGGCCCGAGCCCAGGCGCCTGTCTCGGCGATGTTCTGCACATAACCCGCGCGCGTGCGGCCGATGGCGGTTGCGCCAAGCCCGATCAGGGTTTCGGCCGCGTCGGTGGTGTAGCCCTGGAAGTTGCGGCGCAATCTGCCCTGGCGCGCCGCCATCGCCAGCGCATCGCCGGGCAGGGCGTAATGGTCGATGCCGATCGCCTCGTATCCGGCCCCCTGCAGCGCCTGTTCCGCCGCCAGCGCCTGCGCGGCCCGCGCCTGCGCATCGGGCAGGGCGGACTCGTCGATCAGGCGCTGGTTCTTCGCCATCCACGGCACATGGGCGTAGCCGAACAGCGCCACGCGATCGGGCCGCATCGCAACGCAGGTTTCGATGGTGCGGGTCAGGGTCGCCACGCTCTGGTGCGGCAGGCCGTAGATCAGGTCGAAGTTGATAGTGGCGATGCCGGCTCTGCGCAGGCCGTCGACGGCGCGCGCCACCATCTCCGGCGGCTGCACGCGATTGATCGCCTGCTGCACACGCTCGTCGAATTCCTGCACGCCGAAGCTGGCCCGGGTCACGCCTTCGCGGCCAAGCCGCGCGATCATCTCGTCCGACAGGGTGCGCGGATCGGTCTCGACCGCGATCTCCGCGTCCGGCGTGGTATCGAACCGGCGGCGCAGACGGTCCATCACGCGCGAGAAATCGTCGGGCGACAGCGATGTCGGCGTGCCGCCGCCCCAGTGCAGATGCGCCACCGCCATGCGCGCCGGCAGGGCGGCCGCGACCAGATCGATCTCCGCCAGCAATGTCGCGACGTAGTCCGCGATCGGCGCATAGCGCGCCGTCAGCTTCATGTTGCAGCCGCAGTACCAGCACAGGCGAGTGCAGAACGGCACGTGCAGATAGAGCGATACCGGCGCCTGAGGATCGGCCTCGCCCAGCCACTGCCGGTACTGCGCCTCGGGGAAGCCGGGCTGGAAATGCGGCGCGGTGGGATAGGAGGTGTAGCGCGGCGTCGGCCGCGCCGCGTAGCGCGCGATAACCGCCTGCATATCGTCGCTGTTTGGCCCGCCCATGGTCGGTTTCCTTTCCGCTCGCTGAACCTTAGCGGCAGGGGCGGGAGCGCGAATTGATGCGGATCAAGGGGGAAAAGCGAAAGAAGCCCGATGCTGCCCGATCGGATTTCTTTTTTCGTGGAACCAGGCGGGAACGACCCATTGATCAATAGCTCTATCTGCACAGAGCGGTTGTGGCCGCATCTGGTAACGGAACGCCGAACTCAGCTCTGCGAAAGTCAACGCCAACTTTGCTCGACGGAACCGGAACAATGGCATTCCAAAATATGCGATCCGTCTGGAAGAAGCATGCCGACGATGTTCGCTATCCATATCTGAGAACGGAAGTCGTCTGGCCTTCGTTCGTGTCGATGGGCGGTGAACACCGTTGAGGCTGCCTTGAGCGCAGCCGATGAGCTTGGCTTTCCGGTCGTGGTCAAGCCGCAGAACACTGATTATGGAACGGCGGTGGAAACCGGCATCGACAACCGGGAGGACCTGGC
>JBFWZG010000013.1:0-35443 GCA_050185515.1 Reyranellaceae bacterium
ACTTTCTGAAGATGGCTTCGGCCTGCGCCTCGGAGCCGGGTTTGAGGATGATCAGCATCCGCTCCTGGCTTTCCGAAAGCATGAATTCGAACGGCGTCATGCCGGTCTCGCGCGCCGGCACTTTCGACAGATCGATCTCGATGCCCATGCCGCCCTTGGACGCCATCTCGAAGGACGAGGACGTCAGGCCGGCCGCGCCCATGTCTTGGATGGCGACGATGGCGTCGGTTTCCATCAACTCGAGGCAGGCCTCGATCAGCAGCTTTTCCGTGAAGGGATCGCCGACCTGCACCGTCGGCCGCTTCTCCTCCGAATCGTCGGTGAACTCGGCCGAGGCCATGGTTGCGCCGTGAATGCCGTCGCGTCCGGTCTTGGAACCGACATAGACCACCGGATTGCCGATGCCGGCAGCGGCCGAATAGAAGATGCGGTCTTTTCTCGCCAGCCCCACGGTCATGGCATTGACCAGGATGTTGCCGTTGTAGGAGGGGTGGAAGTTCACCTCGCCGCCCACGGTCGGCACGCCGACGGAGTTGCCGTAGCCGCCGATGCCCTTGACCACGCCGGCGACGAGGTGCCGGGTCTTGGGATGGTCCGGCGCGCCGAAGCGGAGGGCGTTGAGGTTGGCGACCGGGCGGGCGCCCATGGTGAAGACGTCGCGCAATATGCCGCCGACTCCGGTCGCCGCGCCCTGGTAGGGCTCGATGAAGGAGGGGTGGTTGTGGCTCTCCATCTTGAAGATGGCGGCCAGCCCGTCGCCGATGTCGATGACGCCGGCATTCTCGCCCGGACCCTGGATCACCCACGGCGCCTTGGTGGGCAATTGCTTGAGCCATTTCTTCGAGGACTTGTAGGAGCAGTGCTCCGACCACATCACGGAGAAAATGCCGAGTTCGACCTGGTTGGGAGTGCGGCCCATGATCTCGACCACAAGGTCGTATTCGGCTTCGGTCAGGCCCATCAGGTCATTGGGCCGCTGCGCCTGCTTGGCGGGAGCGCTCATTGCAGCGCTCCGACGATGTGCTTGAACAGCGGCAGGCCATCGGTGCCGCCGCAGATCTCGTCGGTGGCGTTCTCCGGGTGCGGCATCAGGCCGAGCACGGTCTTCTTCTCGTTGAAGATGCCGGCGATGTTGTCCATCGAACCGTTCAGGTTGGTTTCGGGGGACACTATGCCTTCGGCGTCGCTGTAGCGGAAGGCGATGCGGTCCTGGTCCTGCAACTTCCTGATCGTGTCGGCGTCGGCGTTGTAGTTGCCGTCGTAATGCGCGACCGGCACCGAGATCACCTGATGCTTCCGGTAGCCGCCGGTGAAATCGCTCGCCGTGGTCTCGACCCGCATGTCGATCTTGCGGCAGATGAATTTCAGGCCGGCATTGGTCATCAGCACGCCCGGCAGCAGCCCCGCCTCGCAAGCGATCTGGAAGCCGTTGCAGACGGCGAGCACCCGCACGCCGGCTTCGGCGCGGCGCTTGACCTCGCGCATGATCGGCGAGTGCGCCGCCATGGCGCCGCAACGAAGATAGTCGCCGTAGGAAAAGCCGCCCGGCAGGACGATCAGGTCGACCTTGGGCAGGTCGGCGTCGCCGTGCCAGACCTCGATCGGCTTCCTGCCGTCATTCGCTTTGGTGAGGGCGAGCCGCATGTCGCGGTCGCGGTTGGAACCGGGAAATACGATCAGTGCGGATTGCACGTCAGCCCACCAACTCCACGGAGTAATTCTCGATTACCGTATTGGCCAGCAGCTTCTGCGCCATGTCCTTCACGGTAGCCTCGATCTCGGCGCGTGGCCTCTTGGCCAGCGCGTCCTTGATCTCCAGCTCGATCACCTTGCCCTGGCGCACCTCGCCGACATCGGCGAAGCCCAGCGAATGGAGCGCCTGGCCGATGGCGCGGCCCTGCGGGTCGAGCACGCCGTTCTTCAGTGTCACATGCACGCGCGCCTTCATCGCCATTCCGTCTCCAGTCTCTACTGAACCGCCGTCGGGCCGCGGACGTCGCCCGGGCCGCCTTCGAGCAGGATGCCCAGCCGCCGCGCCACTTCGAGATAGGCCTCCTCGACCTTGCCGAGATCGCGGCGGAAGCGGTCCTTGTCCATCTTCTCGTTGGTCTTGGCGTCCCACAGGCGGCAGGAATCGGGGCTGATCTCGTCGGCCAGCACGATGCGCATCATGTCCTCCTCGAACAGCCGCCCGAACTCGATCTTGAAGTCGACCAGCTTGATGCCGATGCCGAGGAAAAGGCCGACCAGGAAATCGTTGATCCGCAGCGCCAGCGCCATCATGTCGTCGATGTCCTGCGGAGCCGCCCAGCCGAAGGCGGTGATGTGCTCCTCGCTGACCATTGGATCGCCCAGCGCGTCGTTCTTGTAGTAGAACTCGACGATCGAGCGGGGCAGCACGGTGCCTTCCGACAGGCCGAAGCGCTGCGACAGCGAGCCGGCCGCGATGTTGCGCACCACGACCTCGAGCGGAATGATCTCGACCTCGCGCACGAGCTGCTCACGCATGTTCAGGCGGCGGATGAAATGGGTCGGCACGCCGATGTCGCCCAGCCGCATCATCAGGTATTCCGAGATGCGGTTGTTGATCACGCCCTTGCCGGTGATGACGCCTTTCTTCTGGTTGTTGAAGGCGGTGGCGTCGTCCTTGAAATACTGAACGAGCGTCCCGGGTTCGGGGCCCTCGAACAGGATCTTGGCTTTGCCTTCGTACAGGCGGCGCCGGCGGGACATGGCAGGCTCCCTCGTCGGAATCAACGCGGGCGGCGCGTTGCAGGCGCGATATGCGTCACGAGGCGGCTTATAGCGTCTGGTGCAGGACGCCGCAACGAGGCCGCGCCCGTCATCCACAGATTCGCGCGTTTTCAGGCGCTTGGCAGCGATTTGCCGCATCGTCAGGCCTCGCGCAGGCCGCTCTATACCAAAGAAATATGACACTAGTGTCATTTTATGGCATTGTCGATGCGACCAGCCATTCCCAAACTGGGGAATTCCGTTCCTGCGCCAGATCGATGCGCAGGCGGCATACCCGAGGAGCACCGAGCATGAGCGACCAGCTGACGCGCGATCCGGCCTACGACACGGTCGATCCAGACGATTTCGGCTCGATGATCGAGACCCAACGCTACGGCCGCCGCTCGCCCGCCTTCGACAAGATCATCGCCTCCACGCACGATCATTTCTGGGATCCGCTCGATCCTGCCTACATCGACTACAGCACCCCGTTCGACAAGGAGAACACCCCCATCATCCCGTTCGAGATGGTGGCGGAGATGCAGACGGCGGTTGCCGACAGGCTCGACGAGAAGCAGAAGATCGCCCTGGTGAACGCCAACGCGCATTGGGCGCTGTCGGGCATCCTGCACGGCGAGCAGGGGGCGTTGTCGCTATCGGCCAGCCTGTGCCACATCCTGGTCGATCCGGGCGCGCAGGAATACGCCGCCAATCAGGCGCGCGAGGAAGCCCGCCACGTCACCGCCTTCACCAGATACATCGAGACCCGCTTCGGCGCGCCGCTGCCCTGTTCGCCGACCCTGGCGCATCTGCTGGGCGAACTGGTTTCGGCGCACGAGGTCTACAAAAAGCTGATCGGCATGCAAATGCTGATCGAGGGTCTCGCCATGGGCGCCTTCGCCACCTTCCATTCCAAGTCGGCCGATCCGCTCCTGGTGCGGCTGACCCAGCTCGTCATGACCGACGAGGCCTTTCACCACCGCTTCGGCCGCATCTGGGCGCAGAAGACCATGCCCAAGCTGACCGAGGAGGAGCACAACCGCGTCGAGGACTGGGCGTCGCAAGTGTTCCAGATGCTGCTGTTCAACCTGGTCAATCCCGAGCAGAAACAGGTGATCTACCAGCAGTTCGGGCTCGACTGGCAGTGGGTGCGCGATGCGGTGGCCGAGGCCTACACCGACGACGTTCGGCGCGAGAAGATGCAGGAGGGCACGGACATCTTCCGCGTCCTGATCAAGACCATGCTGCATGCCGGCATCATCACCGACCGCACCAAGGCGATGTACGGGGTGTGGGTCAACATGGACGAGCTGAAGGCGGAAGGCGAGGAAATGGTCGGCGATCCGATCGCCGAACAGGGTATCGCCTATCTCAAGGAGATCAACGCCAAGCGCCGCCGCCTGGGCAAAGTCGCAGCCGAGTAGTCAGCCAGCCTGGCGGATGGAGTATTTCATCCGCGGAAAATGCACGATGACATCGCCGACCGTCTCGTCATGGCGGGCGATGGCGACCTCGTCGGTATCGCAATAGACCACCTCGCCGATGACAGCCTCCTGGCTGTTGTCCGTGGCGCGAATCGATATTCGCCCCTCCAGCCGGCACTCGGGCGGGATGGCCGGGCTCGGCGGGGGCGTTTCCGGCACTGCTTTCCGGGCGATCGACAGGGCCTCTTTGGCATCCATCTCCCTGCGCCTGCCATGGCCGATGGCGGCTACCCGTTTCATCCATGCCACGATGTTCCTGTAGTCCCGCAGGTCGGGCCATGTGTTCGGTTCGAACCCGTCCAGGAACCACACGGCGTGGTAGCAGGTAAAGTCGAGCAGGCCCGGCGCGTCGCCCAGCATGTACCTGCGGCCATCGGCGAGCATGTCGTCGAGCCAGGCGAACTGGATGCGCATTGCCGGCAGCTGTCTGTCGGCATCCGCCTTGATGCGCGCGATGCCGGGATCGGGCTTGTTCCGCATGGCTGCCCGATCGGCGTGGAACGTGGCGCCCGCCTTTTCGGCGTTGCGGCCGGTCACGAAGCGCGCCATTGGCCAGAAGAACGGTTCTTCGATCCACATGGCGAGAGCGGCAGTGAGGCCGCGCTGATTGCCGGGAAACAGCGTCGGCTGCGGAAAACGCCGCTCCAGCTCGCGCGCGATCAGGGCAGTGTCGCAAAAGACGTCGGCGCCGATCTGCAACACCGGCGTGCGCCGATAGCCGCCCGTCAACGGCGTCAGATCTGGTTTGGGCGCGACAGCGGGAATGATCACCGAACGCCACGACAAGGATTTCAGGCCGAAGATCAGGCGAATCTTCTCGGAGAACGACGAGTAGTCGTAGTGATGCAGGATCAGCTCGCTCATGCGACCCGATCCTGCGCTCAGGCGAGCAGGTTTTCCAGCCGCAGTCTGGCGATCTCATGCACTTCCCGCAGAGCGGTCTCGAATTCCATCTCGGGGCTGTTGTTCAGTCGCCGCTCGAAGGCGGCGAAAATTCCGGCCTTGTCGTGGTTGCGCACGCAGATGATGAAAGGAAATCCGAAGCGGGCCTTGTACGCTGCGTTGTTGCGCGAGATGGTCTCCATTTCGGCGCGGGACAGGCGGTCGAGCCCGGCGCTCTTCTGCTCCCGGCGCGATTCCTCTGTCAAATGGCCCTGCTGCGCCTCCCTGCCGGCCAGGTCCGGGTGGGCCTCGAGCAGCGCCTGACGCGCCTGCAGCGACGCGTGATCGACAATCTCTGCCATGGCGATCCGCAGGGCGGCGATGTCGGCGAAGGGCCGGCGCTTCGCGGCCGCCGCCGGCACCCAGGGGGACCGTTCGTAGATACCGGCCAAAATGTCGCGGAACCGGTCGGGCGGCACGGCGTTCAGGTCGTGAATGGTTGCGGTCGCCACGGCGGCTGGAACCTCGCGAAATCCTCGGTCTGGCGTCGACAGGCGCCTCCCCGGCATGGCAGGCGGCACTGGGGCGAGGGGTGGCGAAAGCCGGCCCGCATCGCTATATAGAAGCCGCCATTATGCCATGTGGGAGCGTGTCCATGTCGATGTTCGACGACCGGGAGAAGGGCTACGAGGCCAAGTACAAGCACGATCAGGAAGCTCTGTTCAAGATCACGGCCCGCCGCAACAAGCTGCTGGGCCTTTGGGTCGCCGAACAGCTGGGCAAGACCGGCGCCGATGCCGAGGCATACGCCAAGGATGTGGTCGCCGCCGATTTCGAGAAGCCCGGCGACGACGACGTCATCGTGAAGGTGCTCAAGGATCTCGAGACCAAGGGCATCAACCTCGACATGGACGTCATCCGCAAGAAGCTTCTCGGTTTTGCCGATGTCGCCCGAGCCCAGGTCGAGGCCGAAGCGAAGAAGTAAGAGACGGTCCGGAGGCGGGTCAGTCCTTCGGCCTGCGCCGCCAAAGACTGGAGCAGGGACGCCGTCAGGCGTCTCTTTCGTTTTTGCGTAACGAGGAAAGGAAGCAAGATGACTGCCGCCCGAAAAATGGAAACAAAATCCGCCAGCAGCCCGGCCGCCGTCGGCGATCAGCCGCACGTGCCTTTCGAGCTGCCGCCGCTGCCCTACGACAAAGCGGCACTGGAGCCCACGGTTAGCGCCGACACCCTCGACTACCATCACGGCAAGCATCACAAGGCTTATGTCGACAAGACGAATGACCTCGCCAAGCAGGCCGGCATGGAGAAAAAGTCGCTGGTCGAGATCATTCAGGCGACTGCCGGCAAGAGCGACAAGGATAGCAAGACGCTGTTCAACAACGCCGCCCAGGCGTGGAACCACACGTTCTACTGGCACAGCATGAAGCCCAAAGGCGGTGGCAAGCCCACGGGCGAATTCGCCAAGGCGATCGAGCGCGACTTCGGCAGCTTCGATGATTTCGTCAAGGCTTTCACTGAGGCGGCCAGCACGCAGTTTGGCAGCGGCTGGGCCTGGCTGGTCGTCGACGGCGGCAAGCTCAAGGTCGTGAAGACCGGCAATGCCGAAACGCCGCTGGCCGACGGCAAGACGCCGCTGATCACGCTCGACGTCTGGGAGCACGCCTATTATTTGGATTACCAGAACAAGCGGCCCGACTACATCAAGGCCTGGCTGGACAAGGTCGTAAACTGGGACTTCGCGGCGGAGAACTTCGCCAACGCCGGCTAGGTTGCAATCCCGGTTGAAACGAGAAGGGGACGCGCCGGCGTCCCCTTTTTCCGTTATGTACCGCCGAACACGCGCCTGAAGATCGTATCGACATGCTTGGTGTGGTAGCGCATGTCGAACAGATCGGCCAGTTCGTCGTTGGACAGGAACTGCCCAATCTCCTTGTCCGATTTCAGCAGCGCCAGGAAGGAGGCGTTGCCTTTCCAAACCTCCATCGCGTTGCGCTGCACGGCGGCATAGGCGCCTTCGCGGCTCATGCCTTTCTGGGTCAGCATCAGCAGCACGCGCTGGGAAAACACCAGTCCGCCCAGCAGGTCGAGATTGCGCTGCATCTGCTCGGGATAGATCATCAGTTTCTCGACCACGTCGGCCAGCCGGTTCAGCGCGAAATCCAGAGTCACGGTAGCGTCGGGACCGATCATGCGTTCGACCGAGGAGTGCGAGATGTCGCGCTCGTGCCATAGCGCCACGTTCTCGAGGGCAGGGATCACGGCAGAGCGCACCACGCGCGCCAGACCGGTGAGATTCTCGGTCAGCACCGGGTTGCGCTTGTGCGGCATGGCCGACGAGCCTTTTTGGCCCGGCGAGAAGAACTCTTCCGCCTCGCGCATCTCGGTGCGCTGCAGGTGGCGGATCTCGATCGCCAGCCGTTCGACCGAGCTTGCGATCACCGCCAGCACAGCGAAGAACATGGCATGCCGGTCCCGGGGGATGACCTGCGTCGAAACCGGCTCGACACTCAGCCCTAGCTTGGCCGCGACATGCTCCTCCACCTTGGGATCGACATTGGCGAACGTGCCGACGGCGCCTGAGATAGCGCAGGTTGCGATTTCCTTGCGCGCCGCCACCAGCCGCTCGCGGCAGCGGGCGAACTCGGCGTAGTGCCCAGCCAGCTTGACGCCAAACGTGGTCGGCTCGGCATGGATGCCGTGGCTGCGGCCGATGGTGAGCGTGTTCCTGTGCTCGAAAGCGCGCTTCTTCAGCGCCGCCAGCAGCCGGCCGAGATCGGCCAGCAACAGATCGGCGGCCTGCTTCATCTGCACGGCGAGGCAGGTGTCGAGCACATCGGACGATGTCATGCCCTGATGCACGAACCGGGCATCGTCGCCGATGAACTCGCCCAGCCAGGTGAGGAAGGCGATGACGTCGTGCTTGGTGACGCGTTCGATCTCGTCGATGCGGGCGACGTCGATCTTCTGCATCGCCGTCCGGCCGCCCTCCCAGATACTTGCGGCGGCGGATCTGGGGATCACGCCCAGCTCGGCCAGCGCGTCGCAGGCATGCGCCTCGATCTCGAACCAGATGCGGAAGCGGTTCTCCGGCTCCCAGATATCGGTCATCTGCTTGCGGCTGTAGCGGGGGATCATGGCGTCCTGCACGGGGCTTGAAAACGGCGGTAAAATAGCGTGTTGGCGCTGCATTGCCAGCGCTATCCGCGCATGGCTGTTGCCGCTATAGTCCGGCCGCTCTTGCGTCAACGGAGAAGGTCATGGCGAGCGAAAAACTGCGGCCTCTGGCGGAGTTTCCGCGCGCCGGTCTCGCTGCCGTCAAGGCGGTCCTGCTCGACATCGACGACACGTTATCCACCGACGGCCACCTCACTGCCGCCGCATACGGCGCTCTGGAGCGGTTAAAACAGGCCGGGCTGCTGGTGGTGCCGATCACCGGCCGTCCGGCCGGCTGGTGCGATATGATCGCTCGCTTCTGGCCCATCGACGCGGTGGTGGGCGAGAACGGCGCGTTCTATTTCTGGCACGATGCCAGGGCGGGCAGGCTGCGCCAGCGCTTCCTGCAGAGCGAGGCGGAGCGCGAGGCCGGGCGGCGGAAGCTTGAGGCACTCAGGGTTAGAATACTGCGCGAGGTTCCAGGCGCGGGCATTGCCTCCGACCAACCCTATCGCGTTGCCGATCTGGCGATCGATTTCTGCGAGGACGTCAAGCCGCTGCCGCGCGAGGCCGTCGATCGGATCGTGGCGCTGTTCGGGGAAGCCGGCGCAACAGCCAAGATCAGCTCAATCCATGTGAACGGCTGGTTCGGCGCCTACGACAAGCTTTCGATGACCCGGCTGGCGCTGCGCGAATTGTTCGCCGTCGACATCGACGATCCGGCCAACCGCGAGACCATCGTCTTTGCCGGCGATTCGCCCAATGATGCGCCGATGTTCGACTTCTTTCCCAACGCCGTCGGCGTCGCCAATGTCCGCGATTTCGGCGATCTGGTGAAAACCCTGCCGCGCTGGGTCACCGAGAAGCGCTCTGGCGAGGGGTTTGTCGAATTGGCCAGCGCATTGCTGGCGGCGCGGTCTTGACCGGATAGCGGGGCTGCGCGAGGCTCCGGCAACGAATTGCGGGGGAGGATTTCATGCGTCTCGTGAGCTTCAGCAAGGCAGGCGGCAGCGCCGTGGGCCTGCGCCAGGGCGACAGCATCATCGATCTGTCGATAGCGGCGCCCAAACTGCCGCGCACGCTGGCGGGCATTCTGGGGGCCGGCGGCTCGGCCAAGGCAGAGTTGAAGAAGGTCGCCGCCAAGCCGAAGAAGAACGCGGTGCTGAAGGCTTCCAAGGTCAAGCTGCTGCCGCCCATTCCCGATCCGGGCAAGATCCTGTGCATCGGCCTGAACTACAAGGATCACGCCGCCGAGATGGGCAATCCGCTGCCGACCTACCCGGTCGTCTTCACTCGCTTCATCTCCACGCTGGTGTCGCATGGCGGCAAGATGCTGACGCCGAAGGCCTCGAGCTGGTTCGACTACGAAGCCGAACTGGCCGTCGTCATCGGCAGGCGCGGCCGCAATATCCCCAAGGACAAGGCGCTGGGTTATGTCGGCGGCTATTCCTGCTTCAACGACGGTTCGATCCGCGACTACCAGACCAAGACCTCGCAGTTCACGCTTGGCAAGAATTTCGACGGCACCGGGGGCTTCGGTCCAGACCTGGTGACGCCTGACGAACTGCCCAAGGGTGCGCATGGGCTGAAGATCAAATGTCGACTGAACGGACAAACGATGCAGGATGGAACCACGGCTGATCTGGTGTTCGATGTCGCCGCCCTGATCGCCGAAATTTCCGTCGCCATGACGCTGGAACCGGGTGATGTGATCATTACCGGTACCCCGGCGGGCGTCGGCATGGGGCGCAATCCCAAGGTGTTCATGAAACCGGGCGATGTCTGCGAAGTCGAGATCGAGGGCATCGGCACCCTGCGCAACCCGATCGCGCAGGGTGTTTGAACTATCGGGAGTTGAGCAGCCCGTTGAGAACCAGGCGAGCGGCGAATTCGGTTGCCGCTTCGGGATCGACGGGATCTCGCGTCACCATCACCATCGAGACTTCGAAGGCGATACCGGCGAAGGAAGCGGCAAGGTATTCGACGTCCGTTTGCGGCAGCAGTCCGCGGGCGATGCCGTCGGCGATGTCGGTCCGCAGATCGTCGAACAGCGGCGTTATTTCCGGCTGGTCCAGCAATGTGCGAATGGCGCTGGCGTTGCGGCGAGAGAAATTGACCAGGTCGGGATCGCCGGCGATGAAGGTGAAATAGGATTTGAACGATCCGTAGACGAAGCTTTCGATGGTGGTCGCCGTGCGTCGGCCGGAGGAATGCTGGTTGCGTAGTTCGGTGGTCAGTTCCTCGACCACCGCGCGGAATATCTCCTGCTTGTCCGTAAAGTAGTTGTAGAAGGTGCCGGCAGCGAGGTCCGTACGGCGGATGATGTCGCGGACGCTGGCTGCACCATACCCCATCTCGGCGAACACGGCCTTCGCCGCGACGAGCAGGGCCGCCCGGTTGCTGGCCTTGTTTCGTTCGCGCTTCGTCGCCGGAGGGATTTGCGTAACGGTCATTTCTGCTCGCGGTGGTCCGCAATTGTTGTTCGGACGGCGACGCTTGGCAACGGTCTTGCGCGCGATGGGGCCATCACACGGAAAGATGCGAGTGCACTGCCTGCGCAATTTCATCCATGGCGCGGGCCGCGGCGGAGATAGTGCCGGTGAATCCCGCGAATCCGTGAATGAGGCTGTCGAAGTTCCGGTACTCGACGGCGACACCGGCCTCCGCAAGGCGGTCGGCATAGGACCTGCCTTCGTCGCGCAGAGGATCGAATCCCGCGGTACAGAGATAGGCCCTTGGCAGGCCGGCCAGCGACGCGGCCTTCAGCGGCGACGCCCGCCAGTCGTCGATCTGGGTCGGGGTTTCGAGATACTGGCCGCGAAACCAGTCCATCATCGGGCGGGTCAGGAGGAAATCCTCGCCACAACTGCGGTGAGACGGGGATTGACCACCCAGTTCGGTAGCCGGGTAGACCAGAAGCTGGAAAGAGGGTTGGGCCGTGCCGCGATCGCGCGCCATCAGGCTCACCACCGCCGCCATGTTGCCGCCGGCCGAATCGCCGCCGACGCCAACCCGTGACGGGTCCCCGCCCAGCGACACAGCGTTGGCATGCGTCCAGTCGAAGGCTGCCAGCCCATCCTCGATCGCGGCGGGAAACTTGTGCTCCGGCGCGCGCCGGTAGTCGATCGACACGACAATGCAGCCGGACTTGGCGGCGAGATATCGGCAGACCTTGTCGTAGGACGGCAAATCGCCCACTACCCAGCCGCCGCCATGGTAGTAGACGAGAATTCCGGCGGGGCCGGCGGCCGCTCCTTTCGGCCGGTAAATGCGCACCGGAAT
Source organism: Reyranellaceae bacterium (assembly GCA_050185515.1). Lineage (GTDB taxonomy): Bacteria > Pseudomonadota > Alphaproteobacteria > Reyranellales > JAQSWP01 > JAQSWP01. The sequence continues at coordinate 11,538 of JBFWZG010000013.1, forward strand.
GGCGCCGGCCGGTCCCGGGATGGTCCGGTCGACCAGTTCGCCGATCGGCTGCGCCCATCCGCCGAGGACGCGCATGGACATCGCAAACTCGTGGCGTGCCTGCTCCAGCGACAATTCGTGCAGTGGCTTGCGCCTGGCCAGCGCCACCAGCCGCAGCAACCATTGGGTCCGGGTGTCGAGGACAAAACCGTCGACGGTGCGCGCCGGGCCGGTCAGCAGGCCGGTCCACGATAGCGGCATACGCAGCAGGCCGGACAGGGTCAGGGTCTGGATTGTCTCGCTGATCGAAGCCATCGCCAAATCGCCGATTACGCTGGAATGCCGGACATTATACCGGCTCGTACCGGCCCGTCGCGTCGATTCGGCCGACCGTCAGATCAGACCGAGGCTCTTAAAGCTGGCATGGCCCTTCCGGCCGATGACGACATGGTCGTGCAGGCTGATCCCGAGGATTTCGGCCGCGCCCTGCACTTCCCGGGTCATCTCGATGTCGGCCTGCGACGGCGTCGGATCGCCAGACGGGTGATTGTGGACCATGATGAGCGAAGAGGCGCCAAGCTGCAGCGCCCGCCTGACCACCTCGCGCGGATAGACCGGGGTGTGGTCGACCGTACCGCGCTGCTGTACCTCATCGGCGATCAGCACGTTCTTGCGATCGAGAAACAGCAGTCGGAACTGCTCGGTATCATTGTGGGCCATGGTCGATCGACAATAATCGAGCAGTTTCTGCCACGAGCCGATCACCGGCCGGTCGACGATTTCCTCTCGCGTCAGCCGGGCGCCCAGTTCGCGCGCGGCCCGCAGCAGCACCAGAGTGCGCTTGTCGATCTCCTCGAACTCGGCGAGCTGTTCGAGCGGGGCGGCCAGCACGCCGCCCAGACTGCCGAAACGCTCCAAGAGGCGCTTGGCCAGCGGTTTGGTGTCGCGTCGATCGATGCAGTAGAAGAGCATCAGTTCCAGCAGCTCGTAGTCAGGCAGGCTTTCCGCACCGGAGGCGAGGAACCGCTCGCGCAGCCTTTGCCGGTGGCCGTGATAGTGTGGCTTGTCGGCTGTCGGGCCGGCGATGCCGTTATGGCCGGGTCCGATCTCCGCCAAGCCCGGTGGCTGCGATCCTGACAGCCGCTCGGCCAGCAGCCGGGACGGGTCTTCGCCTGCGAACACCCAGGCTTCCTCCAGCCGGTTCCAGCGTCCGCCAAGCTCACGCATCAGCGCGCGATGCGGATGCGTGTCGCCGGTCACGTGGAAGCTGCACTGGCCGTCGATATCGCGGCGTTCGGCAATGGTCAGGCGCAGACGCCTGAGGGTGGCGGCGGATTCGGCGTCGAATACGATGGCGGCGGGCGGGGCCGGCGGCTTCGCGGCGGATTTCTGCCTGCGAATGGCCATGTCAGGGGTCAGGCGTCCTTGGCGCCGGACGCCGCGGGATAGGGCGGCAGGTGCCACTCCTGAGGAGAAAGCGTGAAGATCTCGTAACCTGTCGCGGTGACGCCGATCGAATGCTCGAACTGGGCCGAGAGCGAGCGATCCTTGGTAACCGCCGTCCAGCCGTCGTCCAGCACCTTCACCTGCCAGCGTCCGGCATTGACCATTGGTTCGATCGTGAAAAACATGCCTTCGCGCAGTTCGGGACCGGTGCCGGGCCGGCCATAGTGGAGAATGTTCGGCGCGTCGTGGAAGATGCGGCCAAGGCCGTGACCGCAGAAATCGCGCACCACCGAGAAGCGGTTGGCCTCGACGTAGCTCTGTATGGCGTGACCGATATCGCCGAGCCTGGCGCCGGGCTTCACCACCTCGATGCCGCGCATCATCGCCTGATGGGTGACCTCGCACAGCCTGCGGGCCAGCAGCTTGACCTCGTCCACATAGAACATGCGGCTGGTGTCGCCATACCAGCCGTCGAGAATGACGGTGACGTCGATGTTCATCACGTCGCCAGCAGCCAGGCGCTTGTCGCTTGGAATGCCGTGGCAGACGACATGATTGATCGACGTGCAGATGGATTTCGGATAGCCGCGATAGCCGAGGGGGGCCGGAATCGCGCCATGATCGCGGATGAAGTCGTGGCAGAGCCGGTCGAGTTCCTCGGTAGTGACGCCAGGACGAACGTAAGGTGTAATGAAATCAAGCGTCTCGGCCGCTAGCCTGCCGGCCCGGCGCATGCCCTCGAATCCGGCAGCGTCGTGGATCTTGACCGTCCGGACGTCCTGGTATTCCCGCTCGAGTAGTTCCTGCTCCTTCATGGGGCAATATTTGGCACTTTCGCGCCTGCGGAACAAGGCCAAGAGCCGATTCCCATTCCGGATCAGGGGGATTTTCGCCGCAGGCCCAGGGTTTTGCGGTCGCTTGCGGTCGCGCTACAGTGCCGGCCCGCCCTCGTGGAACCGCTCTGTCATGTCTGCCAAAGAAGTCACCGCCTGCCTGATCATAATCGGCAACGAAATCCTGTCCGGACGGACCAAGGATGCAAACCTGCCCTACCTCGCCGTCGGACTGAACGAACTGGGCGTGCGCCTCCGCGAGGCCCGGGTCATACCCGACATCGAGGAGACCATCGTCGCCACGGTCAACGAAGCCCGTGCGCGCTTCGATTACGTCATCACCACCGGCGGTATCGGCCCGACGCACGACGACATCACTGCCGATGCCGTCGCCAAGGCCTTCGGGGTGAATATCGGCATCAACAAGGAGGCCTACGACCGGCTGCTCAAGCACTACGGCGATCCGGCGATTTTCACGCCAGCCCGACAGCGGATGGCACGCATTCCCGATACGGCGACGCTGATCGACAATCCGGTGTCGGTGGCGCCGGGCTTCCAGATCGGCAATGTCTTCGTGCTGGCCGGCGTGCCGATGATCGTCCAGGCGATGTTCCAGAGCTTCAAGCACCGGTTGGTCGGCGGCATGCCGGTGCTCAGCCGCACCGTGCGGGTCTCGCTGCCCGAGGGCACCATCGCCGAGCCGCTGGCGGCGTTGCAGAAGCAATACGCGGATCTGGAGATCGGCAGCTATCCGTCCTTCCGTCAGGGAAAGATAAGCACTGGCCTGGTGTTGCGCGGCACCGACGGCGCGCGGCTGGACAAGGGCGCCGGCGAACTCGTCGCCATTTTGAGCGGTCTGGGCGGCGATCCCGAACTGGTCGAAGGCTGAGCGTGACGGCGCGTCGGCCGGTCGACCTCAGGCGAAGCTGGCTGTTCGTTCCCGGTGGCGATGCCGCGGCGCTGCGGGATGCGCCCGGCAGCGGCGCGGACGTGCTGATCCAGGAGCTGGAGGACTTCGTGCCGGCTGATCGCAAGCGCGCGGCCCGCACGATGATCGCCGACACGATGCGGCAATGGCGGGCGGCCGGCGTCGTGGCGGCTGTCCGAATCAATCCGCTCTCCGGGCCGGAAGGAGTGTTAGATCTGGACGCCGCCATGCGCGCCGGCGCCGATGCCATCCTGCTGCCGAAAACCCGTGACGCGGCCGACGTCGGTGAAGTCGACCGCGCCATGGCCGAGCGTGAAAGGGCGCTGGGCCTGGCGGCGGGGGCGGTCGAACTGGTGCCCAACGTCGAATCGGCGCGTGGCCTGGTCGACACATTAGCCATCGCAAGAGCGGCGCCTCGTATTTCCGCCTGCCTCGTCGCCAGCGAGGACATGGCGACCGATCTGGGCGCGGAACGGGCCCGTGATGGGCGCGAACTTGACTACGTCCGCCAGCGCTTTCTCGTGGAATGCACGGCCGCGGGCGTGCTGGCGATCGATTGCCCCTATACATGGTCGGACGTCGAGGGCGTTCGGGCAGAGGCGGAATGGGCGCGCCGACTTGGCTACCGCGCCAAAAGCCTTGTGGCGGCGGCGCATGCCGTCGTCGTCAATCAGGTTTTCACGCCGCAGCCCGGGGCCGTCGCCACCGCCCGACGGATTGTCGAAGTCTTCGAACGGGCGCAGCGCGAGGGACATGGTCAGGCGATGCTCGATGGCAATCTCGTTGAGCATCCGACGTACCGGAATGCCCAGCGCCTGATCGAGCGCAGCGAGGCGTTTGCAGCCCGCTCGGAGGATTGATGGCGCAAGCCGGGGGCCTCGGACGCGAGAGGGCGCTGCGGTGGCTGCCGCTCGCGTTCGGCATCGCCGGCGCGCTCGGCCTCGGCGCCTGGCTGCAACTCGCCTGGCAGCAGATATTTCATCCGCTCGAACTGTTCGGCCACGAAGGCGTCATCGTCGACCACGTCGCACGCCTGCTGCGCGGCGAAGCGATCTACGGGCCACCCGAGCTGACTTTCGTGCCGTTCCTCTACACGCCAGGATACTACTTGCTGTGCGCGGCTTTCGCCTGGCTGGGTGACCTCGCCTTCGTCGTGCCACGCGCCGTGTCGGCCCTATCTACGCTCGTCGCGATGGGGTGCCTGGCGCTGATGGTCATCCGAGCCGGCGGCAATGCGGTGTGGGGCATTGCCGGCGTGGGCGTCTATGCGCTCGCCGCCTCGCAGGTCGAAGCCTGGTATGCCCTGGCCCAGGTCGACAGCCTGTTCGTCGCCGTTCTGGCACTCGCGATGGCGGGGGTGCAACGCGCGCGAACCGCCTCGCAATGGTTCGCCGTTGGCGTGCTGTTCGCCCTTGCCTTCTGGTGCAAGCAGAGCGGGGTGCTCGCCGGCCTTATCGTAGCGCTTGTGATGGCCGCGGCGTCCCTTCGTCACGGTCTCGCTATCGTCGCCGGAATGGCAGCGGGCATCGCGCCACCTCTGGCCTGGATCGCACTCGCCGGCAACGACTGGTTTTTTTTCTATGTGTTCGCGATTCCCGCTGGCTTCGGCCAGGACCTGGCGAAGCTCGCCCTGTTGCTGCGGCACGACGTGCCGCCGCTGCTGCCGGCCGGAGTGCTGGGTCTCTGGCTGCTCGCCTTGCTGTGGCGGCAGGAGCAGCGCGAGCTTCTTCTGCGGTACGTCGCGGTCGGCGCGGCACTGGCCGGTACGGCGATCGCAGGCCGACTGCATGTCGGCGGCCATGTGAATACGCTTATGCCGGCGCTGTTGCTGATGGCCCTGTTGCTGGGCATCGGCGGCAGCTTTCTGTGGCAGCGCGGCGGCCTCGAGTCGGCCCGTCGCTGGGCCCGCCCGCTCGTGGCGGTTCTCGTGGCGCTGCAGTTCGCGCTGGTGTCGGATGACTTCTCGCGGTTTCGCCCGGCCTCGACTGGCGTGGCAGTGGCTGCGGAGATGCGGACCGCGCTGGCTGCAGCGCGAAAGCCTCTCTTGCTCCCTGGGCTCGGGTACCTGATCGGCGAACCAGCCGGCGCCGACCCGGTGGCGGTCAATGATGTGATGCGGACCAGCCCCTCGCGCGCCCGCCCGCTTCTCGAGGCGCTGGAAAGAGCCATGATCGAACGCCGCTTCGGCGGCGTCGTGCTGGAGGAATTTCTGCGCCAGCGCTACCAGCCGCTGTATGGCGAGTACTACAGGGCGGTTGGCCCGCTGACGGCGGATTCCGACGCCGTACGACCGCGCGCCGGGCTCGATTTTGGCACGCCCTGGCTGCTGGAGTCGCGCTGACCCACAGGTTGTGTTGCGATCGGGCTTCCGTATGATCGCCCCATGGCAGCCGCAGCGCTTGGCATACTGGTTCTCGACACGCAGTTCCCCCGCATCGCCGGGGACGCCGGCAATCCAGATACGTTTCCTTTCCCGGTGCTGCTCGATCGCCTGGAAGGCATCGGACCGCAGATGGCGGTGCGCGAGGCGGGTCGGCAGGAGGAACTCGTCGATCGGCTGGCCGAGGCGACCGAACGGCTGGTTGCGCGCGGTGCCGACGGCATCGCCACGACCTGCGGTTTTCTGGCCCTGGTGCAGCGGGAGCTCGCGATCCGCAGCAGTGTGCCGGTCGCCACATCCAGCCTGCTGCAGGTGCCGGTCGTCGAACGCTTGTTGCCGCGCGGACGGCGGGCCGGGATCATCACCGCCGAGGCGCGCAGCCTGACGCCGGCGCATCTGGAGGCGGTCGGCGTATCGCTCGATACGCCGATCGTCGGCATGCCGGAAGGGGGCAGCTTCGCCCACACGTTCCTCGACAACAACGTCGCGTTCGATCGACGCGCGGTGCAGGAGGAAGTGGTGCAGGCCGGCCGGCAGCTGGCGAGAGACTATCCAGATATTGGCGCCATCGTCCTGGAGTGCGCCAACCTGCCGCCATACTCGCGAACCTTGCACGAGGCCCTGAAGTTGCCGGTCTACGACGTCCGCAGCTTCCTTATGTGGTTCCATGCCGGGCTGTCGCCCGAACGCCCGATCGGCGGCATCGCCTGACGGTTGAGCCCTAGCCCGCGGCGTTGCTCATCTGCGAGGGCAGCCAGGTCGCGATCTCGGGAAACAGCCAGACCAGCGTCACCGCGACCGCCATCATTACGAAGAACGGCAGCGTCACCCTTGCGACATAGAGGATGGAGCGCCCCGTCATGCCCTGCAGGACGAACAGGTTGAAGCCGACCGGCGGCGTGATCTGAGCCATTTCGACCACCAGCACGATGAAGATGCCGAACCAGATCAAGTCGAATCCGGCCTGCTGCACCACCGGCAGGAGGATTGCGATCGTCAGCACGACCATCGAGATGCCGTCGATGAAGCAGCCCAGAAGCATGAAGAACAGGGTCAGCGCCAGGATCAGCGCGCCGGGCGACAGCCCGAGTTCGGCGATCCATTCGGCCAAGTGGCGCGGCAGGCCGGTGAATCCCATGGCGAGCGACAGAAAAGCGGACCCGGCGAGGATCAGCGCGATCATGCAGGAGGTGCGGGTGGCGCCCATGACGCTGTCGGCGAAGGTACGCCAGTTCATCGAGCCCTGCGCCCACGAGAGGATAAGGGCGCCGATAACGCCCAGCGCCGCCGATTCGGTCGCCGTGGCGATGCCGGCGTAGATCGATCCCAGCACGAGGCCGATCAGAAGAATGACCGGAATGAGCTGGCGCGACGCCCAGACCTTTTCCCGCAGGCTCATGACGATGTCGCTGGGCGGGATGCGGTCGCGATTGAGCATCGACCAGCCGACGACATAACCCATGAACAGCAAGGCGAGCAGTATGCCGGGCAGAATGCCAGCGATGAACAGCCGGGCGATCGACACCTCGGCGGCGACGCCGTAGACGATCATGATGATCGACGGCGGGATCAGCAGCCCCAGCGTTCCCGACCCGGCCAGCGAGCCCAGCGCGATCTCGTCCGGGTAGCCGCGCTTCTTGAGTTCGGGAATGGTCATCTTGCCGATCGTGGCGCAGGTTGCGGCGGACGAGCCGGAGATGGCGGCGAAGATCGTGCAGCCGATGATGTTGGTATGCACCAGGCGGCCGGGCAGGCGCGTCATCCAGGGCGCCAGGCCGCGGAACATGTCCTCCGAAAGACGGGTGCGGAACAGGATCTCGCCCATCCAGATGAACAGCGGCAGGGCAGTCAGAGTCCAGCTGGAGGCGGCGCCGAAGATCGTCGTCGCCATGGCGTCCCCGGCCGGCCGCGTCGTGAAAAGCCACATCGCGATGACGGCGACGCCGATCAGGCTGAGGCCGATCCATATGCCGCTGGCCAGCAGCGCGAACAGCGCGACGATCAGGATCAGGGTGGTTTCGAGGTCAGACATCGCCTCTCTCACCGTTCCATGTGGAGGCTGGCTTTCTCTTGGGGCATGGTTCCGCCCGCGGCGACCACGATCAACTGCTCGAGCATGGCGATGAACAGCACGCAGGCGCCGATCGCCATGAAGATCTGGGGGATCCACAACGGGATCGCGATCAGGCCGGTCGACATGTCGCCGAAGGCACGGCTATCGAGCATCAGCTTGACGCAATACCAGGCGAGAAAGCCGGACAGCATCGTTCCCGCCGACAGGCACCACAGCTCAGCCCAGCGCCGGGCGCGTCCGTGCAGGCGCTGGATCAGGATGGTCACGCGCACGTGTTCGCCGCGACCGAACGTATGCGCCAAAGCCAGGAAGGACGAAGCCAGCATGGCGTAGCCCGCGAAGTCGTCAGCGGACTGCGGCACGTAGTTGAACAGATTGCCGAAGCAGACCGCGCCGCCGAGAAAGCCCGTCTTGCCGCAGAACAAGTCCTGCAGCCACAACCCGACCCCCGGCAGCACCGAATAGACGACGAATCCGCACAGCACGACCAGGCTGATGCCGGCCAGGATGCCGCAGCCGAGGTAAAGGCGTTGCAGGAATGAGCGCATGCCGTTCCCCGAAATGAGAGAGGCCGGCGTTGCGCCGGCCTCTTCATGGTTCCAGGGCTTACTTCTTGTAGGCGTCGAGGATCGCCTGGCCGTCGGCGCCGGCGCCCTTGACCCACTCGTCCGTCATCGTCTTGCCGATTCCGGCCAGTTCCGCGGCGAACTTGTCGTTGGGCTTCTGCACTTTCATGCCATTCTTGGCCAGGGTCTCCAGGAAGCCCCCGGCCAGCTTCTCGCTTTCGGCCCAGCATGCCGCTTCGGCCTTCTTGCCCTCGGCGGCGACGGCGTCCTGTGCTGCCTTGTCGAGCTTGTCCCAGGCAGCCTTGTTGATGATGACCATGTTCTTCGGCAGCCAGGCCTGGGTGTCGTAGAAATGGGTCAGCTGCTCCCACACCTTGCTGTCGACGCCGGTCGCGCCCGAGGAGATGAAGGAGTCGACCTTGCCGGTCGCCAGGGCCTGGCTCAGTTCGGCGGCCTGGATGGTCACCGGCTGCGCCTTGACGAGTTCGGCCAGTCGCGAGGTGGCCGGGCTATAGGCGCGCCACTTGAGGCCTTCCATGTCCTTGACAGAATTCAGGTCCTTCTTGGCGTAGATGCCCTGCGGCGGCCACGGGCAGCTGTAGAGCAGCGCAATGCCCTGGGCGCCGAGCTTCTTCTCGACCACCGGCCGCTGGGCGGAGGCGAGCTTCTTTGCCGCGGCGAAGCTCGTGGCGAGGAACGGCACGCCATCGGTACCGAAGGTCGCGTCCTCGTTCTGCAGGTTCACCATCAGCACTTCGCCGATCTGCGCCTGACCCGACTGCACCGCGCGCTTGATTTCCGGCGCCTTGTAGAGGGACCCGTTGGGATGAACGGTTATTTCGAGCTTGCCGCCGCTGGCCGCCTTCACGCCGTCGGCGAACTTCTGCAGGTTCGTCGTATGGAAGTTGCTTGCGGGATAGGCCGCCGGCAGATCCCATTTGGTCTGGGCGATGGCGCCCGATGCCATCGCCATCACGGTCGCGGCGACGGCGCCGGCCAAAATCCTGTTCATTGGAAGCCTCCTGATTCTCGTTTGCTTGGCGGAATTGTTACCGACCACACCGAAGCTTGGCAAGCGACTGCCCCGGCCTATTTTTCCGTCAGCAAGCGCCTATATAACGGGCGCAGCAGCGTCGGCATGATGTAGATGGGAAACTGCACCGTCGCGATGAACAGCAGCAGGCCGGGATCGGCGCCTGCCGGCAGCACGGCGAGCAGCAGGCCCATGTTCCGGGTGCCGGCGAGAAATCCCATGGTCAGGGCGTCCCGGCGGCCGGTCCAGGCGAAGACCGTAACGGCGATCGCCTGATACACGGCATGAGCGGCGAAGGCAGCACCGACATAGGCGAGCACACGCCACGGATCGGCCAGCAACTGGGCGGTGACGCCATCGAAGATCGCGATGGCGAAAACGACGAGCAGCAACATCCCGAAACCGTCCAGCGGTCGCGCGACATGCGCCAGGCGACCGCCGAGCAAGCGGCGGGCGAGCATCGCCGCCGCCAGAGCCGAGCCGACGAGAGCCCCAAGCCTCAGCATCAGATCGAGTACGCCGACATCGAGGTCGAGCCCCAGCAGATGCAAGGCGAGCGGCGGCAAGGTGAGCGGCGCCAACAGCAGACCGGCGACCGCAGCCACCAGGCTCAACGGCTGGTTCAGGCCGAGGATGGGCGCCAGGGCGGGCGCAGAGGTAATTGGCGGGCACAGGCACATGATGGAAACGGACAGTGCCAGTCCGGCAGGCAGGCCGAGCCAGTAGGCGGACGGGGCGACCACCAGGGCGAGGCCCATCATGAGAAATGCCAGTGCCACAAGGACATAGAGCTTGCGCCGCGCCAGCCTGCGCAGGCCGGGCCAGTCGGTGCGGATCATCGCGATGGTCAGCAGTCCCCAGACGAGGGGTGTAACCAGCGGACGGAACAGGTTCGCAAGGTCGGGCAGCAGCAATCCGATGGCGACGCTGCAGGGCAGCACCAGCGTTGCGTGGGCGGTCAGGGCATTAAGCAGGCGAACGAGGATCATATGGCGCACGGCAAAGTGAGGTGGCTCCGGCGCGAATTGCCGTCCGCGGTCGGGAAAACGGCTATGATGCTCCGATGGACGGACAAAAGGGACCTTTCCGTTTCGGACGCGCCGGCCTGGCCGCCGCCATTATTGCCGTGGCGCCGGCCATCATGGCTAGTCCTTCCGCAACGGCGCAGCCTAGGCAGCCAGACGAATGGCCGGCAGCCAGTTCCTGCCATGTCGATGTGACGCCGATACTGACGCCGGGAATGACGCTCGATATTTCGGTCTCCTGCGCCGTGCCGGCGCCGCTGACGCTGCGCGCGAGCGATGGCAGCATGGCCAGGCATGTCGTCGAGGTGAAGAATGGGGAAGGAAAGACGGTCGATGCCGAGTTTCGCGACTGGACGGTGGCTCCCGATGACGACGGCATCGCCCGGCTGAACTACCGATTCGATCTCGACGCCTATCTCGAGGGCACCGGGCGTGTATCGAGCGGCCTTCGCCGCGGCGACAGCAGACTGGTTCTGCTCGAAGGCTGGCTGATGCAGCCATTGTCCGGAGGCCTGGCGCTGCCGGTCGCGATCAAGGTGTTGCAGACGCCGGGTGCGCGGTTCGCGACAGGCCTGAAGTTCAGCGGCGGGCGGTGGCGGCTGGGCGAGGTGCCTGTGCGGTTCGCCGGCTATACGGTATTCGGCGGTTTCGAGATGACGAGCGTACCCGTCGCGCCCCCCGGTTCGCTGGCCCCGGCCTCCGGCGCCGGTTCGGCGCCGCCGCAGCCGGCATCGATCGATTTGGTGTTTGTCGACGGCGAAGTGAGTGCGGCACGGCACCAGATCGCCGACTGGGTCCGTCAAAGCGCCGTGGCGGTTGCAAATTTCTTCGATGGCTACTCGGCGTCGCACTCGCTGATTGTCGTTGTGCCGACGGTCGGTGCGGGTGTGCCCTATGGCCGCGTTGTTCCAGGTGGCGGCATTTCCATGGTCATAATGCTCGGAAGTTCCGCTACGGCGCGCGAACTCTACGGCGAATGGGTGCTGATCCACGAGATGATCCACACCGCGAGCCCGTTCGTCTACGGGCGCGGAACCTGGCTGATGGAAGGCATGGCGACACTGCTCGAACCCGTCATCCGCCATCGCGCTGGCTGGAAGACCGAGGCCGATGTGTGGCGCGAATGGATACTCAACATGGATCGCGGTCACGACGCACTCACCGTCACGGGCCTGCGCGGGGGCGGTTCGCCGTATTGGGGCGGGGCGTTGTTCCTGCTGCTGGCCGATATCCAGATCCGGCGCGCCACCGGTCTGCGCCTCGGCCTCGAGGACTGTTTGCGCAGCATACTGGCGGGCGGCGGCAACGCCGTCGAGCGCTGGTCGGTGCAGCAAATGCTTGGCGCCTGCGACCAGGCGATCGGAAAGCCCGTCATGGCGGGGCTGGCTGAGCGTTTCGTCGATGGCGCGACGCCGTTCGATCTGGACACGCTGTGGCGCGATCTCGGCGTCGAGTTGCGCGCCGGCAACGTCGTCTACGATGACAAGGCGCCGCTTGCCGCCATCAGGAAGCTGATCGTGCGCGGCGCTCCGGCACGGCGCGGACCGCCGGTACCGATGGGACGCACCTAGGCCAACTGCCTGCCGCTGGCGACGATCGCCGCGATCAAAGCTTCCAGGTAAGCCCGACCTTTCTCCGCCGTCGCCAGCGTCGGATCGCCGGTCCCGCCGCTTGGCGAGTGCTGGGCCTGCGCATCGGGCCAGGGGCTGAGCGGAAACTTGCCCATTTCGCTCACGTCGGTCTCGGCGTTCTCGGCCCGATCCATCCGCACGACGTCCGCAGCAATGGCCAGCATCAGGCTGGTTTCGCGCTCGTCGGCATGACCGCCTTGACGCTGGCCCCAGTCGATATCGAGGGCGATCGATGCGGTATGGGTCACGGCGATCCGGGCGCCCGTGTCTCGGCCGACGCCGAACGCAGCCTGATCGACGGTTCTCATCGTCGACACGCCGGTATTCACCAGCAGCAGCCGCTGCGCCCCCTGGTCCGCAAGACCGCACAGGACGTCTCCCAACAATGCCGCGAAAGTCGCCTCGGACAGGGACTGACTGCCGGCATAACGGATGAAGGCCGGGTAGAATCCGAAGCCCACGACCGGCGCGACGAGGGCATCCAGTCGCTCGGCGGCTGCAACGGAGAGCGTCTGCGCCGTCAGGGCATCGGTATTCATCGGCAGGTGTCGGCCGTGCTCCTTGGCGAATGCGCCGATCGGCACGATCACGATCCGTTCCGGTGTCAGCGCGGCGGCGACCTCGTCCCAGCTCATGCGCTCGATCAGACGCTGTCGCATCCCGGCCTCAGACAGCTGCGGAACCCGCCCGCAGCAGTTTGTGGTCGATCCACAGCCGCAAGAGACCGGCGCCCCGCGCGGCCGCTTCTTGGGGCGGAAGGAATCGACAAAGGCCCTCGCAGAGTTCGGCGAAACTCGCCCCCTTCATGGCGGCGTCAAACGCCCAGACCTCATCCTCCGGCAGGGACCGGAAAGCGGCATCCAGCCCGTCGCGCCACACCAGCCATTGCACCGGGGCTTCCTCATGCTCGACCTCGAGGGCGCCGGGAGCCGTCTCAGCATGTCTGAGCCAAGCCTGAGGCACCTGCCAGTGTAGATCCAGGCGCTGAACCGGCGCCCGGTTGCGCAGCACGAGGGCGGCCCATTGCTCGCCATCCAGCGCTGCCAGATCTTCGGCAATCAGCGCGTCGTCGTCGGCGGCATCGGTCGCCGCGCCCAGCGCCCATTCGAACGCCGCCATCTCCGCCAGGGCGGGCCGGTCGGCGGTGGGAGGATAGCGGCGCAGGAAATCGGGAAAATGCCGGCCGAACCAACGCACGTTGGGATGAACCGATGGATGGGCGGCGATATAGTCGCGGGCTGCGGCGAAGAATGCTTCTTCGCCCATCATCACCTGAACGGCCTTGAAATCGACCCCGAGGCATTCGTGCAGGCGCAGAACGTAGGCATCGCGATAGACGCCCAGCAGCGTGTCGCGGTCGGTGCGGGCGCTGTCCCGGACGCGTGCCCGCACGCCCGGTTCGCCTGCCTGTATCCAGGCCTGAAACTGCGATTGCAGGTGCAACAGGTCGCTCATGCCGCTTTCGCCTCGCGGCGCGCCAGTGCGGTCGCCGCGACGGCGCGGGCGGTGTCGAGTTCGGCCAAAAGATCTTCGTAGACCGGGATGTTGTCGTCGCGCTCGATCATCGTCGGCACCGGCCCGAAACGCTCGATGGCATTCCCGTAGAGCCGCCACACCGGGTCTATTACCGGCTCGTCGTGCGTATCGATGATGTGCGTGCCCTTGTTGGTGTGGCCCGCCAGATGGATCTGGCGGACGCGGTCGACAGGAACGCCGGCGATGAAATCGGCGGCGGAGAAGCCGTGGTTGAAGGCGCTGACGTAGATATTGTTGACGTCGAGCAGGACTTCGCATTCGGTGCGGCGCGACAGTTCGGCGATGAATTCCCACTCCGACATCGACGATTCGGCGAAATCGACGTAGCTGGAGACGTTTTCGAGCAGGATGCGTCGGCCGAGCAGGTCCTGCACTCGCAGCACCCGATCGCCGACATGAGCCAGCGCCTCTTCGGTATAGGGCAGCGGAAGGAGGTCGTGCATGTTGCGTCCATGGGCGCCGGTCCAGCACAGGTGGTCCGACATCCACATCGGCTGTACGCGATCGGCCAGCGCTTTCAGATCGCGCAGATAATCCGTGTCGAGCGGCGCCGTCGAGCCTATCGACAATGACACGCCGTGCAGCACCATAGGGTAGTCGGCGCGGATGCGGTCGAGGTAATGCAGCGGCTTGCCGCCCGGCACCATGTAATTCTCGGAGATGCCCTCGAACCAGTCGACGCGGGGCGTTCCTCCGAGGATTTCCTCGTAGTGCTGCGGCCGCAATCCAAGGCCGAAACGCATCTGCTTCGTATCGTTCATGTCGGCAACTGTTTACTCAACGCGTTGGAGCCGCAAGGCCGAAAAGCGACCGGGCGCCGCCGCGTCAGCGGGGCGCCCGGAATGCCAAATCCGACGGCGTCGGCGGATTGCGCCGCAGCCGCCGTCGAAGCCCTATCAGCCGACCTTGCCGCCAGCGGCGGTGCAGGCGGCCGCGTCCTTGGCTTCGGTGAAGCCCTTACCCTTGCAGGCGTTCTGGCCCTTGCAGGCGCTGGACGAAGTCTTGCATGCGCTCTGGCCCTTGCAGGCATTGGCGCCGATGCACTTGACGCCGGCAGCGTAAGACACGCTGGCGACAGTGCCGGCAGCGAACATGGCGGCGGCGGCAGTGGCGAGAACAATGCCGGTCTTCTTGACGTTCATGGTGAAGCTCCCTCGGTTGGGCGATTGAGGGAGACGAACTGTCTCCCTACGAGAGGCAGCATGCCCGCCGCCAACGGTCGCGCAGAAGTCAAAGCTTTGTGAGCCGATAGTGTACGAAGACTTGCCGCCCTTGGCGGCATTCGGCGCGCATCGGTGATGCGGCCAGGATCATCACGGCGAAGTTACCGAACCCGTTTCGATCCCGTTGGCGAGCGTCGTGACATCGCAGGCGGGGCGTGGTTGTTGCGGTGCGGCATCGCGGTCGGATGCCGGTCACACTCCGTGTTTGCCGAGTAGCGTTCGAGCCGGCAATCTGCGGCGGCGCCGCCCTCAGCATGCCCGCTTGGTGGAATTGGTAGACACAAGGGACTTAAAATCCCTCGGCTCGCGAGAGCTGTGCCGGTTCGAGTCCGGCAGCGGGCACCAGAATTGTGGGCTTCCCGACGGGTTTTTAGCGTCTGGCGGCAAAGAACCGGACAGATCGTCTCGGGAATCTAAAAATCACTTGAATATCATCAGGTTGGAGCAGATACTGAGAGTGTCACATGATTGCTCGTTGAGGTCGAGCAGGGGATTGGGGGAACTGCCATGGCGCGAAAGACCGAGCGCCTATTATCGCTGACCTTGCTTGTGGCGCTGTTTCCGGGATCGGCGGGCCAGGTGGCGGCGCAGAGCGCCAACCGAATGGAGACCCAGCTTTATCCCAACGTCACGCTGCCGCAGACGGCATGGATGCGCGGTGAGGTTCTGGGTTCGGCTCCTCCCGAAGCCCGGCTGAAGGAGACGGTTGATCTGCTGCTGCACCAGCGCGGATTTCAGCCACAACCCTACAGCCCCTATGTCGTGCGCATCGAACTGCGCTCGGGGGCCACGCCGCCCGGCACGCCAGCCATCCCGCAATACTCCAACCCGGCGCCGCGCCTATCGCTGTGGAACGACATCGCGCCGCCGGCCAGCGTCACACTCTCCCTGACCCTTTATCATCAGTCCACAGGCCGCATCTACTGGCAGGCCGAGGGACGGTGCACGGGGCTGACGCCCGACGCTCTTGCCGCCTCCATGGTGGTGCCGCTGATGAACGAGTTCGGCCGCACGACCAGTGGCGAACTGGCCTGTACGTCGAGCTCCTGACGCGGTCAGCCGCGCAGTCGGGCCGGAGCCAGAAACTCTGCAGTGACGCCCAGACGGGCGATGCGCTCGGGCATGGGCTGCCCCATGGCCAGCGCTGCGGCGACCTCGCCCATGGCCGGCGAGGTCTGGATGCCGTAGCCGCCCTGGCCGGCGAGCCAGAAGAAACCACCGACCGAGTCGTCGAAGCCGACCACGGGCGAACGGTCGGCGACGAAACTGCGCAGCCCGGCCCATTTGTTGTTGATGCGCCGGATCCGCAGGCTGGTGAACTCCTCGATCTGCGCTGCGGCCTCGGCGATATCCAGTTCTTCGGGCTGCACGTCGCAGGGCTCAATCGGCGTCTCGTCCGCGGGCGACGCCAGGAACTGGCCAACCTCCGGCTTGAAGTAGAACTGTTCGTCGGCGTCGAGCACCATCGGCAGATGGGCGTAGTCGAGATCGGGCGGGCCGTTGAAGGTGAAGGCCGTGCGCCGCTTGGGAATCAGTCCGACGGGACGGGCACCGGCAATGCCGGCCAGCACGTCACACCAGGCGCCGGCGGCGTTGATCAGCACCGGAGCGGCGAACTCTCCGGCCGGTGTCGTAACGTGCCAGCGGTCATTGATATGCGCGGCGGTGAGGATTTCGGCATTGGCGACTACCCGGCCGCCATGGCCGCGCAACGCTCGAAGGAAGCCCTGATGTGTGGCATGCACGTCGATGTCCATTGCATCCGGCTCGTACACGGAACCGGCCACGAGTTCGGGGTTGAGCAGCGGACAAAGCTTCAACGTGCCGTCCTTGTCGAGCCGCTGCACCGTATCGACGAGCTTGATCCACTCGGAGTACATGCGGTCCAGCTTCGGCAGTTGCGCCTCGTTGCCGAAGATCAGCGCGCCGCGTGGGCTCACCAAGCGATGATCCGCAAAACCCTTGGGTGGCGATTCGAAGAAATCGCCGCTCGCCACGGTGAGTGCGCGAATAGCGAAGTTTCCGTATGTCTCGCTGAACAGGGCGGCGGACCGTCCCGTGCTGTGATATCCGGGCTGCGATTCGCGCTCCAGCACCACCACCTTGGCGCTGCGGGCGAGCCAGTAGCCGACGGAAGCGCCGGCAATGCCGGCTCCCGCAACCAGAAAATCCGCTCCCTCTACGCTCACCACCGTACTCCCGAGCTGAATCCACCGCACAAAGCATGCCGCCAATGGCATGCCACGGTAGCATGACTGCTGTCCGGCCAGCCATGCGGCGCTAGCCGTCGCCGCCTTCCCTCCGGCGTCTCGCCGCGGCCACCGAGCATCTTGTTTCGCCGCCGCCGCTGCGCGAACATCGCGCCATGAGCAGCACCCATGTCTTCCACCGTAACCCGCGCCAGAGCTATCCGCTGGCCGTGTCCGGCGACGGCCCCTACATCATCGACAGCGCCGGCAAGCGCTACCTCGACGCGTCGGGCGGCGCCGCCGTCTCCTGCCTTGGCCATTCCGACAGGACCGTAACCGACGCCATCAAGGCACAGCTCGAGAAGCTGCCTTTCGCGCATACCTCGTTTTTCACCAACGAGCCGATGGAGGCGCTGGCCGATCGGCTGATCGCCGACGCGCCGGCCGGCATGGACAAGGTCTATTTCCTGTCCGGCGGATCGGAAGCGATCGAGGCGGCGCTCAAGCTGGCGCGCCAGTATTTCGTCGAATCCGGGCAGAAGGAGCGGCGCCATATCATTGCCCGCCGGCAGAGCTATCACGGCAATACGCTTGGCGCGCTCGCCGTCGGTGGCAACGAATGGCGGCGCGCGCAGTTCTCGCCATTGCTGATCGAAGTGAGTCACATCGCGCCGAGCTACGCCTATCGGGGCCAGCGCGAGGGCGAAACGCTGGAGGCCTATGGCAAGCGCATGGCCGACGAGTTGGAGGCGGAGATTTTGCGGCTGGGTGCCGGCAAGGTCATAGCCTTCATCGCCGAGCCGGTGGTCGGTGCCACGCTGGGCTCGGTGCCGCCCGCGCCGGGATATTTCAGGCGCATTCGCGAAATCTGCGACCGGCATGGCGTATTGCTGATCCTCGACGAGGTCATGTGCGGCATGGGCCGCACCGGCACGCTCTATGCCTGCGAGCAGGATGGCGTCGTTCCCGACATCGTCTGCATTGCCAAGGGGCTTGGCGCTGGCTACCAGCCGATCGGCGCCATGCTGACGAACGCCAGGATCTACGACGCCATCGTTGGCGGCTCGGGCTTCTTTCAGCACGGCCATACCTATCTGGGCCACGCGGCGGCCTGCGCCGGGGCCCTGGCCGTGCAGGACGCTATCCGCGAACGAAAATTGCTCGAGCGCGTGAGATCCCTCGGCAAGGGGCTGGAGGAGCGCTTGCGGGCGCGCTTCGGCAATCACGCCCATGTCGGCGACATTCGGGGCCGCGGACTGTTCTGGTCGATCGAATTGGTGCGCGACCGGCTGACCAAGGAGCCGTTCGATCCGGCGCTCAAGCTCAATGCGCGCATCAAGGCGCTGGCGATGGTCGAGGGGCTGATGTGCTACCCGATGGGAGGCACCATCGACGGTGTTCGCGGCGATCATGTGCTGCTGGCGCCGCCCTTCATTCTGGGCGACGGACAGCTCGACGAGATCGTCGACAAGCTGAGCCGCGCGGTCGATGCCGCGCTTGCGGCGACCTGAGGCGACCACGGCGATCACGCGCGCCTCAGGGAGAAATCCACCATTGGGACGGGCGCCGTCCTGCCGGCGATATGGGCGGCGAGGACGACGGCCGAACCGAAGGCTAGGGTGAAGCCGAGCGCGCCGTGGCCGACATTGAGATGGAGGTTGTCGATGCCGCTCGGTCCCAGCACAGGGCGGCCGCTCGGTGTCGCCGGCCGCATCCCGGTCCAGGGCCGCAGATTGCCGGACCAATCTGCCGCACCGGGGAAGGTTTCGCTGGCCTGGCGCACAAGTTGACGCACGCGATCGGCCGACAAGGCGCGGCTGGTTCCGACGATATCCGCCATGCCGGCAATCCGCATCTGCGCGCCAAGCCGGGCGTAGACGATCTTGTTGGCATAGTCTGTGACGCTGGCTGCCGGCGCGGCCGTCGCATCAGCGACATCCACGGTCAGGCTGTAACCCTTGATCGGGTAGATCGGCAGATCGACGCCGACCTCGCCGGCCAGAGCGCGGCTTTCGTAGCCACCGGCCAGCACGAAGGCGTCCGCCTCGACCGGGCCGGCGCTGGTTTCAAGGGCCGTCAACTTGTTGCCATCGCGACGCAGCTTCCGGACACGGGTGCCGAAGTGGAAGTCGACGGCGGCATTGCCTTGCGACAGCAGGCGCTGCAGGCCCCGGCACAGCTTGACCGGATCAGCCGCAGCGTCGTCGGCCGTGAAAATTCCGCCGACGATGCGGTCGGCGACGTTGTGCAGCGCCGGTTCATGCGCAACGCAGGCGCCGACGTCGAACACTTCCTGGCGGCAGCCCAGCCCGGCCTGCAGATCGACCTGTGATCTGGCCGCGCCGAAGCTCTCGGCCGTCGAGTAGACGACCAGCTTGCCCGATTCGCGCCAGTCGAAGTCGAGCGCGCCAACGTCGTCGGCGGCACGGACGGTATCGCGGCTCAGGAACGCAAGGCGCAGCAGGGCTTCCGTCGTGCGTCTTGCGACGGTCGCGTTGCACGCGGCAAGAAATCTCAGGCCCCAGCGATACTGATGCCAATCGAGCGTCGGGCGGAAGCGCACAGGCGCGTCGGCGCTGAACAGCAGATGCGGCAGGTCGCGCCATATCGACGGACCGGCAAGCGGCGCGACGTAGGAGTAGCTGAGCTGTGCGCCGTTGCCGTGGCTGGCGCCCGCCGCCGGTTCGCCGGCGGCGTCGATTACGCTGATGCGATGCCCATCTCGGGCCAGCGCCCAGGCGGTCGTCATGCCGACGACGCCGGCGCCGATGACTGCAACATGCATGGCCTGTCCTCTTGCGGTCAGACTAGCGAGCGTCCCGCAGCGCGCCACTGCCGATGAGCGGGCAGGGGATAACCTGATGTAATGACCCGGATGCAATCATTTCGACGAGTCGGTAGGCTTGTTTCATGCAGCTGCGCCATCTCGAGGTCTTCCACGCCATCATGCTCAGCGGCTCGATCACGGCAGCCGCGCGCCTGCTCAACGTTTCGCAGCCGGCGGCGACTCGCCTGCTGCTGCGCGCCGAGGATCAGCTGGGCTACCGGCTGTTTGATCGCGTCAAGGGACGGCTGGTGCCGACGCGCGAAGGCCAGTTGCTGCATGCGGAGAGCGAAAAACTGATTGGCGGTCTGGAGAATTTTCGCCGCTTGGCGCGAAATCTGGCCGCTGCCGATAACGGGCAGGTCCGCATCGCCGCGGCGCCGGCGCTTTGTCTGCAACTCGTCCCCGACGCCGTTGCCCGGATCATGGAAAGGCATCCCGCCGCGCGCTTCGAGGTGGAGACGCGTCAGTACGGGGACCTGCTGCGCGCGCTGCTGACCCAGGAGGTTGATCTCGGTCTCGGCTTCGACGTCGCGCCACACCCGGCCCTTGAATTGACCGTGCTGGCCGAAGGGCGCTTCTACGGCATCTTTCCCGCCGCTCAGGCGCGCGGCCAGAGTTCGGCGGTCCGGTTGCAGCGATTCGCGCGCGGCAAGTTCATCGGCCTGCGGAGCGACGACCCGCTTGGCCTGGCCTTTTCCGCGACCATGGCTCTCGGGGGTGGCGGGCTGGATCCGGTGGTGGAGGTGAAGACCAATCAGGTCGCTTTGGCCCTCGTGGCGCGTGGCGTTGGTTCAGCAATCGTCGATCAGTACACGGCTGCCGCTCGCGACCCCGCGACGGTTGCGGTGCGGCCGCTGGCCCAGTCGGTGCCGTTCAAGGTGCACCTGGTGCGCCCCCGCTTCGGCGCCCAATCCATGCTGCACCGCGACTTCGCCGCCGCCCTCCTGCGCAGCGAGAAGACCATTGCCGCATCGCTGCCCTAAGGCGCCGCCCCGACTTTGCGCAACGTCGTTGCGGTGAACGGCTTCATAACGCAATGTTATGGTCTATGGCCGGTTCTGCATTTCGGCCTGCGGCCTTTTTCGGCTATGACTCGCCTAGCGGACGCGGCCGCCTGTCGCGATTCCAGCCCCACAATCTGCATAGGGAGGTTTGCAATGAATCTAAGAATTGGTCTGGCCTTTGGCGGCCTGCTCGCTGCCGCGGTCGCCCTGCCGGCGCCCGGCTTCGCGCAGCAGAAATTCATCACCATCGGCACCGGTGGCGTCACTGGCGTCTACTACGCTGTGGGCGGCGCCATATGCCGGCTCATGAACAAGGACCGCAAGGCGCACGGCATCCGCTGCTCGGTCGAATCGACCGGTGGCTCGGTGTTCAACGTCAATACCATCAAGGCCGGCGAACTCGATTTCGGCATGGCGCAGTCTGATGTGCAGTACAACGCCACCAAGGGCGTGGCCCAGTTCAAGGACGGCGCCTTCTCCGATCTCCGTGCCGTGTTCTCCGTGCATCCCGAGCCCTTCACTGTGGTCGCCCGCAAGGAAGCCGGCATCAAGAAGTTCGAGGACCTCAAGGGCAAGCGCATGAATGTCGGCAATCCGGGTTCGGGCACGCGCGCCTCGATGGATGAGCTTCTCGATGCGATGGGCTGGAAGCTGGGCGACTTCTCGCTGGCCTCGGAACTCAAGGCCGACGAGCACGGTCCGGCGCTCTGCGACAACAAGATCGACGCGTTCTTCTATGCGGTCGGCCATCCCTCGGCGAACATCCAGGACCCGATCACCGCCTGCGGCGCGCAACTCGTGCCACTGACCGGCGCGGCCGTCGATAAGCTGGTCAAGGACCGGCCGTACTACGCCAAGGTCAATATTCCCGGCGGCCTCTACGCCGGAAATCCGAACCCGACGCCGACCTATGGCGTGCTGGCGACAATGGTCACCTCGGCCAAGGTGCCCGAGGAAACGGTGTATCAGCTGGTCAAGGCGGTGTTCGAGAACTTCGAGGAGTTCAAGAAGCTGCATCCGGCATTCGCGGCACTCGAGCCCAAGGAGATGGTGAAGAACGGCGTATCGGCGCCGCTTCATCCGGGCGCCGCCAAGTACTACAAGGAAAAGGGCTGGATGTAGTCCAGTCATAGCGAACGGCCGGGGGCAACCGCCTCCGGCCGTTTCCGTCAGGCGACGGTGGGGAGCGAGCGCAAGCGGGAGGGGAACGCATGGCCCAGGATACGGCGGCCGCCAAGGTCGATCTCGAGGCTCTTGTCGCCGAATCCGACACCGGCGGACGCAAGCCGGGCGGCATCCCTGCCATGATGCTTTTCGCGGTGCCGCTTCTGTGGTCGCTTTTTCAGCTCTGGTACGCCTCGCCGCTGCCGTTCGTATTCGGCATCTTCATTCTCAACGACACCGAGGCGCGTTCCATCCATCTGGCATTCGCGCTCTTCCTGACTTTCACCGCCTATCCCGCCTTCAAGCGCTCGCCGCGCGATCGCATTCCGCTGCTCGACTGGGTTTTCGCGCTGGTTGGCGCCTTCTGCGGCGGCTATCTGTTCCTTTTCTATCGCGAGTTGGCCAATCGCCCGGGCCTGCCAACCACCTTCGATCTGGTGGTATCGGTCGCCGGTCTGCTGCTGCTGTTCGAAGCCGGCCGCCGGGCGCTGGGCCCGGCGCTGAGTGCCATTGGTATCGTGTTCGTGCTCTATATTTTCGCCGGCCCACACTTGCCTGAGATGGTGTCGCACAAGGGAGCCTCGATCAGCCGCGCCATGTCGCAGCTCTGGCTGACGACCGAAGGCGTGTTCGGCGTCGCGCTGGGCGTGTCGACCAGTCTGGTCTTTCTCTTTGTGCTGTTCGGTTCTCTTCTCGACCGGGCAGGGGCCGGCAACTACTTCATCCAGTTGGCCTTTGCCGGCCTTGGGCATCTGCGCGGCGGACCGGCCAAGGCCGCAGTCGTCGCCTCCGGCCTGACCGGCGTCATCTCCGGATCGTCGATCGCCAACGTGGTCACGACCGGCACCTTCACCATCCCGCTGATGAAGCGCGTGGGCTATTCGGCGGTGAAGGCGGGCGCCATCGAAACGTCCTCCAGCGTCAACGGCCAGATCATGCCGCCGGTGATGGGCGCGGCTGCCTTTCTGATCGCCGAGTATGTCGGCATTTCCTACACCCAGGTCGTCAAGCACGCCTTCGTGCCGGCCATCATCGTTTACGTATCCCTGTTCTACCTCGTGCATATCGAGGCGCTGCGCACCGGGATGGAGGGCTTGGAGAAGATCCGCCGCACCTCGCGCGCCTTGGCGGCGCTGCGATTCCTGATGACCCTGTGTGGTTTCGTGGTGCTGAGCGGGATCGTCTATTTCGGCGTCGGCTGGACGCGGGACGTATTCGGCGATCTGGCCCTGCCGATCCTGCTGGCGCTTCTGGTTGCTGCCTACGTCGCCCTGATCTTCTATCGCGCGCGCTACGACGATCTGGAGATTGACGATCCGAATGCGCCGCGCCTGGTGTTGCCTGAATTCGGCCTCGTGGCACGCACCGGTCTGCATTACCTGCTGCCGGTGTTTCTGCTGATCTGGTGCCTGATGATCGAGATGCTGTCGCCCTCGCTGTCGGCGTTCTGGGCGACCACGTTCCTGGTCTTCATCGTCCTGACGCAGCGGCCGCTTACCGCGCTTTTTCGCGGCCACGCCATTGGCGCGCAGGCTGCGGTCGGGATGCTCGATCTTGTGCATGGGCTGGTCGCCGGCGCGCGCAACATGGTCGGCGTCGGCATCGCGACGGCGGCAGCCGGCATCATCGTCGGCACCGTTACCTTGACCGGTGTTGGCCTGATCCTGACGGAACTGGTCGATTTCCTTTCCGCCGGCAACATCATCCTGATGCTGCTGCTGACCGCCGTGATCTGCATCGTGCTGGGCATGGGTATGCCGACGACCGCGAGCTACGTCATCGTCGCCACGCTTATGGCGCCGGTCATCGTCGAACTGGCGTCGCAGAACGATCTTGCCGTGCCGCTGATCGCGGTTCACCTCTTCGTCTTCTATTTCGGACTGATGGCGGACGTCACGCCGCCTGTCGGCCTCGCATCCTATGCCGCTGCGGCGATCTCCGGCGCCGATCCGGTGCGGACCGGCGTCCAGGCCTTCACCTACAACATCCGCACCTGCCTGCTGCCCTTTATCTTCATCTTTAACAACGAGTTGATCCTCATCGGCCTCGAGAATTTCCTGCATGGCGC
>JBFWZG010000013.1:35543-36786 GCA_050185515.1 Reyranellaceae bacterium
GTGCGTAAAGTCCATGAGGGGACTTCCCTGTCCACTGCCGGCCTTGCAAGGAGCTGAATTTTCCGCATGACCAGCC
This sequence comes from Reyranellaceae bacterium, assembly GCA_050185515.1. Lineage (GTDB taxonomy): Bacteria > Pseudomonadota > Alphaproteobacteria > Reyranellales > JAQSWP01 > JAQSWP01. The sequence continues at coordinate 35,620 of JBFWZG010000013.1, forward strand.
GCATCGAGCACAGGGCAGCGCTGCCCGTCGGATACGGCCTGCACGAGTACCGCATTACCGGGGTGCTCGGACATGGCGGATTCGGCATTACCTACAGCGCCCATGATGCCGGCCTGGGCAAGACTGTCGCCATCAAGGAATACCTGCCCGGCGAGTTCGCGGTGCGCGACGGCGGCATCGAGGTCGCTGCGAAATCCTCCGAAGATTCCGATCCCTTCCATTGGGGGCTGGAGCGTTTTCTCGACGAAGCCCGGATCCTCGCCCGCTTCCATCACCCGAATGTCGTCGGCGTCCATCGCTACTTCGAGGCCAATGGCACGGCCTACATGGTGATGGAGTTCGTAGACGGCGACACCCTGGCGCAGACCTTCCGTAACGGACGGACCTTCGATGCCGCCGGCCTGATGGAACTGGCGCAGCCGCTGCTCGACGGGCTCGAGGCGGTGCATCGCGCGGGATATCTGCACCGCGACATCAAGCCGTCCAACATCATGCTGCGGGCCGATGGCCGGCCTGTGCTGCTGGATTTCGGCTCGGCGCGCTCGGCGCTCGGTCGCGGCAGCCGCACGGTCACCAGCATCGTCACGCCCGGTTACGCGCCCTACGAGCAATATTACTGCGACGGCAACCAGGGACCCTGGACGGATATTTATGCGCTGGGGGCGATTCTCCATCAGATCGTCGCCGGCCGGCCGCCTGTCGAGGCGCCGGCGCGCCTGAAGAACGATCCGCTGCCCAAGGCGGCAACACTGGGGAAAGGCCGTTACCCGCCCGCCATGCTTGCGGCCATCGACTGGGCCCTGGCGTTCGACGAAACGCAACGCCCGCAATGTGTTGCTGACTGGCGCCAGGCACTGCTGGGTCGGACTGTCGTACCGGCTGCCGTTTCCCTGCCGCTTGCCGTCCAGGCCGCCGAGCGCCTTGGCCGCGCTGCCGGGCAACGCCGGCGGCCGGCTCGCCGTGGCCTTGTCCTGGCCGTCTTGCTGGCCGGTCTGCTGTCGGTCTCCGGCCTGTCCTATGGCGTCTACGAGTACCGGCAGCTGGAAGTCGAACAGGCGCGCGAGCTGGCGTTCCGGGAACAGACGAGGCAGGAGGTCGAGCGCGCCGCCGATCTGCATTCGGCAGCTCTGGCTCAGGAGATCGAGGCCCGGCAGGACGCCGAGCGCA
>JBFWZG010000014.1:0-10511 GCA_050185515.1 Reyranellaceae bacterium
AAGCGCGGATAGGCGTCGGTGAGTTCGGCGGCGACGCGGCTTCTGGTCAGCGTCAGGGTGGCGGCGTCGGGCAGCGGCGTCGTCGGCACCTCGGCCGGGCAGTCGAAATCGAAGCCGGTGTTGTCGCGCACTTCCTCGACCGTGCGGCCCGGATGCACGCTCTCCAGCTTGAAGCGCAGCGTGTTCCTGTCGAACGAAAACCAGCACAGATTGGTCAGCATGCCGATCGGCCCGCCCGGCCGGTAGGTGCCGTCGTTCTTCGGTCCCGCCGCCGAGACGAAATCGACCTTGGGCACCATGACCCGCCGCGTGTGCTCCTCGCGGAACAGGATGACGCGCGGCACGAGGTAGTAGAGATAGGCCGAGCCGAAGCTGCCCGGCCAGCGCACGTCGGTGCGCGGGTACTCGCCGCCGGCGCCGACCAGGTTGATGTTGGCGTGGCCGTCGATCTGCCCGCCGCCAAGGAAGAAGGCGTCGAGCCGGCCCTGGGCCGCGATGTCGAACAGCTCGACGCCGCCGTCGCAGAGGAAATTGTGCCGCGTGCTGCCCAGCACGATCAGGCGCATCGTGTCGTTCGACTGCGCCCGCGCCAGCAGCGCGCCGGCCCCTGGGATCGGCGAGGAGGCGCCGGTGGCGACGATGCGGCAGCCCTTCAGCAGGCGGGCGATGGTGACGATCAGCAGCTCCTGGCGGCTGCATTCGCGCGCATCGGTCATCGTGCTATTCCGCGGCGCGCCGGACGTGGACGTACTGGTCGAGATAGCGGGCGAAGCCTTCGGCCGACCGCGCCATCTCGGTGTAGGTCTTCAGATGCGGCTCGTCGTAGCCGTAGATGTCCCACAGATGCAGCGGCCAGGCGCCGCGCGGCGCTTCGGCGATGCCGCCGACATAAGCGGCGGCGAGGCAGCCGGCTGCCGTCTCCTCCGATGCCAGCAGGTCGACGTCGCGGATCTCCTCGACGGTGACGAAGGCGGTTTCCGACGCATGCGCCATCGCCACCAGCTCGCGCCGGCGGCCGATGAAGACGTTGCCGTTGCGGTCGGCGTAGGGCGCGTGGAACATGGCGATGTCGCAGCGCAGGGCCGGCAGCAGGACGATCGGGTCCTTCTGGTCGCTGAAGGGATTGTCGATCACCTTCCAGTCGGGCCGGCTCTCCAGCAGGTCGGTGCCGAGGATGCCGCGCAGCGGCGCGAAGGGCACGCCCTTGCCGGCGGCCTGGATGGCGGCGTGGACGGCGGGGCAGGTGGCGTCGAGCATCCTGAACTGGTTGCCCTTGATGCCGGCGACGAAGCGATGCGCGGTGCCGTATTCGCCCAGCGTGATGGCCGACGTCTCTAGAGTCTTGATCGCGCCCGAGCCGATCAGCAACTCGGCCTGCAGGCCGGAGACCGGGACGCAGACCAGATGCAGGTCCTTGACGCCGCGGCGGACCATGGCGCGGGTCAGCTCCATCGCCACGCCGGCGTAGTCGGGCGGCACGCAGATCTTGGCGCCGTCGGGAATCTTCGCGGCCAGCTGGTCGGGCGTCATGCAAAGGTCCTCCAAAAGTTCTATGGATCATTTTCCGCCCAAGGCGGAATCGGGGCAAGGGGCGAGCGCCGATGTTTCACGTGAAACATCAGCATATGGGGTATGCCATTGTGCTACTGGCGCGCGGTGAGGGAGCCGGCAAAAGCCTCGAAATCGGCCCAGAAGCGGGCGCGGATTTCGTCGGTCTCCATCATGATCTCGTGCTGGGCGTCGTCGTAATGGATCAGGCGAGCGCCTTGAATCCGCTGCGCGATCGGCGCGTGGCTGGCGGGATCGACCAGCCGGTCGCGGCCGGCGGAGAGAAACAGCACCGGCACGCGGATGCGCTCGACTAAATCTGGTGTGTTGAGGAAGGCGATCGACTCGAACCCGGCGCGCAGCCATTGCCAGGTCGGGCCGCCCAGCTTCAGCCGCGGCTCGGCCTGGAACCACCACTCGGTGAAGGCGTAGCGCCGCTCGTCGGAGGTGACCAGATTGTCGCGGAAGAAACGGCGGATCTCGGCGAAGGGCCCGGCTCCGGCGGCGTAGTCGCTGGCGCGCGGGCTGCCCTTGGGTACGGTGAGCAGGGCGGCCTTGATCAGCAGCCCGTTGCGTAGCCCGGTCATCGGCGCACCCAGCACCGCGCCGTCGACGACGCTGTCGCCGGCGTGCTCGGCGAGATAGCGCAAAACGGTATGCCCGCCCATGGAATGGCCCAGCAGGATGGTCGGCACGCCCGGCACGCGGGTCACCACCTCGGTCAGGAACTGCCGCAGATCGTCCTTGTAGCGGGCGAAATCCTCGACATGGCCCTTTTCGGGGTCGGAAAGCGGCCGCTGCGACAGGCCCTGGCCGCGCCAGTCGAGCCCGTGCACCTCGAAGCCGCGCGCCAGCATTTCGCCGACCAGCTCGCCGGCGTATTTGTCGGTGAATTCGCCCCGTCCGCCCAGTACCACCACCCGGCCGCGCCGCTGGCCCGGTGCGCGCCAATGGGCATGGCGCAGCCGCGTGCCATCCAGGGCGGTCATGAAGCGGTAGAGCCCGCCCCAGGCGAAACTATGCCGCAATTGCTCCGGCACGGCGGCAGGCGCAGCTTCGCGGTCGGAGGCGGGATCGGCAATCAGGCGCAGCGAGGAGGAGGGGGCCATGGCGGGCAGTTTTGGCCGCAAAACGGCGGCGGGCGCCAGCGCAAACTGCCGCAGCCCGTTTCGAACTGCGAACGCGACTGACATTGACTCGCAATTGGTAACCCGGTAGGAAGTCGCGACTGCGAACCGCTCGCATTTGAGCGACCCCGCACACCAGTTCTGCCAGAATCCGACCGAAGGAAACGACATGATCCTGCCACGCCGCCATCTGCTCGCCGCCGCCGCACTGACCGTCCTCGCCGGCGGGAGTCCCGCCGCTCCCGCCCTGGCGCAGGGCAAGGAGCTCAACGTCTATTCCTCGCGCCACTACGACGTCGACAAGCAGCTCTACGACGGCTTCACCGCCAAAACCGGCATTGCGGTCAAGGTGATCAGCGCCGGCGCCGAGCAGCTGATCGAGCGCATCAAGCGCGAGGGCGCCTCGAGTCCGGCCGACGTGATGATCACGGTCGATATCGGCAATCTGCACCGGGCCAAGAGCGAGGGCCTGTTCCAGCCGATCAAGTCGGCCGAACTTGAGAAAGTCATTCCTGCCAATTTGCGCGATCCGGACGGCGCCTGGTTCGGCCTGTCGATGCGGGCGCGGCTGTTCGTCTACGACAAGACGAAGATCGATCCCAAGCTGATCCAGAGCTACGCCGATCTCGCCACGCCGGCGCTCAAGGGCAAGGTGCTGATCCGCTCCTCGAGCAACGTCTACAACCAGTCGCTGGTCGCCTCGCTGATCCATGCCTGGGGCACGGAGAAGACCGAGGCCTGGGCCAAGGGGCTGGTGGCCAACATGGCGCGCGCGCCCAAGGGCGGCGACACCGACCAGATCAAGGCGGTGGCGGCCGGCGAAGGCGCGGTCAGCGTCAACAATTCCTACTACTTCGCCCGGCTGATGGCCTCGGACAAGCCCGAAGACAAGGCGGTGGTGAAGGATCTGGCGGTGGTGTTCCCCGACCAGGCCGGCAAGGGCACGCATGTCAACATCTCCGGCATCGGCGTCATCAAGACCGCGCCGCACAAGGACAATGCCGTGAAGTTCGTCGAGTACCTGGTCAGCCCCGAGGCGCAAAAGATCTTCGCCGAGGGCAATTTCGAGTACCCGGTGCGCGCCGGCGTGCAGCCGCATCCGGTGATCGCCGCCTGGGGCGAGTTCAAGGCCGACAAGGTGTCGCTGTCGGAAGTCGGCAAGAACTCCGCCGAGGCGGTGAAGCTGATGGACCGGGCGGGATGGAAGTGAGCCTTTAGCTCAAGCTTGAGAGACTCAGGAGCGGCGGCGGGACGGAGGTTCCGCCGCCGTTTCATTGCGCCCCCCATGCCAGACAGACGGGTCAACCACGATAAGGCTCGACGCGGGGCTTAGGGACCGAGGCGAGGGCGTAGTCAGAATACGCCCGGTCACGCTAAGCTCGGCGTCTATTCGGTCGAGCGAAATGCGATATGGACACCTCGCCAGCAAACGAGCGGATCAGCCAGGAGGTGATGGCGCTTCTTGGCACGGGGCGCCAAGTCGAGACTTTCTCAGGGCGCTTGCCGGATTTTTCGCTGGCCCAGGCCTACGAGGTGGTCGCCCGCGTCTGTAGCCTGCGACGTGCGCGCGGCGAAACGCCTATTGGCCGCAAGATCGGCTTCACCAATCGCTCGCTGTGGGGCGATCTCGGTATCGCTGCGCCGGTGTGGAACTACGTTTTCGACCGCACCGTGCGCTACGCGCTCAATGGAGCCGCCGAGGTCAGTATCGCGGGCATGCCAGAACCACGCATAGAACCCGAACTTGTTCTGCATCTTGGCGCCGCTCCCGCTCCGGGATTGAGCCTCGAGGAACTGATGGATTGCATCGACTGGGTGGCGCCTGGTTTCGAGGTCGTATTCTCGATCTTTCCGGACTGGGCTTTCTCCGCGGCCGATGCCGCCGCCGCCTATGGCGTGCATGGCGCGTTGGTTGTCGGAGATCGACTCGATGTTCGCGCCGCACATGCAAGCGAGCTTTCCACGTTCACCGTCGCACTGGAGGACGAGGCCGGCCTGCGCCGCGACGGCCACGCCAGCAACGTGCTCGGCGGCCCCGTGCATGCTCTGAAGTTCCTGGTAGACGAGATCGCCCGCTATCCTGGCTGCGAGCCGCTCAAGGCCGATGAGATCATCACAACAGGAACCCTGACTGAAGCCATGCCTTTGCGGCCCAACCAGGCCTGGCGTGCCGAGTTTCAAGGCATTGCGCTGAATCCGCTTCGTCTGAGGATCGGCCCGAACTGAGGGGAACTGGAGAGGCGGCGTTTTGCCGGCACATTTGGTAGACAAGAAAATCGCGCACGCCGACCATGCCCGTGAGCACTTAGAGCCACGCTTCGTCCCATTCCTCATGCCGAAGGGACTCCTTGGTTGCCGCGCGTGGCACTCGGTCTTCGCTCCCGTCAGCAACCGCTCGCAACCAGTCGGCGCCGAACAGAGGCGCGCCCCACTCTTTCGAAAGGCGATGGATCCCCGCTCAAGGCGGGGATGACGGGGAAAGGACGGCGGCCGACGGACCCCAGCAATGACCGGCCGAACTATTGGTGGCGGTTGCCTGGGACAACGGATCGGCCAGGGCAAAAAAAGGGGCCGCACCGAAGTGCGGCCCGAGTTTAGGGAGGAAACGCCCAAGACGGGCAACGGCAAACAAAGAGGTCACCGGAGTGACGTTTGCCGTCCCGACAACTATGGTGCGGCCGCGAAGGGAATTCAAGCTTCATTTTTGTGCCTTATTTCGCAACAGCTTAGATGAAAATTTGAACACAGGCGTCAGGCGTAAATACTGCGCTGCACAATGGGGATATTGCGACGCAAAATCTGAGGAAAATCAGAGACTTGCGACAGGCGCGGGGCGGGCGCTTTTCTGCATTGCTCGACCGAGAGCCGGGCGCGCCAATGGGCCGTCCGTTAGATAGTGGGCGCAACGACGAAAAAGACGGCGGCGGCTTGTCGCAGCCGTGGAAAACTGACTGACGGGTCAGTTCGTATCGCCGGCCGCGCGAAGCGGGAGGCGGCACCCTTCTGGCCCTTCTCCCGCGTGCGGGAGGGTGGATGACGAAAGGGAGAGGTCGTGCGGTGGGCTTCCCCCTCACCCTCCCATCGCTGATGCGATGGGCCCCTCCCTCTCCCCGATATATCGGGGAGAGGCGATTACAGCCTAGCTCGCCGCTGCCGCCAAAGCGGGGGTGGCGATAGCGGTGTCGGTCGGCGCGGCGATGGCGGCGAGGCGCCGCTGCTTCAGCGTCGAGAGCGCATTGACCATGGAGAGATAAAGGGCGGCGCCATAGGGCAGGGACTGCACCGCCATCAGCACCGCCCACAGCCGCGCTTCGGGATCGTCCGCGCCGTTGACCGTCCAGATGACGATGGCGGCGACCCACAGCGCGGCAAACAGCACCGTCTCCTCGGCCGCCATGGTCAGGCCGGCGATCAGGGCCGGGCGGTTCTCCATCTTGGGCGTACGGATGAAGGGCAGGCGCGAGGTAAAGATGCCGTAGAGCACGGCGCGGCCGACGGTGAAGATCAGCGCCAGGCCGGCGATCGAGGCGCCGATGCTCTGGCCGAAACTGCAGGGCACGCGCCTGGCGTAGAGCACGTAGGAGTGCACCACCTTGAAGACGAACAGGCCGAGCGTGGGCACCAGGAACAGGGCCAGCGGCAGGTCGAACCAGTTGGGGGCGAGGGTGACGCCGATCGCCCACAGCACCGAGGCGATGGTGAAGATCAGATTGACGGCATCGGCGAACCACGGCGCCCAGCCGGCGACGAAATGGAAGCGCTGGCGCCAGGAGAGCGGGCTGCCCGGCAGCAGCATCTGCCGCCAGTGGCCCTTGAGGATCTGGATGGCGCCGTAGGCCCAGCGGAAGCGCTGCTTCTTGTAGCCGGAGAAGGTATCGGGGGTCAGGCCCTTACCGAAGGCATGGTTGATGTAGACCGACTTCCAGCCGCCCTCCATCAGCCGCAGGCCCATCTCCGAATCCTCGCAGATGCACCACTGGGCCCAGATGCCGACATCCTCGATCGCCTGCTTGCGGATCACCGTCATGGTGCCGTGCTGGATGATGGCGTCGTATTCGTTGCGGTGGCACATGCCGATGTTGAAGAAGCCGGCATACTCCCAGTTCAGCATTTCCTTGAACGGCTCGCCCGGCCAGTCGCGGTGGTCCTGCGGCGCCTGCACGAAGCCGACTTTGGCGTCGTCGAAATAGGGGACGATCGATTTCAGCCAGTCGGGCTCGACCACGTAGTCGCTGTCGCAGACGCCGACGAACTCGGCGTCGGACGCGGTCTGGCGCAGGGCGAAGTTCAGCGCGCCGGCCTTGAAGCCCTCGACATGGTCGAGATGGAAGAAGCGGAAGCGCGGGCCGAGCTCGGCGCAATAGGCCTCGACCGGCCGCCAGGTGGCGGCGTCGCGGGTGTTGTTGTCGATCACCAGCACTTCGAAATTCGGGTAGTCGAGCCTGGCCAGCGCATCGAGCGAGATCTTCACCATGTGCGGCGGCTCGTTGCAGATCGGCAGGTGCAGCGAGATCTTGGGCCAGTGGCTGCGGGACTCGGGCTTGGCCGGCAGGAAGACGCGCTTCCAGTTGCGCATCCACACCACCTCCGTCATCTCCAGCGCCTGCATCAGGACCAGGAGCAAGGTGCCGGCGAGGCAGAGGAACAGCACGCTCCAGGCGGCGATCATGGCGTTGGTCTGGTAGGCGGAGATGCCGCTCCAGATCGTCCATACCAGCAGCATGGCGGCGCCCTGAATCAGGGCGGCGAAGAACAGTTCGCCGGCCGGCGACAGGTTGCGCCAGCGATGGAAGAACACCAGCACCGGCACGATGGCCAGCACGACCGAGGCGGCAGCCAGCATGCGCCATTGCGGCAGGCTCTCGACCGGGCCCTGCATCGGCCACTTGGCCTGCCGGTCGCTGTCGAGCAGGCCCCAATAGGCGCCGGCCTCGCCCTCGATGCCGTGCTTCCACGGCTGGTCGAAGGCTTCCATGACGAAGTATTCGATGTTGTTGGCGCGGGCGAGCGCGATGAACTCGCGCATGAACTTCGCCTGGTTGGCCCGCGAGGCTACCGCGTCGCGGCGGATGCGGCCGTCGGACGGCCAGCCGACCTCGGTGATGATGATGCGCTTGGTGGGATAGAGCTCGCGCAGCTCGTTGTAGCGCTCGAGCAGGAAGGCGAGGGCGGCGTCGACCGACATGCCTTCCCAGTAGGGCAGGACGTGGATGGCGATGTAGTCGACCGCCTGCACCAGCTCCTTTTCGTCCTTCCACACGTGCCACGGCTCGGCGGTCGAGACCGGCACGTTGACGTTGCGCTTGACCTGGCGGATGTAGCTGACGAGCTGCGGCACGCGCAGATCGCCGCGCAATATGGCTTCGTTGCCGACCAGCACGCGCTCCACCGTGCCCGGGTTGCGGCGGACCATGCGGACCAGATTGGCGATCTCGCGCTCCGAACGCTGCACGCGGTTGTCGACCCAGGCGCCGCCGACGACCTTCAGGTCGTACTTGACCGCCAGCTCCGGCACCTTGTCGAGCCCGTCCAGGGTCGAATAGGTGCGGACGGCGCGCACCTTGCCGGCGACGGCCGCCAGATCGCGGTCGATGTCCTGCATCGAAGGGTGGCGGTCCTCCTGCGGATCCTGGTCGCGCTGGTAGGGCGAGAAGGAGACGCCGTTGATCGGCCCCTCGATCGAGACGATGGAATCGTCGACCCGGTTGAGGGCGCGCCAGCCGAACACGGTCGCGGCGATCACCAGGACAAGACAGACCAGCGCGGAAACTCGAAACATGGGCGGTATCGGATGGGCGGTATCTGATCGGGAGCTGCGGATCGGGCGCGGCACGGGGCGGGACCAGCCGTCTGGTGCGCTCCAATCGTGACCACGTCAGGGCAAAAACGCGCTCGATTGTTGGCGGTTCCGCGTCGCAAGGACGCAGGGCCGGTCAGCGCTCGGCGCGTCGGCCGCCCATGGCGACGCGCATCCCCCCAAAGGACCTGCCGGCGGTTTCCTCGATGCCGGCCTGCCGGCGCCGATCGTCGGCCGGAGCGAAGTATGGCGCGGCCGATGGCGGCTTCAAGAGGCAAGCGCGCGCTGGCGGCGGGGTGCGACGCGATGGCCGGCCGGTGTGGCGGCGGCGCTACGGGCGGCTTGCGGCCCGGGCAGGTCGGTGTCGGGTCGAGACGGCGTCAGGGAAGCGTCGTGTCGCCCTCGCCGAGGGCGCGTTGCATGAAGACGCTGTCGACCCAGCGGCCGAACTTGAAACCGACCGAGCGCAACGTGCCGATCTCGCGGAAGCCCAGGGCGCGGTGCAGGCCGATCGAGCCCGCATTGCCGCTGTCGCCGATCACCGCCACCATCTGGCGCAAGCCCATGCCGGTGCAGCGGCCGATCAGCTCGGCCAGCAGCAGGCGGCCGAGGCCGCGACCTTCCTGGCCGGGGGCAAGGTAGATCGAGTCCTCGACGGTGTGGCGATAGGCGATGCGCGGGCGGTAGGGACCGGCATAGGCGTAGCCCAGGACGCGGTCGCCGGCTGCGACGCATATATAAGGCATCGACCTGGCCTTCAGGGCGGCGAAGCGGGCGGCCATCTCGGCCGCGTCGGGGGCGGTTTCCTCGAACGAGGCCAGGCCGGTCAGAACGTGATGGGCGTAGATCCCGGCGATGGCGGGGATGTCGGCCTCGGTGACGTCGCGCAGGATCGGATCGGCCATGGCCGGGGTTCGGGTCTTAGGGTTGCGACAGATCCAGCGCCGCCAGCGCTTCGAGCAGGGTGCCGAGGTCGCGCTGCAGCGCCTGGAAACCGGGCAGCGGCGTGTAGCTCGCCTCGTCCATGTAGATGGCGCGGTTGATCTCGATCTGCAGCGCGTGCACGCCTTCAGCCGGGCGGCCGTAATGCTGGGTGGTGAAGCCGCCGGAGTAGGGAGCGTTGCGCGCCACCGCATAGCCCAGCGATCGCAGCATGCGGTCGGCGAGATCGATCAGGCGGCGGTCGCAGGACACGCCGTGGCAGTCGCCGAGGATGAATTCGACGCGGTTGGCGCCGGGATCGCGCTCCATCGGCCCGCCGACCGACGGCATGGAATGGCAGTCGATCAGCGTGGCGACGCCGAAGCGGGCGCGGGTGCGGTCGACCAGGCCTCGCAGGGCCTGATGATAGGGGCGGTAGCATTGCGCCACGCGGCGCTCGGCCTCGGCGAAATCGAGCTTGCCGCGATAGATCGCCTCGCCGTTGGCGACGACCCTGGCGATGGTGCCGAGCCCGGCGGCGACGCGCGGCGAGCGGGAATTGACGTAGTCCGGCAGCCGGCCCTCGAACATGGCCGGATCGAGTTCGAAGGGCTCGCGGTTGGGATCGACGAAGGCGCGGGGGAAGAGCGCGCGCAGCAGCGGCGCGCCGTGGTCGGGCGCGGCGGCGAACAGGGCGTCGACGAAGCTGTCTTCCGAACGGCGCAGGGTGGCGAAATCGAGCCGCGAGCGGGAGACGAAATCGGGCGGGTAGCGGTCGCCGGAATGGGGCGAGGCCACGACCAGCGCCGCCGTCTGCTCCCGGGGCGCGATAATCTCGAAGGGCGGTTCCAGACGCGCCGGGGCAAGACTGTTCATCGTCCGCAACGATTAGCCCGAAACCCGTTTTGTGTCATCCATGCCTTGCCGCTGAGGGCGTTGCGGCAGGCGCAAGACCCCAGCGGATGTGGGGCAAGGCCGGGCTTGCAATGGGCCGATTTTTGACCATACTGCGCCCGCTTGCGCCGGCCGGAAGGCGGGCAGCGAGGGCGCGTAGCTCAGCGGGAGAGCACTACCTTGACATGGTAGGGGTCACAGGTTCAATCCCTGTCGCGCCCACC
>JBFWZG010000014.1:10611-36746 GCA_050185515.1 Reyranellaceae bacterium
CCGATTTTTGACCATACTGCGCCCGCTTGCGCCGGCCGGAAGGCGGGCAGCGAGGGCGCGTAGCTCAGCGGGAGAGCACTACCTTGACATGGTAGGGGTCACAGGTTCAATCCCTGTCGCGCCCACCATTTTCCGACGAGAGATCAGGACGTTATGGGGTGGGTTTCGCCGCGCAGGCGACACCCGCAGTCGTGCAGATTGCAGGCGATACCCGGTCCGCTGCGTCGGTCGATGAGGCTTCGGCGCGCGCCAATGCGGCGAAGATACAATCCAGCTCCAGTCGTTCGTGCCGTGCGCGACATCCGCCCCGTGCGAGCGCTGTCGCCGCTGGCGAGCAGCGCCAGATCTTCCGGCACATCGACATCGAACGCCAGTTCCGGATGGTGTTCGATTTCTTCCCTCAGGCCCAGCTCAACCGATCGCGCCCGGTGCCTGCGAAAGCTGCCGTCGCCAAATCTTGCGAAATCCACGCGCACCGGCTGCATGTACAGCGCGTTCGTCCCGGCCCCGCTGCGGTCGGGCGCAACGCGGATGACCGGCTCCGCGGAAGGGCGGGCAAAGCGCCGCAATGAGCCGGCCGACAGCAGGGGCAGATCGATGGGAACCGTCAGCACCGCGACGGCGCCGCGCGAGCGTGCGTGCCGGCAGCCCAGCGACACGGCGCGGTTGATGCCGCCATGCGCCGTTTGCGGCAGCGCGATCATTCCTCGACTTCGCGCCAGTCGCAGCACGCCGGCGTCGGGGCTGACCACGATGGTCCTGGTCGGTCCCGGATAGCGCGCCAAAACGCTCAGAGTATGGTGCAGCAGTTCGCGCGCCAGTCGCAGGCGCCGGGCGAAGGACAGCGCCGGCGCCAGCCTTGTCTTGGCATGGGCCATGATCTTCACCGGCACGACGGCATATGGCGCCGGTTTCATGCTCGCCATGCTTCGGCGGCGTCTCGGCGCGCCTCGAAGCTGAAATCACCTCGCGGACGCAGTGTGGCGGCGAATTCCAGTGTCGCCTGCGCCAGCGCGACGCGATCGTGGTCCGACCGCATGACGGTGTCGCAGACATGCACCTTGCAGCCGCTCGCCTCGATGCGTCCGGCAAGATGCTCGTCCTGCCGGTCGATCACCAGTCCGTCGAGCAGGGGACCGTAGTGCCGCGCGATACCGAGTGGCGATACTTCCATGCCGAGCTCTTCCAGCATTTTCGCTGCCGGACCCTTGATGGCCCGGCCGCCGACGATCGGCGAGACGGCGACCAGAGGCGCGGTTCTAGTCTCGAGCGCCCTGTGCGCCTGCTCGAGCGCCAGGATGGGTCCGATGGAGACGAAGGGATTGGACGGGCAGAGCACGATGGCCTGCAGCTGCGGCGAGCGCAAAGCGTGCTCGAGCGCAGGCGAAGGCCTGGCATCCGATGCGCCCTCGAAATGCAGGCCGATCAGTCGCGGCAGGCATTGCCGGGCGACGAAGTAGGTCTGGAATGCCAGTCGACCCTCGTCGGTATCGACCATGGTCTCGACCGCATCGTCGCTCATCGGCGCCACGCGATGCGCGACGCCCAGACGCTGCGCCAGCTCGGCGGTGATTTCCGACGGGATGGCCCCGCGCAGCAGCCGCTCGGTGCGCCAGACATGGGTGGCGAGATCGAGATCGCCCAGCCTGAACCAGGTCGGCCCGCCCAGTTTTTCCAGCGCCGCCATGAAGTTCCACGTCTCGCCGGCGCGACCCCAGCCGCGTTCGGTATCGTTCAGTCCCGCCAGCGCATATAGAACCGAATCGATGTCGGGCGAAATCGCCAGCCCGAGATGCCAGAAATCGTCGCCTGTGTTGACCACGAGCTGCAGTTCGTCGGGCGTCAGGAGCTTGCCGAGCCCGACGCACAGTCTGGCGCCGCCGACGCCGCCGGCCAGGGCCAGAATCCTGGGCTCGAAGGCGTCTTCGGTCATCGGAACAGGTCCATCTCGGGCGGGCGCAGAAGGTCGCGCGCATTTCCTTCGCCGAGCCCGTAGGGAAAGCCGCGCAGATGGACTATCGGTCTGCCCTCCGCGCCCTGGCCCATCAGCAGCGAGGCGGCGGCGGCAACTTCGTCGGCGGCGCCGATTTCGCTGGCGCGCAGGATGCGGCCGTTCATGTCCGCCTCGCCGCGCAGATCGAGCATCGCCGCCAGCCCGGACGACCCCAGAGCCGTGCCGACCGTCCCCAGCCGCCAGGCGCGGCCGATGCTGTCGTTGATGACAACGCCCAGACGCCTGCCGAAGCTGCGCTCCAGCGCCGCGCGCAGGCGCGCGCAGCTGGCGTCGGGATTCTGCGGCAGCAGCAGAACGCGCTCGTCGTTCTCCGAATCATCGACATTGGAGGCATCGATGCCGGCATTGGCCAGCACGAAGCCCAGCCGATGCTCGACCACGATCAGGCCGGGCCGCACGCGCAGCACCTGCGCCGATTCGCTCAGGATCAGCTCGATCAGCCGCGCGTCCTTGCCCGTTTCCTGCGCCAGCGCCCGCGCGCGCGGCGAGGGCGTGACGTCGGCCAGCCGTACCGAGCGGTTCTCGGCCTTGGACACGATTTTCTGCGCCAGCACCAGGATGTCGCCGTCGCGCAACTCGAGGCGCGCGCGCTGCAGAGCGGCGACGACGACCGACAGCAGGTCGTCGCCGCCGGCAATGCGGGGAATGCCGGGCAGCGCGGTCAAGGTTAAAGTGGCGGGTTCAGCCATGCTCCGCTGCGCCATCGAGGCCTGTGATGCGAATGCCCGTGCCCGGCACCTTGTATCGGCGGTTCATGAAAATAAGCACCGAGGTCAGCGCCTCGGCCGCCACCGAGTTGGCAAGGGCGCCGCCATGCCAGGCGACCATGCCTGATTCGCGGGCGAGCCGCACCACCGCCTCGCGCGCATCCTTGTCGTCGCCGCACACCAGCACGTCGCAATCGACCGGCGCGCCCAGATGCTCGAGCTGGTGCGCCGACACGTTCTGGAACGCCGAGACGACCTTGACGCCGGCACCGAGAAGTTCCTGCGCGCCCAGCGCCGCGGAATGCTCAGGCGGCAACTGTACCTGGCTGACCTTTGGCGGCACCAGCGGGACGGTGACGTCCACCAGGATCTTGCCCTGGAGCTGCGGCTTGACGCTTTCCAGCGTCGCGCGCTGGGCGGCGAACGGCACGGTCAGCACCACGATGTCGGCGGCGGAAGCGGCACTCTGGTTGTCGGCGCCATGAACCGAGGCGTTCGGCACCCGTTCGACGATCCTGGTCGCCGCATCCTGAGCCTTCGCCGCATCGCGCGAGCCGATGATCACCTTGTATCCCGCAGCGGCAAATCGCAGCGCCAGCCCGCCGCCTTCCGCCCCGCTGCCGCCCAGTATCGCGACGCTCTTGCTCATGTCTCTTCCTTCTATTCCGCCGCGATCCGTTTGACCGGGGCGTTCATCACGAGAGGTTGCAGTTCGCCCGCCGCGAACGAAGCCGCGACGCGATCCGCCGCCACGTCGCGATAAAGAGTGTCGCGCTGGCGCGGGGTGCGACCCAGCGAGCGGATCAGCGCTTCCATCGCCGAGGGAGGGAATTCCTGCCCATGTTCGGTGCCGGCCGCGCGCGAGATGCTTTCGTTCATCAGAATACCGCCCAGATCGTTGGCGCCGGCCTTGAGGCAGGCCGCGGCCCCGTGCGGACCGAGCTTTACCCAGGAAGTCTGTATATTCGGAATGACGCCGTTCAGGGTGAGGCGCGCAATGGCATGCATCAGCACCGCCTCGCGGAATGACGGGCCCTTGCGCGATTTGCCCTTGAGATAGATCGGCGCTTCCATGTGCACGAATGGCAGCGGCACGAACTCGGTAATGCCGCCGGTCTGCCATTGCAGCTCGCGCAGTCGGATCAGGTGTCGCGCCCAATGGATCGGCTGGTCGACATGGCCGAACATGATGGTCGAGGTAGTGCGCAGGCCTACTTCGTGCGCGGTGCGCACAACGTCAAGCCATTCCCGCGTGTCGAGCTTGTCGGGGCAGATGATTGCGCGCACCTCGTCGTCCAGTACTTCCGCCGCCGTGCCGGGCAAAGTGCCGAGGCCGGCGTCCTTCAACTGCAGCAGGAAGTCGCGCACCGGGATGCCGAGCGTACTCGCGCCCTGACTGATCTCCAGCGGCGAGAAGGCGTGGATGTGCATTTCAGGCCGCGCAGCCTTGATGGCGCGGCAAATGCCGAGATAGGTCTCGCCGGTATAGCTGGGGTGGATGCCGCCTTGAAGGCAAACCTCGTTGCCGCCGCGCGCCCAAGCCTCCTCGGCCCGACGCACGATCTCCTCCAACGCCAGATCGTAAGGCGCGCCGCGCAGCGTCTCGCTCATCTTCCCCTTGGAGAAGGCGCAGAAGCCGCAGCGGAAATAGCAGATGTTCGTGTAGTTGATGTTGCGATTGACCGTGTAGGTCACGGCGTCGCCGACCGTTACCTGGCGTAACTCGTCCGCGGCGGAACAGACGGCATCGAAATCGCGGCCTCTGGCTCCGAAGAGCTCGACGATCTGCGACTCTGAGAGATCGCCTCCGGCCATGGCGCGATCAAGGATCGACGTTGTCGAGGGTTCAACAATCGCCGGCACGGCCAGCGTTTCGCTGGCGACTGGTTGCGGTGGCGTACGGCTAAGTCCCGGGGCCCAGTCGTCGATGCGCGCGAAACCTTCCGCATCGATCGATCGGCGCACCGCCGTTGCAATGCCCGGCGTCATCCATTCCGCCGCCTGCAGGCAATAGGACGGATAGGCGGCCAGACGGCGGACCAGAACCTTGCCCGCCTCGGCCGTCTCCCTTCCCAGCCGCTCGATGGCGGGCCACGGTGCCTCCGGATTGACGTGATCGGGCGTCACCGGCGAGACGCCGCCCCAGTCGTTTATGCCGGCACCGATGAGCGCCTGTGCCTCGCCCGGCGAGAGATTGGGCGGACACTGGATGTTCATTGCGGGTCCGAAGATCAGCCGCGTCGCGGCGATGGTCCAGGCCAGATCCTCCAGCGACGGCTCGACGGCATCGCGCATCCTGGTATCCGCCTTGGCGCGGAAATTCTGCACGATGATTTCCTGAATGTGGCCGTAGCAGTCGTGCAGCGCCTTCAGCGCGAACAGCGCATCGAGCCGCTCGTCACGCGTCTCGCCGATGCCGATCAATATGCCGCTGGTGAACGGCACTTTGAGCTCGCCGGCGAGGAGAATGGATTCCAGCCGCACGGCCGGATGCTTGTCGGGAGAGCCGTAATGCGGGCCACCCTTCTCGCAGAGCCGTGGCGACGCTGATTCCAGCATGATGCCTTGCGAGACGGTCACCTCACGCAGCGTTGCGATCTCCTCGCCGCTCATCACGCCGGGATTGGCGTGCGGCAGCAGACCGGTTTCGCGCAGCACCAGAGCACACATGGCGGCGAGATACTCGACGGTGCTCTGGTAGCCCAGCGCATCGAGCGCCTCGCGTGCCGTCTGGTAGCGCAGCTCGGGCTTGTCGCCGAGTGTGAACAGCGCCTCCTGGCAGCCCGCCGCCTGGCCGGCGCGAGCGATGGCAAGCACTTCGTCGGGCGAGAGGTAGGCCGCTTTGCCCGGCTGCGGCGTCTCGGCAAAGGTGCAGTAATGGCACACGTCGCGGCACAGATGAGTCAGCGAGATGAAGACCTTGCGCGAATAGGAGATCCGGTTGCCGTGGCCAGCATCGCGCAGGCGGGCGGCCTGGCGGATCAGTTCAAGCGCAGGCGTATGGAGCAGGGCGTGGCGCAAGGCTGCGCCGCTCAGCGTTTCCAGGCCGGTCATGGTGCATCCATCGGGGAGGGGCCTGCACCTCTGAATAGGTCGACGAAGCCCGTTACGCGCAATCACTGTGATTTAGCCGGCAGCGGCAGCGCAAATCAAATGCCAATTCGTAATCGGCATATGCGGCATGGTCATGCAGCGGTCGCGAGACTCTGCCGGCTGCCGTCTTGGATCGGAAACGGCCGTGACGCCGAAGCAAGAGACATATCCTCTTCGCATGAACCCGCCATAAACCGGCATTGGCGCGCATGCCCCGTCATTGGTGAGATAAGGCCGGCATAATCAACAAATCGGCAGGGGGCTTTCATGCGGAAATCAAGACTTCTCGGTTGGGCGCTGGCGCTGGGCGTCGGACTTGGCCTGGCACAGGCGCCGAACGCGCGCGCCGAAGACGGCGTCACCAAAGACGAGATCGTGGTCGGCGCCATTGGTGCGTTGACCGGCGCGCTGTCCTTCGTCGGCATGCCGGGCCGCGACGGGCTGTCGCTCGGGTTCAGTGAGATCAACGCCAAGGGAGGCGTCAACGGCCGCAAGATCCGAATGATATTCGAGCATGCGCTGACGCCAGCGGAGAGTCTGGCCGCTGTGAAGAAACTGGTCGAGCAGGACAAGGTCTTCATCCTGATCCTGGCCTCAGGCTCGACTGGTGCGGCGGCGGCGGCGGATTACGTGCGCGGCAACGGCGTGCCGACCTATAACCTGTTCGGCTCGACCCCGATCATCCGCGAGCCCTTCGCCAAGAACGTGTTCCATGGCGCGATCGTGCCCGCCTCGCTGCAGCCAATCGCCATTCTCGAGCAGGTAAGCGACGGCGGCTACAAGTCGAAGAAGATTGGCGTCCTGGCCGGCACCTATGCCTTCCCGCAATCCACACTGGTGGAACTCAAGAAGGCGATGGACGCGCGCAAGCTCGATTACGCGGTCGAGCAATTCGATCAGGCCGCGCGCGACTTCACCTCGCAGCTGGTGTCCTTCCAGCGCGCCAAGGTCGATGCAATCGTGGTCCTGGGCTCGTTCTCGGAAGCCGGGTTTGCCATCAAGCAGGCCAAGGACATGGGCATGAACAACGTGCGCTACGTGGTGGACGGTTCGGCGGTCAACCGGGCTATCGTGCCGATCATCGGCAATGCCGATGGCGTGCGCGGCTATTTCAACGGGCCGTATTTCCCCGGCCAGGACGCCAAGCCGATCAAGGATTTCGAGGCGGCGCTGGCAAAGTCTTTGGGTGGTACGCTGCCGCAGGGCCGGCCCAACGCCTACGACGTCATCGGCTATGGCTCGGCCTACGTGACGGCGCTGGCGATCCAGGCGGCGGGCAAGAACCCGACCCGCGCCTCCCTGATCGAGGCGTGGACCAACCTCAAGGACGCCAGTCCGAAGAAAATGGGCGGCTTCGACGTGATATTCCCCGAAAGCTTCGCCCCCAACGATCTGCAGGGCAACAAGGTCCTGGGCGGCACCATCGTCAAGGGTCAGGACTGGTCGGTCGTGCGCACGATCAAGCTGACGCCCTGAGAGGAAACCTCCCGCGAAGGTTACCTCGCACAGGCGCTCTCGCATGGGGGCGCCTGTTTTTTGTACGACGCGCGCCGTGCATACGCACCCCCTCGCGTCATGTCGCAAAAGCATCTTGCTCTGACAAAGAGGTATTTGACGTCTAAGCCCCTGATTTCGTTTGATGGCGCAAAGGGGACGTCATGATTTCCGAGTTCTTCACGGTGGCGATCGGCGGCATGAAGTTCGGCGCCATCTATGCGCTGGCGGCGATCGGCGTCGTTGTCATTCATAAGGCCACGAAGACGGTGAACTTCGCCCATGGCGCCTTCGTCATGCTCGGCGCGTTCGTTTCCTACGTCATGGTCGTGCAATACCAGCAGGCCCATGTCTGGGCGTACCTGCTGGCCCCGATCGCGGTCGGTCTGCTGGCGGCGGGGCTCGAGTTCGCCGTGCTGCGGCCTTTGCGCCGAGCCGACATGTTCACCGTCGTCATCGCCACGGTGTTTTTAGGCATCGCATTGTCCGAAGGTTTCCGCCTCACCTACAAGGCGGAACTGCTGGCGGTGCCGAGCACGCTTTCCGGCCCGCCGCTGATCCTGGGCGACGTCTTCCTCACGCGCGAAACCATGTGGGTGATCGCCGGCGCGCTGGCGGTCGGCGCGCTTGGCGTGCTGCTGTTCAGCCAGGCGCGCATCGGCCTTTCCATGCGGGCGATGGCGTCCAATCCCCGTGGCGCCCAGCTTTGCGGCTTCTCGGTTGATCGCGTGCATGTCATGGCCTGGTTCCTGGGAGGCGCGCTGGCGGGCATCGCCGGCGTGTTCGTGGCGCCCAGCAAAGGCGTGTCGACCGATCTTTCGGTGGCGATGGTATCGGCGGCTTTCGTGGCCGCGGTGATCGGCGGCTTCGACTCGCTCATCGGCGCCATTCTCGGCGGTCTTATTCTCGGATTGGCGGAAAGCTTCGCCGCCGCTTATGTGTCCTCGGCATTCAAGAACTCGATCTCGTTCCTGCTGCTGTTCGCCGTATTGCTGTGGCGACCCCAAGGCCTGTTTCCCGGCATCGGAGCGCGTCGTGTTTAGGTCGTCGAAACTGCGTGCTGTCCTTGCCACTTTCGCTCCGGCCCTTGTTCTTCTCTTGATCATGCTGGCCGGGCTGGGTCTCAGTGGTTACGGCCAGTATGTGCTGGCCCTGGGTTTCATATCGATGGCGATCGGCGCGGCTTTGGTGGTGCTGGTCGGTCTGGCGCGCTGCATCACGCTGGCGTCCGCCGCCTTCATGGCGATCGGTTCCTACACCGCGGCGCTGTGCGTCACCATGCTGGGCCTGCCGTTCCTGCTCAGCCTCTGCGTCGCGATCGTTGTCGGCGCCATTGCGGGCTGGGTTCTCGCCATTCCGGGGGTGCGATTTCGCAGCCACAACCTCGCGATGGTAACGCTGGTCTTCCAGATGGTGGTGATGATCCTGATCCGCGAGGCGACGTCGATCACCGGCGGCGCCCAAGGGATGCGCGTACCGCCCGCAGAGCTGTTCGGCTTCGTGCTCGAAGAGAGCGACAACGCGGGCTATCTGCTCCTGGTCGGCACTCTTTCGATCCTGGCGGTCGGTCTGCTCAGCATCGTCGTGCGCGGCCGCTTCGGCAAGAACCTGCGCTCGGCAGCGGCCAACGAAATCGGCGCCGAAGGCTTCGGGATCGACATTAGTCGCTATCTGGTCGCCGCTTTCGTCATCTCTTCGGCCGTTATCGCCTTCGCCGGCGCGCTGGCCGCGCCGCTCGTTCGCATCATCGATCCGGACTCGTACGGCGTGCTGGCATCGGTCTTCATGCTGGCATATCCGATCGTCGGCGGCATGACGTCGATGTGGGGCGGGCTCACCGGCGGCGCCGCGTTTCGCATCCTGCCAGAGGTTTTGCGGCCGGTGGCCGATTATCTCGACCTGATCTTCGCCGTGCTGGTGATTCTCATTACGATGTTCCTGCCCGGCGGGCTGATCGATCTCATTCGCCGTCCGTTCAACCATTTTTGGCGGCAAGGATCGGCGCCGGATGGAAGCGGCGCGCGGATGTCGGCAACGGGAGTCGAGACAGTCGAGAGAGGCGCTCCAACCTCGTATCACGGCTCCGGCGCGAGCGGCGCGGCATTGAAGATCTCCGGCGTCTCGCGATGCTTCGGCGCGCTGCGGGCGGTCGACGACGTCACGCTGTCGATTCCCGCCGGCGCCATTCATGGCATCATCGGACCCAACGGGGCGGGCAAGACCTCGCTGTTCAACATCATCTCGGGCTTCCTCGAAGCCGACGCCGGCGAGATCGAAATCTTCGGACAGGAGGCTCTGGGACGCGCGGCCCGGGAGCGCATCGGCTTCGGCATGACCCGGACCTTCCAGCACGTCGCCCTGTTTCCCCAGCTTTCCTGCCTCGACAATGTCGTCGCCGGGCTGGGGCGCAACACGGTGATGGAGGCCTTGCGCGACAGTTTCAACGAGGTCGTCAACGGCCGGCGCAGCCAGGAGCAGCGAGCACTGGCGTTGGCGGCGCTGGCCTCGGTCGGTCTGGCCGACATCGCGCATCTGCCGGCAGGCCAGCAGTCGCTGGGCAACCAGCGGCGACTCGAGATCGCCCGCGCCATCGTCTCGCGCCCGCGCCTCATACTCCTCGATGAACCGGTGTCGGGCGTGTCGAAGGAGGAGGCGGGCCATCTGCGCGAGCTGTTGCTGCGCATCAATGCCGAGACCGGCGTGACCATGCTGCTGATCGAGCACAATATCGGCTTCGTCACCGATCTTTGCCGCACCGTCTCGGTGATGGGCAACGGGCGGATCGTGGCCGAGGGCGACGCGCACGCCACGGTCGCGCTGCCCGCCGTGCGCCGGCTTTACTTCGGAGAGCGTGACGCGGCATGAGCCTGCTCGAAGTCAGGAATCTTTCCGTCCGCCATGGCGGCATCCCCGCCGTGCGCGATGTCTCTTTCACGCTCGACGAAGGCCAGTCGCTGACCTTCCTGGGTCCCAACGGCGCCGGCAAGACATCCTGTGTGGAGGCCATCGCCGGTCTGGCGCCAAAATCGGGCGGCCAGGTCCTGTTCCAGGGCAAGGACATAACCCGCCTTTCAGCGTCGGCGATCGCCCGGGCGGGGCTTGCACTTGTGCCACAATGGCGCGAGCTTTTCGCCACCTTCACAGTCGAGGAAACGCTGGCAGCCGGGGCACAGGCCGCGATCGGCCGCAAAACGCGGCCGTTGGACGAAATCTTCTCCCTGTTCCCCGTGCTGGCTCAGCGCAAGCAGCAGCCCGCTGGTTCGCTCTCCGGCGGCGAACAGCAAATGCTGGCGCTGGCGCGCGCTTTCGTCGCCAACCCGTCGCTGCTGCTTCTGGACGAACCTTCAACCGGCCTGGCGGTCGGTATCGTCGGCGCACTGATCGAAACGATCAATCGCATCCGTGCAACCGGCGTCGGTATTCTGGTAGTCGAGCAGAACGTTCAGATTGCCCGCTCGGTGGCGACGGAATGCTGCCTGCTGTCGGTCGGCGAACTGGTCTGGCGCGGCGACGTCGAAACCGCGCTCGGCGATGGCGAACTGCAGCGCGCATATTTCGGCGCGCACTAGAACCGGTCGATACGCTGCATGACGCGTCTGCATAACCCCTTCACAAATCCGTATTTGACCGGCATGGGTGCGCCTGTTCCCCTTCGATCAGGCATGAAACCTTGAGGCGAGGCTTTTCGACCATGACGACCCTGGGCATTGGAATTCGCTCTCTGGCCGTTGCCGGCATGATGCTGGCAGCTTCGGTCGCGCCGGCATTCGCGGCGGACAAGACCATCAAGGTGGTTCCGCGGGGCGATCTCAACATCGTCGACCCGATCTGGTCGACCGTGGCCGTGACGCGCAATTACGGCTTCATGGTCTACGACATGCTCTTTGCGCTGGACGCCAGGTTCCAGCCGCAGCCGCAGATGCTGGAAAAGAGCGAACTCAGCGCCGACGGCCTCACCTACACGATGACCCTGCGTCCCGGCCTGAAATGGCATGACGGAGCGCCGGTGACAGCGGCCGATTGCGTCGCCTCGATCGAGCGGTGGTCCAAGCGCAATCTGCTGGGCCAGCAGATCGCCGCGCTCAAGGTCAGCCTCGATGCCAAGGACGAGAAGACCATCGTTCTCACTCTCAGGGAGAAGTTCGACGTTCCGCTCGCGCTGGCGCAGCCGACCGGCTCGCCCGCCTTCATGATGCCGGAGCGCGTCGCCAAGACCGATGCCGCCACCCAGATCAAGGAAACCATCGGTTCCGGTCCCTTCATCTTCAAGAAGGACGAATGGAAACCCGGCAATCTTGAAGTGTTCGTCAAGAACAAGGACTACGTTCCCCGCAACGAGCCCGCTTCGTTCCTGGCTGGCGGCAAGGTGGTGAAGGTAGATCGCGTCGAATGGCTGCACATGCCCGATCCGGCCACCATAATGTCGGCACTGCTGGCGGGCGAGATCGACTATTACGAGAATCCGTCGACCGATTTCCTGCCGTTGTTCGAGAAGAATCCCGACATCAAGATCGTCGATCTCGATCCGATGGGCTCGCAGGGCACGCTGCGGCTCAACCACCTGCATCCTCCGTTCGACAACGAGAAGATCCGTCAGGCCGTGCTCCATGCCATCGACCGCGAGAGCTATTCCAAGGCGGTGATCGGCGACAAGCGCTACTACTGGAAGGACTGCTACGCTCTTTTCGGCTGCGGCGGGCCGTTCGAAAGCGATGTCGGCGCGGTGAAGACCAAGGACATCGCGAAGGCCAAGGCGCTGCTGAAAGAGGGCGGCTACAACAACCAGAAGGTCGTGGTGATGGATCCGACCAACGTGCCGGTGCTGCATGCGGCGGTGACGGTGACGGTCGACACGCTTCGCTCCATCGGCATGAACGTCGAGGTGCAGGCCATGGACGTCGGCACCATGATCCGCCGCCGCGCTTCGAAGGAGCCGCCAGAGAAAGGCGGCTGGAACGTCTTCCACACCCAGTTCCAGGGCATCGACATCATCTCGCCGGCCTCGCACCAGTACATCACCGCAGGCTGCGAGAAGGCCCCGCCGGGCTGGCCCTGCGACAAGCAGCTGGAAGACCTGCGCGCCGCTTTCCTGAAGGAGCAGAACCCCGCGAAGCAGAAGGAGATCGCCAACGCCATGCAGAAGCGGGCCTACGAATTCGTGCCCTATATCGCGGTCGGCCAGTGGAAGCAGCCCGTTGCGTATCGCTCCTCGCTCAGCGGTGTCCTGGAATCGGCGGCGACTGTATTCTGGAACATCGAAAAGAAGTAGGCAGCGAGGCATTCAAAGGACCATGTATGCGTATGTGGGGCGGCGTGTCATCGGCACGCTGCCCGTCATTCTCGTTATCGCCCTCGTCATCTTCCTGATCCTGCATCTGAGCGGCGGCGATCCGGCGGCGATCATTGCCGGCGACCATGCCACCGACGAAGACATCAAGGCGATACGCGACAAGCTTGGGCTCGATCGTCCCCTGGCCGAACAGTTTCTTACCTGGCTGTGGAACGTGATGCAGGGGGATTTCGGCGTTTCGATCTTCAATCGCGTGCCGGTCGGGACGTTGATCCTGCAGAGGGTCGAGCCGACCTTGATGCTGACGCTCACCGTCATCGTTTTCTCCGTCATCCTCGCTCTGCCAATGGGCATAGCCGCGGCCTGGTATGCCGGCACCTGGATCGACCGTTCCCTGATGGCCTTGGCGGTGCTGTCCTTTTCGCTGCCGGTGTTCGTCATCGGCTACGGGCTGGTCTACGCCTTCTCGCTGCAAGTGCCGATATTGCCGGTGCAGGGCTATCGCTCCCTGGCCGATGGCATCGGCCCGTTCGCCCGCCATATGGTGTTGCCCACCATCAGCCTCGGTCTGGTCTATACCGCGCTGCTGGCGCGCATGACGCGTTCGTCCTTTCTCGAAGTGCTGAGCCAGGACTACATTCGCTCCGCCCGCGCCAAGGGAATGGCTTCGTTTCAGCTCATCACCATCCATGCGCTGAAGAACGCGTCCGTGCCCATCGTCACGACCATTGGCTCCGGAATCGCCGTTCTGATCGGTGGGGTCGTCGTGACGGAAAGCGTCTTCGCCATTCCAGGCATCGGCCGGTTGACCGTGGATGCCTTGCTGCGCTCGGATTTTCCGGTGATCCAGGGCGTGATCCTGGTGTTCTCCTTTTTCTACGTGATCCTGAACCTGGCGATCGACCTGATCTACACGGTACTCGATCCGCGCATCCGGTACTGAGCAATGGTCGATATCGCCGCCACCCAGCCGCGCGCCGCATCCGGCGGGCTGTCCAGATTGCGCCGCTTCGTCTGGCGCAATCCGGTACTGGCGTTCGCTTTGCTGCTGTTCGCCGCCATGATCGTGATGTCGGTTTTCGCGCCCGCGTTCTCGAGCTTCGACCCGGTGAAGATAGATCCCGGCAATCGGCTGAAGCCACCTTCATGGACGCATCTTTTTGGCACCGACGCCTTCGGCCGCGACGTCTTCACGCGCACGTTGTACGGCGGACGAGTGTCGCTGGCCGTAGGCGCCGCGGTGGCGCTCTTCACCACCGTTATCGGGCTCACCATCGGCATGCTGTCAGGCTATCTGCGCGCCATCGACCCCATGGTGATGCGGGTCATGGACGGCATCATGGCGATCCCCGGCGTGCTGCTCGCCATAGCGATCATGTCGGTGACCAAAGCCGGCATCGGCACTGTGATCTTCGCCATTACGGTCGCCGAAGTCCCGCGCATGGTGCGCGTGGTGCGGTCCGCCGTCCTGACCATCCGCGAGCAGCCCTATATCGACGCCGCCATCGCGACCGGCACCCGCCTGCATCGCTTGCTTCTGAAGCACATCATGCCCAATGCGCTGGCGCCGGTGATCGTGCAGGCCACATTCGTCTTCGCTTCCGCCGTCATCATCGAGGCATATCTGTCATTTCTCGGCGCCGGTACGCCGCCGGAGATGCCGAGCTGGGGCAACATCATGGCCGAGGGACGTTCGCTGGCGCTGCTGGCGATCTGGGTGATCCTGTTTCCCGGCCTGTTCCTGGGCCTGATGGTGCTGGCCACGAATCTGCTCGGCGATTCCCTGCGCGACAGGCTCGATCCACGAATGCGAGGCCGGAAATGACAAGCCCGCTTCTGGTCATCGACAATTTGCGCACCGAGTTTCACTCCGAGGAAGGCTCGGTCTCCGCGGTCCAGCACCTTTCGATGGCGCTCGCTCCTGGCGAGACGCTTGGCATCGTAGGCGAATCGGGCTGCGGCAAGAGCGTTACCGCACTTTCCATCATGCGCTTGTTGCCGCGTAACGCCGGGATCACGCAAGGCCGCATCTGTATCGACGGCCGCGACCTCTCGACTCTCACCGAAGCGGAAATGCGCAAGGTGCGAGGCAACGAGATAGGCATGATCTTCCAGGAGCCGATGACCTCGCTCAACCCGGTGCTGACAATCGGTCGCCAGCTCGCCGAAGCGACGATGTTGCATCGCGGCTGGTCGCGGCGCGAAGCCGACGAGCGCGCGCTCGAGATGCTGAACCTGGTGCGCATACCCGATGCCGAGCGGCGGCTGAAGGAATACCCGCATCAGCTTTCCGGCGGCATGCGCCAGCGCGTGATGATCGCCATCGCCCTGTCGTGCGAGCCCCGCGTGCTAATCGCCGACGAACCTACCACTGCGCTTGACGTTACGATCCAGGCGCAGATCCTATCCCTCATCAGCGAGTTGCAGCGCAAGCTCGGCACCGCCGTCCTTCTCATCACCCATGATCTTGGCGTCGTGGCGCACACCTGCTCGAGGGTCATCGTCATGTATGCCGGCCGCAAGGTGGAGGAGGCTGCCGTCGTCGATCTCTTCACCGATCCGCTGCACCCTTACACGCGCGGCTTGTTGGGGTCCGTGCCGCATCTTTCCGACGGTATGGTGCCGATGGAAGCGCGTCTGACCGAGATTCCCGGCATCGTACCGGCGCCAGGGCAGATTCTGCACGGTTGCGCCTTCGCCACACGCTGCACGCTGGCGACCGATCGCTGCCGCGCCGAAGAGCCGCCGTTGGTGGAGCATGAACTGGGCCATTTCGCGGCCTGCTGGGCGGTGGCGGCATGAACCAGCCCCTCTTAAGAGTGCGCGATCTGAAGAAGCATTTCCCTATTCGCAAAGGCTTGCTGTTGCGCGCCGCGGGGTATGTGCACGCCGTCGACGGCATCAGTCTCGAGGTCGGAACTGGCGAGACGCTCGGCCTGGTTGGCGAGTCGGGCTGCGGGAAGAGCACGGCGGCCAAGACCATCCTGCGCCTGATCGAGCCCACGGCCGGCAGCATCGAACTCGACGGCGTCGACATCACCCAACTCAAGCGCTCGGCCATGCGCGACTATCGCCGCCAGATGCAGGTCGTGTTCCAGGACCCGTTCTCGTCGCTGAATCCGCGCATGAAGGCGGGCGAGATCGTGGGCGAACCGCTGTTGAACTACGGCCTCGCCTCGGGCCTCGAGCGCGAGAAGCGCGTAGCGCAACTCTTCGACCAGGTCGGCTTGCGCAAGGAGCAGATGAGCCGCTACCCGCACGAGTTCTCCGGCGGCCAGCGCCAGCGCCTGGGCATTGCGCGGGCGCTTGCCTTGAACCCAAAGCTCATCATCTGCGACGAGCCGGTGTCGGCGCTGGACGTGTCGGTGCAGGCGCAGGTCATCAACCTGCTGATGGATCTGCAGCGCGACCTTGGTCTGTCCTATCTCTTCGTCGCTCATGACCTCGCAGTGGTCGAACACATCTCGCATCGAGTGGCGGTCATGTATCTCGGCCGCATCGTCGAGCTCGCGCCCAAGCAGACGCTGTTCTCCAACCCGTTGCATCCCTATACCGAGGCGCTGCTGGCGGCGGTGCCCAAGCCCGATCCCACGCATCGCGCGCCGCCCGCCGTGCTGAGCGGCGACGTTCCGAGCCCGGCCAAACCACCGCCCGGCTGCCATTTCCACACCAGATGCCCTTATGTCTTCGAGCGCTGCCGAATCGAATCGCCGACGCTGCTCGAAGTCGGCCACAATCATTTCGCCGCCTGCCATTTGCGCGAACCACTAGCCGCGAGGCCTTGATGAAGACCATTCCCCAGATCGAAAGCCTGCAGGCTGACATGACGCAATGGCGGCGCGATCTGCATGCGCACCCGGAGACCGCGTTCGAGGAAGACCGCACCGCTGCCATCGTGGCCGAGAAGCTCAAGAGTTTCGGCATCGAGACCCATGTCGGCATGGCCAAGACCGGCGTGGTTGGGACCATCCGCAATGGCAACGGGAAGCGCACGGTAGGCCTGCGCGCCGACATGGATGCGTTGCCGATGGAGGAGCTGAACGATTTCGACCATCGCTCCAAGCACACGGGGAAAATGCATGCCTGCGGACATGACGGGCACACGGCGATGCTGCTGGGGGCGGCCGCGTATCTCGCCAAGCACAGGAATTTCAACGGTACCGTACATCTGATCTTCCAGCCGGCCGAGGAGATGGCGGGCGGCGGCAAGGTGATGATCGACGAGGGTCTGTTCAAGAAGTTTCCCTGCGATGCGGTGTTCGGCCTGCACAACCTGCCAGGAATAGAAGTCGGCAAGTTCGCCGTGCGCGGCGGCCCGTTGCTGGCTTCCTCCGACCGTTTCGACATCACCGTGAAAGGCGTCGGCGCGCATGGCGCGTTTCCGCATCAAAGCATCGATCCTGTGCCGATTGCGGCGCAGATCGTTCTGGCGCTGCAGACCATCGTCACACGGACGCTCGATCCGCTGCAGTCGGCGGTGATCTCCGTCACCAAGATCGAAGGCGGGAATGCCTACAACGTCATTCCTGAAGAAGTGAAGCTCGCCGGCACGGTGCGCGCCTTCTCGCCAGAGGTGCAGGGGACGATCGAGCGGCGGATGCGAGAGATTGTAGAAGGCATATGCGCGACCCACGGAGCCAAGGGTTCGCTGCACTGGGATGTCGGCTATCCGCCGACGATAAATGCCGACGCCGAAGCCGCCATTGCAGCCAAAGTCGCAGCCGATCTCGTTGGCCAATCGAACGTCATCCCCGATGCGCCGCCGTCGATGGCCGCCGACGATGTCGCGTTTATGCTGATGGAGCGGCCGGGCGCGCATGTGCTGATCGGCAACGGGGTGGGAGAGGGGGTCGGCGAAGGCGGCTGCCACGTCCACAATCCGCATTACGACTTCAACGACAGGATTCTGGCGCTCGGAGCCTCCTTCTGGGCGAGGTTGGCAGAGACCTATCTGAAGCCTTGAGGCGATTTTGCAGGGGAACGACCGGATCGGTATGCGGGCAGGGTCCGGCATGTCGAAGGTGAATTGGCAGACGACAGATTGATATTTGACCGCCAATTAACCGCGCGTCTTCAATGCGTTGCGGGGAGTTTGCCCATGTCGTGGGCAGAATTGGCGGCAAGGGAACGGCGGTAGATGCGTTTTTCGTTTTGCGTGATCCCGACCCAGACGGTGCAACAGGTCGGGGACCTGGTGCAGCGGGCCGAAGGCTGGGACGCCGACATGGTGTGGATTCCCGACGAAGCCTTCATGCGCGATCCCTACGTGTTGCTGGGCGCGGTGGCGTCGCGCACGTCGAAGGTCGGCTTGGGCGTTGGCATCGCCAACCCCTACACGCGCCATCCCATGCAACTTACCCGTGCCATCTGCACAGCCGCCGATCTGCGGGGCGGGGATATGGTGTTCGGCATTGGCGCCGGCTTGAAGTCGACGCGGGCGGCGATCAACGCCAACGAGGGCGAATTCGTGCAGACCACGCGCGATTGCATCTCGATCATGAAACGGCTGATGGCGGGCGAGACCGTCAGCTTCGACGGCCCCGTGTTCAAGCTCGACAAGGCGCGGTTAATGTTCAGGCCGACGCAGAAAGTGCCGATCTACGTCGCGTCGACCCATCGCGACGCTTTCGTCATGGCGGGCGAGATCGCCGACGGCGTCATCGTCGGCAACGTCGCCGAGCCGGAAGCGATGGCGCAGGTGGTCTCCTGGGTGCACGAAGGTGCGCTGCGCGTCGGCCGCGATCCCAGGTCCATTCAGATCGTGGCCTGGAACATCGCCGTGGTCGACGACGAGGCCGAGCGCGCCTACGACATCATGCGCAATGTGATTGCCAAGTCGGTGGCCATCACCCATCGCGCCGTGCGTGCGGCCATGAATATCGACCACGAGACCTGGCAGGCGGTCCATGGCGCCGTGCGCCACGGCAAGGGCGAGATCACCAGGGCGCTGGTGCCCAATTCGCTGATCGACAAGTACGCCATCGTTGGCTCGGCCAAGCGCTGCGCCCAGCGGATGCGGGCGCTGGAGCAGGCAGGCGCGACGATGATGGGCGTCCGTACCGCCCTCGAACTGAACGCCCAGTACGACTGGGAAAGCAATGTCCGCTCACTCAATGCGGCGTTGAGAGCGTAGAGTCCATGGCAACACAGCAACAGAATCCGGACCGGCGCGGCATCCGCCTGGCGGTCGATATTGGCGGCACGTTCACCGATTTGGCGCTGGAAACGCCGCAAGGGCGGTTCAGCCACAAGATCCTCACCACCCCGCGCGCGCCGGAGCGGGGTGTAGTGGACGGCATCCACATCCTTCTGGGCAAGGCGAAGGTCGACTGGTCCGCTATCGAGGTTTTCGTCCACGGCACCACCCTGGCGACGAACGCCATCATCGAGCGCAAAGGGTCGCCCACGGCGCTGATCACGACGCAGGGCTTTCGCGATTCGCTTGAAATGGCTTACGAGCATCGGTTCGAGCAGTACGACGTGATGATCGACAAGCCGGCGCCGCTCGTCCCGCGGCAATGGCGGCTGGAAGTGATGGAGCGCGTCGATGCGCGCGGCCACGTCCTGATCCCGCTCGACGAGAGTTCGGCTCAGGCGCTGGTTCCGCAGTTGACGGCCGCCGGTATCCAGAGCATCGCAATCGGCCTGCTGCATTCCTATGCGAACCCGGCCCACGAGAGGCGCCTGCGGGAGATTTTCTCGGCAGCGCTTCCAGACGTGTCGATCACCTTGTCTTCGGACGTATGCCCCGAGATGCGCGAATACGAGCGTTTCTCGACCACCTGCGCCAACGCCTATGTGCAGCCGGTGATGGCGGGCTATCTCGGCCGACTGGAGCAGATGATCCGTGCCAAGGGCATGCAGTGCCCAGTCTACCTCATCACCTCCGGCGGCGGTCTCACCACCATCGACTTGGCGCGGCGCTATCCGATCCGACTGGTCGAATCCGGTCCGGCGGGCGGGGCCATTCTCGCCGCACGCGTGGCGAACGAATGCGGTCTCGACAAGGTGCTGTCCTTCGACATGGGCGGCACCACGGCCAAGATCTGCCTGATCGACGATTTCGTGCCGCAGCAGTCGCGCACTTTCGAAGTCGCGCGCCAGTACCGCTTCCAGAAAGGCTCCGGCCTGCCCCTGCGCATCCCCGTCATCGAGATGGTGGAGATCGGCGCCGGCGGCGGTTCGATCGCGGCCGTCGACGAGATGCAGCGCATCGGCGTCGGCCCGCTGAGTGCTGCCTCCGAGCCCGGCCCGGCCTGCTATGGCCGTGGCGGCACCATGCCGACCGTTACGGATGCCGACGTCGCGCTGGGACGCATCGATCCGGCGCGCTTTGCCGGCGGTACCATCACCCTGCAACCCAACCGCTCGACAGACGCCATCGCCGGGGTGATCGGCAAGAAGCTGAAGCTCGACGACATCGAGGCCGCCTTCGGCATCTGCGAGGTGGTCGAGGAGAACATGGCCAACGCCGCCCGCGTGCACGCCGTCGAGCGCGGCAAGGAACTGGGCGACCGCACCTTGATCGCCTTCGGTGGCGCAGCTCCTCTGCATGCCGCGCGGTTGGCGGAAAAGCTCGGCATCGATTCGGTGATCGTGCCGACCGGCGCCGGCGTCGGCTCGGCCGTCGGCTTTCTTGCTGCCCCCGTAGGCTACGAGATCGTCCGCAGTCGATACATGACACTCGACAGTTTCGACGCCGATGGGCTCAACGCGCTGTTCAGGACCATGCGCGCCGAAGCCGCCGAAGTCGTCGAGCCGGCGACGAAGGGGCGCGCGCTGCACGAGCATCGCACCGCCGACATGCGCTATCGCGGCCAGGGCCACGAAATCGCCGTCAGCGTCCCGGTACGCGCCTACACCGCCAATGACCGCGAGCTGTTCCATCAGGAGTTCGAGAAGGCCTATGCCGCCCTGTTCGGCCGCACCATCCCCAATCTCGGCGTCGAGATACTGAGCTGGACCCTGCGTCTGGCCGACGATCCGCCACCCGTCGTCAAAGCGCCGGCAACGCCCAAAGGCGGCAAGGCAAGAGCCTCCGGCAAGCGCGAGTTGTTCGATCCGGCGCAGGCGCGCATGGTTTCTGTGCCGGTCTACTGGCGGCCCGATCTGACGCCCGGCGAAACTATCGAAGGCCCGGCCATGATCGCCGAGGATGAGACCTCGACCTTCGTCTCGTCGGCCTTCAACGCCACCATCAGTCCCATCGGCTACATCGTCTTGCAGCGGCGCATCCGCCGCGCGGAGGCAGCATGAGCGCCAATCATCCTCTCTCGCCGATCCATCTGCAGATCATGTGGGACCGCCTGATCGCCGTGGTCGAAGAGCAGGCGCAAACCCTGATCCGAACCGGCTTCTCCACTTCGGTGCGCGAGGCGGGGGACGTCTCGGCGGGCGTGTTCGATCTCGAAGGCAACATGCTGGCCCAGGCCGTCACCGGCACGCCGGGACACGTCAACTCGATGGCGAAGTCCGTCGGCCATTTCCTCAATCGGTTTCCCGTCGCGACCATGAAGGAGGGCGACGTCTTCATCACCAACGATCCGTGGAAGGGCACCGGCCACCTGCACGACTTCACCGTGCTGACGCCCACCTTCCGTCGTGGCAGGCCGGTGGCGCTGTTCGCCTCCACCGCCCATGTCGTCGATGTCGGCGGTCGCGGCCTTACCGCCGATGCGCGCCAGGTCTACGAGGAAGGCCTCTACGTTCCGATTATGAAGCTGGCCGATGGCGGTACAGTCAACGAAACCTTGCTCGAGATCGTGCGCGGCAACGTGCGCGAACCCGTGCAAGTCGTGGGCGATCTCTATTCGCTGGTCGCCTGCAACGATACCGGCGCCAAGCGGTTGCTGGAAATGATGGACGAGTTCGAGATCGATGGGCTGGATCGGCTAGGCGGCCACGTGCTCGAGCGCTCGCGCGAGGCGGCCCTGCAGGCAATCCGCGCCATCAAGCCGGGCTCGTACAGGTATTCGCTGATGCTCGACGGCTACGACAGGCCAATAGAACTGGTCGCAACCATGAATGTCGGGACCGACGAAATCCATGTCGACTACAGCGGCACCTCGCCTATTTCCGCCTACGGCATCAACGTACCGCTTTGCTACACCGAGGCCTATTCCTCCTTCGGCATAAAATGTCTGGTGTTTCCCAAGGTACCGAATAATGCCGGATCGCTCTCCGTCGTGCGGGTGACAGCGCCAGACAATTGCATCCTCAACGCCCAGCATCCCGCACCGGTCGCCATTCGCCACGCCACCGGCCTGATGCTGCCCGACGTTATGTTCGGATGCCTGCACCAGGCCACCAACGGCAACGCACCCGCGGAGGGCGCGTCCAATCTCTGGAACCTCATGCTGATGGGCGGGGCCGGACGCGTTGCCGGAGATCCCGCCCTGC
Organism: Reyranellaceae bacterium; assembly: GCA_050185515.1. Taxonomy (GTDB): domain Bacteria; phylum Pseudomonadota; class Alphaproteobacteria; order Reyranellales; family JAQSWP01; genus JAQSWP01. The sequence continues at coordinate 32,609 of JBFWZG010000014.1, forward strand.
TCACCAAGGCGACTTCGTTCAACATCATGTCCTTCCACTCGGGCGGAATGGGGGCGCGGCCGGGCAAGGATGGACTGTCGGCCACGGCGTTCCCCTCCGGCGTCAAGAATGTCGCCGTCGAGATCACCGAAGCGGTCGCGCCGGTAGTGGTGTGGCGCAAGGAATTTCGCACCGACTCCGGCGGCGCCGGACTCTATCGCGGCGGACTGGGCCAGACGATGGAGGTTTCGCTTCTGGAAGACGCGCCGTTCGCGCTCTCCGCAACGTTCGAGCGCATCGACAACCCACCCAGGGGCCGCGCCGGCGGGCAGGACGGACTGCCCGGCATCGTGCGCACCGAAAGCGGGGCGCCGATGAAGGCCAAGGGCTACCAGACCATCGGTCGTGGCGACCGCTTGATCGTCGAGATGCCGGGCGGCGGCGGCCTTGGCGATGCGCGACGGCGTCCCGTGCAAGAGGTGCTGGCCGATGTCGACTCCGGCCTGGTGTCGCCTGAAGCGGCCCGACGCGACTACGGCGTGGTGATGAAGAACGGCGCTCTGGATGACGCGGCGACGCAGAAGCTGCGCGCCAGCCGGTAGAAAAAGGAAAAGGACGATGACAATTCGCTACAGCGTGGGTTTCCCGACCGGCATGGAAGGGCTGATCTATCCGATCCCCTTCGCCGAGACCGGCGACCTGTTGAAGATCGCCCAGACGGCCGAGAAGTACGGCTTCGATTCGCTCTGGGGCAACGATCATATGACGACCCAGGATTACGTACGCGAGGAGTTTCCGGTCCCGCCGCGTTTTTGGGAAGTCCTGACAACCTCGGCCTGGCTTGCCGGCCAGACCACCAAGCTGCGCTTCGGCACCGGACTGCTGGTCCTGCCCATGCGCCGCGACATCGTCGTGACCGCGAAGCAGATCGCCACGCTCGACCAGCTTTCGGGCGGACGCGTCGAGATCGGCATCGGCGTCGGGGCATATCGTGAGGAGTTCGAGGCCGTACAGCCCAATGTCAAGGCGCATCGCGGTGACATGGTGGAGGAGGGTATCCAGGCTCTGCGCAAGCTGTTCACCGAGAAGTCGTCGAGCTTCGACGGCAAGTACTACCAGTTCAGGAACGTCGAGTTCGCGCCAAAGCCGAAGCAGGCGCGCCTGCCGCTGCTGATCGGCGGCAACAATATCAACGCCATCCGCCGCGCTGCCCTGCATGGCGACGGATGGATACCTGCCGGCCTGCACACCGACAGGATCGGCGAGGGCGTGAAGAAGATGCATGAGATAGCCGCTGCCAATGGCCGTGATCCGAATGCACTGCAGGTGGCGCCGCAGTTCATCTGCCATGTCGGCAAGGATCACGAGAAGGCGATCGCCCGCTTCCGCCAGAGCCAGATGCACACGCATCTGGTGTCGCTGTCGAAATCTACCCTGAAGGAACAGGGCAGCCTCACCCACGAGGACATCAACCTGATCGGTTCGCCTGACGCAATACTTACCAAGGTCGCGGCGGCCAGGAAGGCGGGTGCGACGCATCTTCTGGGCATCCTGTTCGCCGCCAATGACGTCACTGAGCTGCTCGACCAGATGCAGATCTTCGCCGAGACCGTGGTGCCGCATATCAAATAACCGCACCGCAACGTCACGCCATGACAACCCAACCCCTCCTGCGCAACGCCGACTGGCGGACCGAGGGTCCATCCCTGGCCTACGCGCAGCGTTCGCTGGGCCCGGGCTCGCCGATCTTCGACCTTTTTCCGGTGCTCGTCGCTGGGTGCCCGCGCACCAGCAGCGATAGCGCGCAGTATCCGCTGGAGATCGACTATCGCTACGACCGCGTCGACCTCTCGCTGTTCGAGCAACCGCCGATGGCCGGACTAGACCGCTGGGCTCCGCTGCTGCCGCCGCTGGCCCCGGGACTGTCGATGGGCGAAGGCGGCACGGCACTGATCGAAGCGCCCCGGCTTGCGACCTGGGCCGGGCTCGACACGCAACTCTTCGTCAAGGACGAGAGCGGCAATCCGACCTGGAGCCACAAGGACCGGCTTAACCTGTGCACTGTCAGTGCGGCCGTGGCCTCAGGGGCATCCGGAATCGCGGTCGCGTCCTCCGGCAATCATGGCGCTTCTGCGGCGGCTTACGCGGCCCGCGCCGGATTGAAATGCGTGGTCGTGGCGAGCCCGACCATCTCGCCGGTGCTTAAGCAGTTCATCGCCGCCTATGATGCAACCTTGATTACCGTGCCCCAGGCCGAGCGGTGGCCGGTCCTCAACGACATCGTCAGACGCACCGGCTTCCAACCCGTCTCCAATCTGACGCGCTTCCATACCGGCCATCCCTTTGGTCCGGAAGGCTACAAGACCATCGCCTACGAGCTATTCCTTGAGCTGGGACGCCAGGTTCCAGGCGCCGTGGTGGTGCCGACAGGCTATGGCGAACTGCTCTATGGACTTTGGAAGGGTTTCAAGGAGTTGAAGCTGCTGGGCCTGTCCTCGCGCCTGCCGCAGATTCTTGCTGCCGAACTTGCGGGCGGGCCGCTGACGCACGCCATGACGAGCAATCTCGACATGGCGGAAGTCGAGGCGCGGCCCAGTCTGGCGCTTTCGATTGCCGTTTCCGTCACCGGCTATCGTTCGGTACTGGCGCTGCGGGAGAGCAATGGTGCCGTCTTGCAATTGGGCGACCAGGATCTGCTCGACGCGCGAGATGCGCTGGCCCGCGACGGGCAATGGCAGGAGCTCTCGGGCGTCACGGGTTTGGCCGCCTTGCGCAAGGCGCGCCAAGCCGGACTGCGGGTCGATGGCCCGGCGGTCGCCATCCTGACGTCGTCGGGGATGAAAGACGCGCAGCTCGACGTGGCCTCTGCGATCGACGGCAAATTCGACTGGAAACGCATCGATCGGCAGCTGGTCGGAATCTCCTGAGCGGAAGGGGGCGAACGTGATCAGCGTTTTCGAACTCTTCCGCGTCGGCATTGGTCCATCCTCCTCGCATACGATGGGACCGATGCGCGCGGCCTCCCGGTTTGTGGGCGACCTAGAAGCAGCCCTGCTATTGCCGCGCGTTTCCACGGTCGAAGCGACGTTGTTCGGCTCGCTGGCGTTCACAGGCAAGGGGCATGGCACGCATGTCGCCGTTATGCTCGGATTGAGCGGGGAGCGGCCGGAGACAGTCGCGCCTGAAGCTGCGCCGGCACTGCTGGCCGAGATCGGCGCGACACGACGGTTGAGGCTGGCCGGCCGCCATGCCGTCGAATTCAGTCCTGAGCGTCATTTGCGCCTGGTATTTGACGCGCTGCCTGCCCATCCCAATGGCTTGCGCTTCGCTGCATTCGACGCAATGGGGCAGGAGCTTTCGGCTGAAACCTTCTATTCCATCGGCGGCGGCTTCGTTGCCTCCGATGCCGAGATCGCGAATCCGGTGACCGACGCCGGTCCGCCCGAGCCTCACCCCTATGCGTCGGCTTCCGAGCTTCTGGCGTTGTGCGAGCAGGAGAAAGCGTCCATCGCCGAACTGGTGCGGCGCAACGAAGCCGTGAAGCGCAGCGAGTTGGAAATCGATGCGGCGCTGGACCACATCGTAGACGCAATGCGCGCCTGCATCGAATCGGGCTGCCGCAACTCCGGCACCTTGCCCGGCGGGTTGAACGTGAAGCGTCGTGCCGCGGCGCTGCTCGCCAAGCTCAACCGCGCGGCGCAGGACAACGCCCACATGCCGCACGAGGTCATGGACTGGGTGTCGCTCTTCGCCATCGCCGTTAACGAGGAGAATGCCGCCGGCGGCAGGGTCGTAACCGCGCCGACCAACGGCGCGGCAGGCATTATCCCCGCCGTTCTCGAGTACTACATTCGCTTCTGTCCCGGCGCTGACCGACGCGGGCGGCGCGATTTCCTACTGACCGCCGGCGCTATCGGCGGGCTGTTCAAGCGCAACGCTTCGATCTCCGGCGCCGAAGTCGGCTGCCAGGGCGAGGTCGGCTCCGCATCTTCGATGGCAGCGGCAGGCCTTGCCGCGGCGTTGGGAGGCACCCCTTCCCAGATAGAAAACGCCGCCGAGATTGCAATGGAGCATCATCTCGGCATGACCTGCGATCCAATTGGCGGTCTGGTGCAAATCCCCTGTATCGAACGCAACGCCATGGGCGCGGTGAAAGCGA
>JBFWZG010000015.1:0-9033 GCA_050185515.1 Reyranellaceae bacterium
CCGCGGGTCATGTTCTTCTTCCTTCCGTCCCGCCGCGGGCGGCGGGCGCCCGTTACGATGCGGGGCGTTCGATGCGTTCGAGGCCGCCCATATACGGCCTCAGCGCCGCAGGCACAACCACCGAACCGTCCTGCTCCTGGTAGTTTTCCAGAATGGCCACAAGGCAGCGGCCGACCGCCACACCCGAGCCATTCAGCGTGTGCAGGAACTGGGTCCCCTTCTCGCCCGGGCGACGGAAGCGGGCATTCATGCGCCGCGCCTGGAAGTCGCCGCAGTTGGAACAGCTCGAAATCTCGCGATAGGCATGCTGGCCGGGCAGCCAGACCTCGATGTCGTAGGTCTTGCGCGCCGAGAAACCCATGTCGCCGGTGCACAGCACGATGGTGCGGTAAGGCAGGCCAAGGCGCTTCAGCACCTTTTCTGCCGCCTTGGTCATGCGCCGGTGCTCGGCCTCCGACTCCTCCGGCGCCACGATGCTGACCATCTCGACCTTGGGAAACTGGTGCTGGCGGATCATGCCGCGCGTGTCGCGCCCCGCCGCTCCGGCCTCGGAGCGGAAACACGGCGTCCAGGCCGTATAGCGGCGCGGCAGGCTCGCCGCCTCGACGATCTCGTCGGCGACGATATTGGTCAACGGCACCTCGGCGGTGGGAATGAGCCAGCGACGCGTCAGCTCGTCGCCGGTGGTAAGGAACTGGTCCTCGGCGAACTTCGGCAGCTGTCCCGTGCCGTAAAGCGCATTGTCCTTCACCAGCAGCGGCGGATCGATTTCGGTGTAGCCGTGCTCCTCGGTGTGCAGATCGAGCATGAATTGCGCCAGGGCCCGCTCCAGCCGCGCCAGCTTTCCCTTCAGCATCACGAAGCGCGCGCCCGATATCTTGGCCGCGGTGGCGAAATCCATCATGCCAAGGCCCTCGCCGATCTCGACATGGTCCTTGGGCGAGAAATTGAACTGGCGCGGCGTGCCGACCTTGCGCAGTTCGACATTGGCGCTCTCGTCGGCGCCTGGCGGCACGTCCTCGGCCGGCAGGTTGGGAATCGCCGCCAGCGCGTCGCGAATGGCGGCGTCGGCCTGCGCCACCGCGGCCTCGTCCGCCTTCAGCGCGCCGTCGAGGCCGGCGGCCTCGGCCAGCAGCGCATCGGCGTTCTCGCCCTTGCCTTTGGCGATGCCGATCTGCTTCGACAGTTGCTTGCGTCTGGCCTGCACCTGCTCGCTGTCCGAGATCGCGGTGCGGCGGGCGCGGTCGAGCTCGAGCAGGCGCGCCGACAGCGGCGCGAGATTGCGCCGTTTCAGGGCCGCGTCGAAGGCTTCGGGATTGTCGCGAATGAGCTTGATGTCGTGCATGGCGAACTACTGGCTGGGCGGGGTCGTCGGACGGTCGGGGAACTCCTCGGCCTCTCTCTTGGGCTGCTCGTCTGCCTCCGGCGGGGCGGCCTCGTCACCCTCCTCTTCTTCGGCCTTTTCGTCCTCGGTCTTGCGCTTCTTCTCGATCAGGCGGCCGATGATGATCGCCACCTCGTAGAGCAGAATGACGGGCACCGCCAGAGAGACCTGGCTGATGACGTCAGGCGGCGTCAGGATGGCGGCGAGGATGAAGGCGGCGACGATGGCGTAGCGTCGCTTCGAGGCCAGCCCGGCGGACGAGACGATGCCGACCCGCACCAGCAAGGTCAGCAGCACCGGCAGCTCGAAGGCGAGGCCGAAGGCGAACATCAGCTGCATGACCAGCGACAGGTATTCGCTGACCTTGGGCAGCAGCTTGATATCCTCGGTCTCGAAGGCGATGAAGAAATCCCACGCCACCGGCACGACGAAGTAATAGACCCCGGCGGCGCCGAGATAGAACATGATCGGCGTCGAGATCAGGAACGGCAGGAACGCCGCGCGCTCGTGGCGATAGAGGCCGGGCGCGACGAACATCCATATCTGCACGGCGAAGAACGGAAAGCCGATCAGGAAGGCGGCGAAGAACGCCAGCTTGATGTAGGTGAAGAACGCCTCGGTCAGCGAGGTGTAGATCAGCGGCTCGCTGGTGCGCGCCTGCAGCGGCGCGGCGAGGAACTTGAAGATCGGTTCCGAGACGTAGAAGAACGCCAGGAACAGCACCACCATCGCCACCGCGCTCCACAGGAGACGGCGGCGCAGTTCGATCAGGTGATCGAGCAACGGCATTTTCCGGTCGTCTTCGGGTTCGTCGGTCACGTGAGGATCTGGATGCCCTGGCTGGCGCGAAGCGGAGTTCGTTTATGCGGGCGGCGCGCGGCGCGCGCCAGCGGTTTGTTGCGGTCGAGCCTCAGGATTTGCGCCCGGAATTCGCCACCGTGTCGTATTGCGGCGGCGGCGCCACGTCGGCCAGGGTCGGCTCGTCCGCCGGCGCATCGGCGCCGGGCGGCCGGTAGTCGCCGCCGCCGCGGAACTCCTCGACGGCGGGCGTCGGCGTCGCGCCGGGATCGTCACCGAGCAGCGCCTTGGGATCGAGCGATCTTGGATCGAATGAATCGCGCACCTTGCGGTCGGGATCGATCTGGTCGGCCAGATCGTCGAGATGCAGGGCGGTGTTGTCGCGAATGCTCTTGCGCACCTCGTCGATGCCCGAGTCGCGCATCATGTCGTCGACATGCCCCTGGAATTCGCGCGCCATGCCGCGCGCCGCGCCGAGCCAGCCGCGCACCGTGCGCAGCACCTGGGGCAGTTCCTTGGGTCCGATGACCACGAGCGCGACCAGCGCGATCAGCGCCATCTCGCTCCATCCGAGGTCCAGCATCGCGCCTCAACCTCCGCGAACGCCGCAGGGGCGTCCGCCTTCCCGTCAGCTCTTGGTGACGGGATCGCTGGCCTTGTTCGACGAGGACGTCGTGCCGCTGCCGATCGTGCGCGGATCGCCGTTCGACTGCTGATTGCCTTCCGGCGTCTCTTCCGTGCCGACGCCCTTCTTGAAGGCCTTCAGGCCCTTGCCGAAATCGCCCATCAGCTGCGAAATCTTGCCGCGGCCGCCGAACAGCAGCAGGACCACCGCAAGCACGATCAGCCAATGCCAAATACTGAAGCTACCCATTTCCTTCGCCTCCCGACTGTCGCGGTACCGCTGGTGCCGGCCCTGTAACGTCCGGCGGATATTGGCAAATCAGCCCCCGCCGCGCAACGCCGCGGCCCCCCAGCGAGCCTTCTATTTGGGGTCTCCGGCCGGAAATACAAAGCTTTGCGCGGGGTCCAGCGCCACCCGCACGATGCTGTCCTCGGCCGGCAGGAAGCGACCCGGGACCCGAACGTGCCAGTGATCGTGCCCAGGCTGCTCCCCGGCTCCGCCCGGCAAGGCGCCATCGTGGCGATGCGCCGGGTCGAGATTGAGGCAGAGATGAACCAGGCTGGTGCGGCCCAGGAGCCGCGCCGCCACGACCCGGGCCGCAATGCCGGGCGCCGACGCGGCGGCGGCCGGGCCATTGATGCGCAGCGCCTCGGGCCGGATCAGCACCTCCGCCGCTGCGCCTTCGGGCAGGCCGCCGGCAGCCACCGGCCCGAAAGGCGTCGCAACGCGCCCGCCGCGCACCACGCCCTGCAGCACGTTAAGATCGCTGAAGAACTCTGCGACGAAGCGGTTGGCGGGCTGGCCATAGATCTCGCTAGGCGTGCCGAGCTGCACCAGCCGGCCGCGATCGATCATGGCGATGCGGTCGGCCATGAACATGGCCTCCTCCGGATCGTGCGTGACGAGCAGGGTGGTGGTGCCGCTCTGCTTCAGCACGTGCAGCGCATCGTCGCGCACGCGCTGCCGCAACCGGGTGTCGAGGCCGGAGAACGGCTCGTCGAGGAGCATGATCTTGGGCTGCGGCGCCAGCGCCCGCGCCAGCGCCACGCGCTGCTGCTGCCCGCCCGACAGCATGTGCGGATAGGCCTCGGCGAACTCCTCCATGCCGACCTGCGCCAGCATGGCGCGGCTGCGCGCGGCGCGCTGGCCCGCCGGCAGGGCGCCGAGGCCGAAACCGACGTTCTCAATGACGCGCAGATGCGGAAACAGCGCGAAGTCCTGGAACACCAGACCGACGCTGCGCCGTTCCGGCGGCACATGGGTTTGCGAATCGGCGACGCGGCGGCCGTCGATCTCGATGCTGCCCTGCTGCAGGCGTTCGAGCCCGGCCACCAGCCGCAGCGCCGTGGTCTTGCCGCAGCCCGACGGTCCGACCAGACAGACCAGCTCGCCGGGCGCCGCCTGCAGGCTGAGATCGCGCAATACCGGCGCCACGTCGTAGGCGTGCGTTACGCCCTCGAGCCGCAAGCCGCCGCTCATGGCGCGGCCTCGAGCGGCGGCGCCATGCCGGCCGCCAGCCGACTGCCGGCGCCGGGGCGCGATTGCGAGATGGCGCGGCTCAACAGCAGCACCGGCAGCAGCGCGAAGGCGACGATAGCCAGCGACGGCAGCGCCGCCTGCGGCAGGCGCTCGTCCGAGGCGTACTGGTAGGCGCGCACCGCCAGCGTGTCGAAATCGAACGGCCGCATGATCAGGGTCGCCGGCAGCTCCTTCATTACGTCGACGAACACCAGCATCGCCGCGGTGAACAGGCTGCCGGCCATCATCGGCGAATGCACCTCGCGCAGCGCCCGGCCTGGCGCTGCGCCAAGCGTGCGGGCCGCACTCTCCATGCTGGGCGTGATGCGCGCCAGCCCGGCCTCGACCGAATTGAGCGCCACGGCGAGAAAGCGGATGACGTATGCCAGCAGCAATGCCACTGCCGTGCCGCTCAGCAGCAGGCCGGTCGGCACGCCGAACAGGCTGCGGGCAAGCCCATCGACCTGCCGGTCCAGTGTCGTCAGCGGCAGCAATATGCCGACCGCCAGCACCGCGCCCGGTATGGCGTAGCCGAGGCCGGCGACGCGCACCGAGCCGCGCACCAGGCGCGAGCGGCGCAGCCGGTCGGCATAGGCAAGCGCCAGGGCCACCAGCACCGCCGCCGCCGAGGTCAGCAGCGCCAGCACGATGCTGTGGCCGGCGTCGCGATAGAATTCTCCGTCCGCCAGCGCGCCGGCATGCTCGATCGCGCCGTTCAACAGGGTCGCCGCCGGCACGAGGAAACCCAGCCCGACCAGCAGGCCGCAGAACAGGGCTGCGCCGGCGGCACTTCCGGCGCCCAGCGGATAACGACGGATCTGGCTGTAGCGGCGCGACGTGTGCTCGATGCGGCCCTTGCCGCGCGAGGCGCGTTCGACCATCAGCAGCACCGCCACCACCAGCATCATTGCGGCGGCGAGCTGGGCGGCGGCGCGATAGTCGCCGAAGCCGAACCAGGCGCGGAAGATGCCGGTGCTGAACGTATCGACGCCGAAGAACTGCACGGCGCCGAACTCGTTCAGCGTCTCCATCAGCACAAGCGCCAGCCCGCCGACGATGGCCGGCCGCGCCAGCGGCAGGGCGACGTTGGCGAAACTGCCCCAGGCGCTGCGGCCCAGCGTGCGACTGACTTCGAGTACGCAGACCGACTGATCGAGGAACGCCGCCCGGGCCATGAGGTAGACATAGGGATAGAGCACCAGCGACAGCACGGTGATGGCGCCGCCCATGTTGCGGATCGAAGGAAAGCCGTACGCGCCCACCTCGAGGCCGAAGGCGGCGCGCAATGCCATCTGCAGCGGACCGGCGAAATCGAGCAGGCCGGTATAGGCGTAGGCCACGACATAGGTCGGCATCGCCAGCGGCAGGAGCAGCGCCCATTCGAACAGCCGCACGCCGGGAAACCGGCACATCGTCACCAGCCAGGCCGCCGCCACGCCGAGGAGCAAAGTGCCGATGCAGACGCCCAGCATCAGCAGCAGCGTATTGGTCAGGTATCGTCCCAGAACAGTGTGGAGCAGATGCCGCCACAGTTCGGGATCGGCGGTCAGCAGCGGATAGACGACCGCGGCGACCGGCGCCAGCACCAGCAGCCCGATCGCGACGGCGAACGCCGTCCAGCCGTCGACGCGCCATGTGGCGCGCGGCGTCGTTCGCTGCGATTGGGTCTCAGGCGCGACCATGGCCGGCGATCATGCGGGATGGTGCCGGCAAAGGCCAGCAGGCTACTCGGCCTTTTCTGTCGCAGTATCCGCCGGCTCGCCGTCGTCCGACAGCGGCTCGGCATCCTCGTCCTCCGTCGGCTCGAGCGGCAGGTCGCCTTCCTCGGGCCGGTAGACGGTGATGTTGGCATTGGCGTCGAGCAGGCCGGCGGCCTTCAGTTCGTCGAAGCCCGGCAGATCGTCGAGCGCGGCCAGGCCGAAATGCTCGAGGAAGAACGGCGTGCTGCCCCAGGTCACCGGCTTGCCGGGCGCACGACGCCGGCCCATCGGCTGGATCCAGCCCTGCTCGAACAGCAGATCGAGCGTGCCCTTGCTGAGGCCGACGCCGCGGATCGCCTCGATCTCGGCGCGGGTCACCGGCTGGTGGTAGGCGATGATCGCCAGCGTCTCGACCGCCGCGCGCGAGAGCTTGCGCGACACCTGCGTCTCGATCTTGAGCCGGTCCTTGAGGTCGGGCGCGGTGCGGAACGTCCACGCGCCCGCCACCTTGACCAGGTTGACGCCGCGGCTGGCGTACATCTCGGCGAGATCGGCGAGCAGCGCGCGCACGTCGGCGCCTTCGGGCAGACGCTCGGCCAGCGCCTCCTCGTCCAGCATTGTGGCGCTGGCGAAGATCAGGGCCTCGAGCAGGCGCAGGTTCTGCGCGTGTTCGTCCGCGCTATCGTCGGCGTTCTCGCTCATGATCCGAAACAACTCTCCCGCGCGCTATTCCGAAGCCGGGCGCTTGCGCATGAAAATGGGGCCGAAAGCCTCGGTCTGGCGCAGCTCGAGCGCGCCTTCCTTGGCCATGTGCAGCGAGGCCACGAACGTCGAGGCCATCGCGGAGCGCCGCTTCATAACGTCCTGCAGCCCCGGCGGCAAGAAATCCAGCAGCGACTGCCATTCGACGGCGATGCCCAGCATGCGGCCCAGACGCTCGGCCGCCTCCTCGACGGAGTAGAACTCCATCGGCTTGATGTGCATAACGGTGTCCTGGCCGCGGCGCTGGATTTCGCCATAGCCCTTCAGCAGGTCGTAGAGCTTGACGTCCCAGATCGGCCGGCGCACCACCGGCACGCCCTCGGGCGCGCCGCGGCGGAACCAGTCGCGGCCGAGCTGGCCGCGCGCCATCAGGCGCACACCCGCCTCCTGCATCGCCTCGAGCCGGCGCAGCTGCCAGGCCAGCGCATCGGCCATCTGCTCGGCCGAGGGCTGGTCCTCGTTCTGCGGCGGCTCCGGCAGCATCAGCCGCGATTTCAGGTAGGCCAGCCAGGCTGCCATGACGAGATAGTCGGCGGCGATCTCCAGCCGCAGCCGGCGCGCGCTGGCGATGAACTCGAGATACTGGTCGACCAGCGCCACCATCGAGATGCGCCGCAGATCGACTTTCTGCTCGCGCGCCAGGGTCAGCAGGATGTCGAGCGGACCCTCGAATCCCTCGAGATTGACGACCAGTTCGCCTTCGCCGGCGACGCCGTCAGGCCGGCCCTGGTCGAACGGCTCGGCAGTCGCTTGGGGGTCGTTGGCTGGCGTGTCGCTCATGGTCTTCCGCAGAGGCCACAGCGGCCTCGAATGCCCGCTTGGCTACCAGCCCAAGGGCCAAGAAACAAGCAAAGCGGCGCGGCAGATATCCCCAGATCATGCGGGAAAACCGCGAAAAACCGCGAATCAGCCGGTTTCAGTGCTGATTCAGGCGGAAACCGGGGCCAGCAGGGCGTCGAGCCGCCGCTGCCAGGCGGAAATTTCATCCGGCTGCGGCGGCTTGCGCGCCCCGGCCAGTCGGGCCCGACCACGCGCCAGTCGCTCCAGCGCCGGTCCCGTCATCGGCCCGGCGGCGTCGGCGACCGGCACCATCTCGTCCATCCGCCCGTTGCAATGCAGGGCAATGTCGCAGCCAGCGGCCAGGGACGCCGCGGCGCGCTCGCCCAGGCTGCCGCCTAGGGCCTGCATGGAGAGATCGTCCGACAGCAGCAGACCCTGAAAGCCGATCGCCCCACGGACGATGCGCTCGATCACGGTCGGCGAGGTGGTGGCCGGACGATCGGCGTCGATGGCGGTGAAGAGCACATGGGCGGTCATGCCCCAGGGCATGTCCGACAGCGCCTGGAACGGCAGGAAATCGCTGTGCTGCAGTTCCACGACGGAGGTGTTGACCTTCGGCAACGCGAGGTGGCTGTCGACCCCGGCGCGACCATGGCCGGGCAGATGCTTGATGACCGGCATGATCCCCATGTCGAGCATTGTGCCGGCGGCGACGCGGCCGAGATCGGCGACGATCTCGGGCTGCAGCGCGAAGGCGCGGTCGCCGATGACGTCGTGGGCGCCGGGCACCGGCACGTCGAGGCAGGGCACGCAGTCGACATCGATGCCGAGTGCGATCAGATCGGCCGCGATCAGCCGCATGTTGAACTCGACAGCTTCGCGGCCCAGCGCCGGATCGCGCCTGAACAGATCGCCGAACCGCGCCGCCGTCGGCGCCTGGCGCCAGCGCGGCGGTTTCAGCCGCTGCACCCGGCCGCCCTCCTGGTCGATCAGCACCGGCGCGTCGGCGCGGCCGACGCTGTCACGCAGATCGGCGGTGAGCCTGGCGATCTGCTCGGGCGTTTCGCAATTGCGCGCAAACAGGATAAAGCCCAGAGGATCGCTGCGACGGAAGAAGTCGCGCTCCTCCGCGCTCAGGTCGAGGCCGGCGCAGCCGAAGATCGCCGCCTTGGGGGCGCTCACGGCTTGACCACCAGGCATTCGACGGATCGACCGCGCAAGGTGGCACAGGCCGATTGCGCGCCGCTTTCGTCGAGCGGGCCAGCCTGAACGCGATAATACGTGCCGCGTTCGCCCAGATCGACGCGCACCGCGCGCATGGTCAGCTTGCCCAGCACGTCGCCGTTGGATTGCTGCAGCCGCGCCCAGGTCGCCTTGGCCTGCTCTTCGGTTCGCACCGAGGCAAGCTGGATGCGGTGGCCGGACAGCGTGTCGATCAGCGTCGCGATGCTGGGGCTGCTCTGGGG
>JBFWZG010000015.1:9133-36679 GCA_050185515.1 Reyranellaceae bacterium
AGCCGGCTGCCGGCATCAGCGCCCGGCGGCGGCGTGAAGACCGGCTTTTGCGCCATCAGCGCATTTCCTCCGCCGGAGTCACGCCAAAAATGTCGAGTCCGGAGGCAATCACCGTTCCGACCCCCTGCACCAGCGCCAGCCGCGCCCGCGTCAATTCGCTGTTGCCGTCGTGGATGAAGCGCAGCGTGGCGTCCTCCTTGCCGCGGTTCCAGTGCACGTGGAAGGCCGATGCCAGGTCGTAGAGATAGAAGGCCAGCCGGTGCGGCTCGTGCGCCTGGGCGGCAGCCTCCACCGTCCGAGGCCAGCTCGCCATCAGCCGGATCAGCCCGAGTTCGCCCGCATCCTGCAGCGGCGACAGGTCGACCTGCGCCAGCGCCTCCGGCGTCAGGTCGCGTTCGCCGGCCTGTTCGGCCTGGCGCATGACCGAGCGCGTGCGCGCATGGGCGTACTGCACGTACCAAACCGGATTGTCGCGCGACTGTTCGGTCGCCTTCACCAGGTCGAAATCGAACGGCGCGTCGTTCTTGCGCGTCAACATCAGGAAACGCACCACGTCCTTGCCGACGTCGTCGATCAGTTCGCGCAGTGTAACAAATACGCCGGCCCTTTTCGACATCCGCACAAGCTCGCCGCCGCGCATCAGGCGGACGATCTGGCAGACCTTGACGTCGAGTTCGGCCTTGTTGTTGCCGGTGATCGCCTTTACCGCAGCCTGCATGCGCTTGATGTAGCCGCCGTGATCGGCGCCCCACACGTCGATCATGTCGAGATAGCCGCGGCGCGCCTTGTCGTGGTGGTAGGCGATGTCGTTGGCGAAATAGGTGTACGAACCGTCCGATTTCTTCAGAGGCCGGTCGACATCATCGCCGAACTCGGTGGCGCGGAACAGCGTCTGCTCGCGATCCTCCCAGTCCTCCGGCTTCATGCCCTTGGGCGGCTGCAGCCGGCCGACATAGATCAGCCCGGCGTCGGTCAGCGTCCTGATCGCGCGATCGACGGCGCCGGCCTCGACCAGGGCACGCTCGCTGCTGAACACGGTCTGGTGCACGCCGAGCAGCTCGAGATCGGCCTTGATGTTCTCCATCATCGCCGCCACCGCGAAGTCGCGGAACGGCGCCAGCCATTGGCCTTCGGGCGCCGATCGGTACCTGTCGCCGTACTGCTGCGCCAGCGCCGCGCCGACCGGCTTCAGGTAGTCGCCGGGATAGAGGCCCTCGGGAATCTCGCCGATGTCGTCGCCCAGCGCCTCGCGATAACGCAGCCAGGCGGAGCGCGCCAGAATGTCGACCTGGGCGCCGGCGTCGTTGATGTAGTATTCGCGCGTGACGTCGTAGCCGACCTTTTCCAGCAGCGAGGCCAACACGTCGCCGTAGACCGCGCCGCGCGCATGCGCCACGTGCAGCGGACCGGTCGGATTGGCCGAGACGTACTCGACATTGACCTTCTTGCCGCCGCCGGCCCGCGAGTGACCGTAAGCGCGGCCCTGCGCAAGTACATCCTTGAGGCGGGCGCGCCAGAAATCGTCGCTCAGCCTGAGATTTACGAAGCCCGGACCGGCCACCGAGATGTCGGTTACGTCGGGATTCTTCTTCAGTTCGCCAACCAGCAGATCGGCGATCTCCCGCGGCTTGCGGCCGGCCTGCTTGCTCAGCACCAGCGCCGCGTTCGTGGCCACGTCGCCATGCGAGGCATCGCGCGGCGGTTCGGCCGTAACGGCGGCGGAATCCAGCCTGGGCAGCGCCCCGGATGCGGCCAGCCGGCCGAGGGCCGCTTCGATCTCGGCGGCGAAATGCTTGAATGGATCCATCGTCGGCTTGCTTCTATTCGTAAACGTCCAACAGTCGGCGATGCTCCAACAGGGCGAAGCGATCCGTCATGCCGGCGATGTAGTCGGCCACCAGGCGCGCACGGCGGCGTTCGTCGGCGTTGCGAGCCCGCTCGCGCCAGTCCTGCGGCAGGCAGTCGGGCTCGCGGAACAGCAATTCGAACAGCTCGCGCACGACCCGGCGCGCCTTGGAGGTCATGCGGTTGACGCGATAGTGGCGGTACATACGCTCGAACAGAAACTCTTTCAAGCGCCTGTCGGCGGCAGCCATTTCCGTCGAAAACGCCACCACGGCGGCATCATGGCCGCGGATCGCCTCGACGTTCGCCGGCGCCAGCGCGGCCAGCCGCCGCCGCGACTCGCCGAGCACGTCGCGGATCATGCGGTCGATCAGCCGTCGCGTCGTCTCGTTGATCAGCCGGTGCTCGTCGATGCCCGGATACGCCGCCCGCACCTCCGCCACCACGTCGCCGACCAGCGGCACCTGGCAGATATCCGCCAGGCTGAACAGCCGGGCGCGCAGTCCGTCGTCGATATCGTGATTGTTGTAGGCGATGTCGTCCGACAGCGCCGCCACCTGAGCCTCCGCGCCCGGCCAGGTATGCAGTTCCAGATCCTGCACGCGCGTGTACTCGGCGATCGCCAGCGGCAGGTCCTGCAGGCTGCGGCCTGACGTGACCAGCGGGCCGTTATGCTTGACGACGCCTTCCAGCGTCTCCCAGGTCAGGTTGAGGCCGTCGAAGGCCGCGTAGCGCTGTTCGAGCTGGGTCAGGATGCGCAAGGTCTGGGCGTTGTGGTCGAAGCCACCCCAGTCGCGCATCGCCAGATCGAGCGCCTCCTCGCCGGCATGGCCGAACGGCGTGTGGCCGAAATCGTGCGCCAGCGACAAGGTCTCCGCCATGTCCTCGTTCAGCCCGAGTGCGCGGGCCAGCGAGCGGGCGATCTGCGCCACTTCCAGCGAATGGGTCAGGCGCGTTCGGTAGTGATCGCCTTCGTGATAGACGAAGACCTGGGTCTTGTGCTTCAGCCGCCGAAAGGCGGACGAGTGGATGATGCGGTCGCGGTCGCGCTGAAACGGGGTGCGCCCTTCGGCCTCCGGTTCCCTGTGCAGCCGGCCGCGGCTGCGGTTGGGATCGGTCGCGTAGGGCTGCAGGCTCGTTTCGACCATCCGATCTCCGATTGCGGGCGGCGCGGGCTCAGCCCATTCCGAAAAAGCCGGGGCCGAGATAGCGATACACCTGGTCGCCGCCCTTGATGATCATCTCGACCGCCACGTAGGCGATCACCAGCAGGCCAACATAGGCGATCCAGTGGTAGCGACTGAGCAGCTTGGCGATGAAACTCGCCGCTACCGCCATCAGGGCGATCGACAGCACAAGGCCGAACACCAGAATCTCGGGATGGTCGCGCGCGGCGCCGGCCACCGCAAGCACGTTGTCGAGCGACATGGAGAGGTCGGCCAGCACGATCTGCTTGATGGCTTCCGCCGGCTTCTTCCTGACCGGCTGCGCCCCGGCGTTCTCCAGCGCGTCCGGGTCGTGCTTCGGCGCGCGCAGTTCGCGCCACATCTTCCATGCCACCCAAAGGAGCAGCAGCCCGCCGGCCAGGGTCAGGCCGATGATGGCCAGCAGCTGCGTCGCCACCAGCGCGAAGGCCACGCGCATCAGCGTCGCGGCCAGGATGCCGATCATGATGATGCGGCCGCGCTTTTCGGCCGGCAGGCCGGCGACCGCCAGGCCGATTATGATCGCGTTGTCGCCCGACAGCACGACGTCGATGACGATGACCTGGAAGAAGGCGGTCAGGGCCGCCGAATCGATTTCGAAGCCGAACAAACTGGATATCCTCGCCGGGCGGCCGCTCCGCGAAAAAGCGGGGCATACTCGCCGTGGGGCGGGCAAAAGTAAACACCGCGCTGAGCATAGTTTACATGGGAATCGCCCTGCGAACCGCAAGGCGCTGGATGGCGCGCATCAGGGTCTCCATACTGCGCGCCAAACCGCCGAAGGAGGAACCATGAGCAGCCTGGTATTGCGCGTCGACGAGGGCGGCATCGCCTATCTGACGCTGAACCGGCCGCAGGCGCTTAACGCGTTGAGCCCCACCCTGTTCGTCGAGTTGCGCGCCCATATCGACGCCATCGCCGGCCAGACCGAAACGGTCGGCTGCGTCGTGCTGCAGGCGGAGGGTCGCTCGTTCTCGGCCGGCAACGATCTGCGCGCCATCCAGGCCGGCGAGACGGCGCCGACGCCAAGCTTCCAGGCCGACACGATACTGGCGCTGGAGCGGCTGCCGCAGCCGACCATCGCCGCTGTGCAGGGGCACTGCTATACCGGCGCGCTCGAGCTGGTGCTGGGCTGCGACCTGATGGTGTGCGCCGACAGCGCGCGCTTCGCCGACACGCACGGCAAGTTCTCGATGACGCCGCTATGGGGCATGAGCCAGCGCCTGCCGCGCCGCATCGGCCCGCTGCGCGCCAAGGAAATAATGCTCACCGGCAGGGTGGTTTCAGGCACCGAAGCGGCGGCGATCGGCCTGGCCAATCTCGTCGTGCCGGAGGCCGAGCTGCGCCAGCGCACCGCGGAGCTCGCGCAGCAGATCGTCGCCAGCTCCTGGCACACGCTGCGCGCCGACAAGAAACTGGTCGATGGCGGGCAGAATCTCGGCCTCACCGATGCGCTGGCCTTCGAGCGCGCCAACAGCCCCGGGCGCGGTCCCGACATGGAAGAACGCCTGAAGAAATTCGCGGCCAAGGGCTAGGTCCCGCGCCGCTTGGCGCGCGCCGTCGGCGGGGCGGCCAAAGGATCTTCCGGCCAGGGATGGCGCGGGTAGCGGCCGCGCATTTCCTTGCGCACCTCGGCGTAGGACGAACGCCAGAAGCCGGCCAGATCGCCGGTAACCTGCAGCGGCCGCCCCGCCGGCGACAGCAGATGCAGGCTGAGCGTCACGCGCCCGTCGGCGATGGCGGGCGTATGCGCCAGGCCGAACATCTCCTGCAGCTTGACCGCCAGAACCGGCTGGGCCGGATCGCCGTAGTCGATGCGGATGCGCGAGCCGGACGGGACCTCGACATGCGTCGGCGCCAGACGATCGAGCGCGCGCTGCTGCTCCCACGGCAGCAGGTTGCGGATGGCCGACGCATGATCGAGCCGGCGCAGGGCGGCCAGGGACTGTGCCTGATCCGCCGGCAGCCATTCCTCCAGGCGCGACAGCAGCGCGGCGTCGGTCAGATCGGGCCAGTCCTCGCCGAAGACCGAGCGCAGCAGCGCCACGCGCTGGCGCAGGCTCTGCGCCGTCTCGTCCAGATCCAGCGATGCCAGTCCGCGCTGGCGCACCGCCTGCAGCAGCGCCGCCGCCATGGCCTCGCGCGACGGCGCCTTCAGCGGCTTCTCGCTCAGCACCAGCGCGCCCAGCCGCTCCTGCCGCGCCGCCAGCACCTTCTGCTGCGCCTCGTCCCATTCGACGCTGTCGCGCGTTTCGATGTGGGCGGCGAAGTGCCGGCGCAGATCCGCCTCGTCCAGCGCACCGGCCAGATAGATGCGCCCTTCGGCGCCCGACCCGTCGAGATCGGCGACGGCGATGTATTTCTCGCCCGCCAGCGCATCGGCCTTGTCGAGTGCCGCCCCGCGCCCATTGGCGAGCCGGTAGCGCGGCGCTTCGCCACTGCGGCGCCGCGCGATGCGGTCGGGATAGGCGAAGGCGAGCAGCAGTCCCGCCTCGGCATCGTCGTCGCCGTCGGCAATCCCCGCCGCTCGCGCCAGTCGCGACGCCAGCCGCAGCGCCCGCCGGCCGGCGCCCTCGTTCAGGCTCAGCTCGAAATGCGAGAAGCGCCGCCCCGTGGCCAGCGCCTGCAGCGCTTCCAGCCGCAGCCGGATATCGGCCGCCGGCTGTCCCGGCCGCGCCCGCAATATGTCGCGCTCCTCGAGCAGCGCCGCCAGCCGGCATGCCGTGACGCCCGCGCCCGTCTCCCGGCCCCGCAGGATCATGTGCGCCAGCCGCGGATGCACCGGAAGCTTCGCCAGTCTCTTGCCATGCTCGGTGATGCGCGCCTGCCCATCCAGCGCGTCGAGCTCGCGCAGCAACGCAACGGCCTGCGCGAAATTCGCGGCCGGCGGCGGATTGACCCAGCGCAGGCTCGCCGGATCGCCGACGCCCCATTGCGCCAGGTCCAGCGCCAGCGACGCCAGATCGGCAGATTCCATCTCCGGCCGATCCGCCGCCGGCCGCGCCCTGTTCTCCGCCTCCGGCCACAGCCGGTAGCAGACTCCCGGCCCCAGCCGCCCGGCGCGCCCGCGACGCTGGTCGGCCGCGGCGAGGCTTGCCCTGATCGTTTCCAGCCGCGACATGCCGGAGCGCGGATCGAAAGCCGGCCGCCGCGCCAGCCCGCTGTCGATCACCACGCGCACGCCGTCGATGGTCAGCGAGGTCTCGGCGATCGACGTCGCCAGCACCACGCGCCGTCGCGCGCCGGACGGCGACACGGCGCGATCCTGCTCCGCCGCCGACAGCTCGCCATAGAGCGGCAGCACCTCGGCAGCAAGGTCGCCCTCGTTCAGCAGCCGCTCGACGCGCGTGATCTCGCCCGCTCCCGGCAGGAAGGCCAGCACATCGCCCTCGCACTCCCGCAAGGCCTGGCGCACCGCCTGCGCCATCGCCGTTTCCATGGCGACGCCGCCCGGTTGCGGCAAATAGCGGGTTTCGACCGGAAATAGCCGGCCGTCGCTGGTCAGGATCGGCGCATCGTTCAGCAGCGCCGACACCGCCTGCCCGTCCAGCGTCGCCGACATCGCCACCAGCCGCAGATCGGGCCGCAGCCCCGACTGCACGTCGATCGCCAGAGCGAGGCCGAGATCGGCCTGCAGGCTGCGCTCGTGGAACTCGTCGAACAGTATCGCGCCGACATCCGGCAGTTCGGGATCGTCCTGCAGCAGGCGCGTCAGGATGCCTTCGGTGACGACTTCCAGCCGCGTGGCGCGCGAAACCCTGGCCTCGTCGCGCACGCGAAAGCCGATCGTCTCGCCCAAAGCGCTGCCGTGATTCTGCGCCAGGCGCTTGGCCACCATGCGCGCCGCCAGCCGGCGCGGCTCCAGCATCAGGATGCGCCGGCCGCCGAGCCAATCCTGGTCGAGCAGCCACAGCGGCAGCAATGTCGACTTGCCCGCACCCGGCGGCGCCTGCACGACGGCGTTGCGGCCCTGGCGCAGGGCGGCGAGAAACCCGCTTGCTATGTCCTCGACCGGCAGTCCCATCGTGGCGCGTTTGTGCGCCACGGCGGCCCGTCATGCAATGGTCATGGCCGGGCCGGCATGGCAGGATGCGCCATGGCTTTCACCACCCGCCCCGAAATCCTCGGCACCTTCGGCGTCGTCACCTCGACGCACTGGATCGGCAGCGCCGTCGGCATGGCGACGCTGGAGAAAGGCGGCAACGCCTTCGACGCCGCCGTCGCCACCGGCTTCGCCCTGCAGATCGTCGAACCGCATCTCAACGGGCCCGGCGGCGAGGCGCCGATCATCGTCCACGACGTGCGGCGCGGACGCACCGAGGTGATCTGCGGCCAGGGCGTGGCGCCGGCGGCCGCCAGGGTCGAGAAGTTCCAGGCGCTGGGGCTGGACATGATTCCCGGCACCGGCCTGCTGGCCGCCTGCGTACCCGGCGCCTTCGACGCCTTCATGCTGCTGCTGCGCGACTACGGCACGATGAAGCTCGCCGACGTGCTGCAGCCGGCGATCGATCTGGCGGCCGGCGGCTATCCGCTGGTGCCGCGCATCTGCGACACCATCGCCACCGTCGCCGATCTATTCCGTGAGCACTGGCGCAGCTCGGCGGCGCTCTACCTGCCGGGCAACGCCGTGCCGCAGCCGGGCACGATCTTCGCTAACCCGACCCTGGCGGCGACCTATGCCCGCCTCCTGCGCGAGGCGCAGGCGCTGAGCCCCGACCGGCAGATGCAGATCGAGGCCGCGCGGCGGCTGTGGTCGCGCGGCTTCGTCGCCCAGGAGATCGACCGCTTCTGCCGCGAGACCGAAGTGTTCGACGTCAGCGGCCGTGCGCACAAGGGCCTGCTCGACGGCGAGGACATGGCGAAATGGCAGGCCGGCATCGAGCCGCCCCTGACGCTCGACTATGGCCGCTACACCGTCGCCAAATGCGGCCCCTGGAGCCAGGGCCCGGCGATGCTGCAGCAGCTCGCCCTGCTCAAGGGTTTCGAACTCGACGGACTCGACCCGACCGGGCCGGAGTTCATCCACATCGTCGTCGAATGCAGCAAGCTGGCCTATGCCGATCGCGAGGCGTTCTACGGCGATCCCAATTTCGCCCCGGTGCCGATGGCCGCGCTGCTGTCGGACGCCTACAACGACGCGCGCCGCACCCTGATCGACGTGCGCGCCTCGATGGAGCTGCGGCCGGGCCGCATCGCGGGCTTCGCCGGCCGCCTCGCCGAACGCGGCACGGCCACGCCTGCCGCCGGCGCCGGCGCGGGCGAACCCACTGTCGGCCGCCTCGGCGAGGTGCGCGGCGATACCGTGCATTTCGACATCGTCGACAAGGCCGGCAACATGGTCTCGGCCACGCCGAGCGGCGGCTGGCTGCAGTCCTCGCCGGTCATTCCCTCGCTGGGCTTCTGCCTCGGCACGCGGGCGCAGATGTTCTGGCTCGATGCGTCGCTGCCCTCGGGCCTGGCGCCGGGCAAGCGGCCGCGCTCGACGTTGAGCCCCGGTCTGGTGCTGCGCGACGGCGAGCCGTATCTGGCGCTGGGCACGCCCGGCGGCGACCAGCAGGACCAGTGGAGCACGCAGCTATTCCTGCGCCATGCCCATGCCGGCATGAACCTGCAGGAAGCGATCGACTGCCCCGCCTTCCATTCCGAGCATTTCCCCTCCTCCTTCTGGCCGCGCGCCGCGCGCCCGGGCGTGCTGGTGCTGGAAGGCCGCATGCCGGCAAAGACGGTCGAGGCGCTGCGCGGGCTGGGCCATGTCGTGGAAATGGGCGGCGACTGGTCTGAAGGCCGCCTGACCGCCGCCGCGCGCGAGGGCGTCCTGCGCAAGGCCGCCGCCAATCCGCGCGGCATGCAGGCCTACGCCATCGGCCGCTGACGGAGGAACCGCCAATGCCGCGCCATATCGTCTGTATCACTTTCGACTTCGACGCCATGTCCGGCTTCGTCGCCCGCGGCCTGACCACGCCGACCGCCGTCTCGCGCGGCGAGTTCGGCGCCGTCGCCGTGCGCCGCATCCTGCCGCTGCTGGAGCGCTACGGCATCAAGTCCAGCTTCTTCGTCCCGGGCGTTGTGATCGGCACCTATCCGCGGGAATGCGAGATGATCGTCGCAGCCGGCCACGAGATCGGCCATCACGGCTGGACCCATGTCACGCCCGCCAGCCTCAGTCGCGAGCAGGAGGAGGAGCATCTGGTCAAGGGCAGCGCGGCGATCCGCAGCATTTCCGGCAGGGATCCGCGCGGCTATCGCTCGCCCGCCTGGGATCTCAGCCCGCATACGGTCGAGCTGCTGATCCGGCACGGTTTCGTCTACGAGAGCAGCATGATGGGCGACGACTACACGCCCTATTACTGCCGCCAGGGCGACGTCATTCCGTCCGACGGCCCGATGAGCTTCGGCCGGCCCACCGGGCTGATCGAAATGCCGATCTCGTGGAGCCTCGACGACTACCCGCATTTCGAGTTCCTGCGCACGAAGGAGTTCACCCTGCCCGGCCTGCAGAACGCCAACGGCGTCCTGGAGAACTTCCGCGACGATTTCGTCTACATGCAGCGCTACATCGACTGGGGCGTGCTGACCTACACCTTCCACCCCTACGTCATAGGCCGCGGCCATCGCCTGCTGATGCTGGAGCGTCTGCTGGCGTGGCTGGCCGAGAACGGCGCCGCCTTCCAGACCATGGAGCAGGCGGCGGCGGAGTTCGCCGGCCGCGCCTGACCGGCTGGTCTCGGATCAATGCAAGGTCTGGCCGCCATCGACAACGATGGTCTGCCCGGTAATCCAGCTCGCCAGGTCCGACGCCAGGAACGCAGCGACATTGGCGATCTCGTCGGGCCTGCCCAGACGGCCATGCGGGATGCTGGCCAGCACGCCCTGGTAGAGTTTGGGATTGTGCTGCTTGGCCAGGTCCCACACGCCGCCTTCGAATTCGATCGAGCCCGGCGCGATGCAGTTCACGCGGATGCCGCTCTTCGCCAGGTTCGCCGCCTGCGTCATGGTGTACTGGATTAGCGCGGCCTTCACCGCGCCGTATGGCGGCGTGCGCGTGCTTGGCCGCAAAGCCGAGATCGAGGAGATATGGATGATCGAGCCGCGCTGCGCCTTCTCGAGATAGGGAATGGCGGCGAGGCTGGCGCGCACGCTGGCCATCACATCGACCGCCAGCGAGATCGCCCAGCCCTCCTCGTCGTCGGTGCGGCCGAATCCCGAAGCGTTGTTGACCAGCACGTCGATGCCGCCCAGCGCTTCGGCCGCCGCCTTGACGTAGGCGGTGACCGCCGGGCCGTCGGACAGGTCGCAGGGCAGATGATGGACCGGCCCGCTGCCGGCGCGCGCGAGTTCGGCCGCCGTGTGATCGAGCGCTTCCTTGCCGCGCGCGCAGATCGACACCGCGCCGCCGCCCTGGGCGAAGGCCAGCGCGATCGAGCGGCCAATGCCGCGGCTGCCGCCGCACACCACAATCTTCCTGCCCGTGAAATCCAGTCCCATGTCGCACCTCCTGGCTGTTGCTGCAGTCTGGCGCAGCAATCGGCTTGATGATAGGCGCAACAAGCCGGTCCGCTCTGCAGCGGCGGCACGACTCCCGCCACGCGGTCGGCTATTTCGCCGGGGCGTTGTGCCGGCGGGGCGGCGCTTCCTCGGTCGGTTCGCGCGACTGTTCCGCCGGTTCGAGGCTCTGGTTCGGCAGACCCGAGATCGGGCCGAGATTGACGGCGTCGCGTTCGATTTCGACCATGCTCAGCGCATAGGCCGACAGCAGTTCGGCGGTGGAGCGCAGCGCATGCATGTGGATGCGTTCGTAGCCGTGCGAGGCGTCGATGCCGAAAGTCACCAATGCGGTGCGCACGTCGTGGCCCGCCTCCAGCGCGGAGGCGCTGTCGGACCGGTAGTAGCGGAACACGTCGTTCTGGTAGCGGATGTCGTTCTCGCGGCACAGCCGCACCAGTTTGCGCGTCAGGTGGAAGTCGAAGGGGCCCGTCATGTCGGCCATGCCGATGGTGACGCCGAACTCCGAACTCGACTGGCCGGGGGCCGAAGTGCCGTTGTCGACGGTGATCATCGCGGCGCAGTCGGGCGGCAGCACCGCCGCGGCGCCGACGCCGATCTCCTCGGCGATGGAGAACACCCAGTAGGTATCGACCGCCAGCTCGGCCTTTTCCCGCACCAGCGCCTGCAGGGTAGCCAGCAGGATCGCCACGCCCGCCTTGTCGTCGAGGTGGCGGGAAACGATGAAGCCGTTGTCGAGGAACTCCGGCTGCGGATCGACGGCCACCGTGTCGCCGACGGCGAAGCCCAGCCGCTCCAGGTCGCGTGCGTCGCGCACGATGGCATCAACGCGCATTTCGACGTGCTCCCAGCCGACCGGCTGCGTGTCGATCTCCGGTCCGAACGTGTGGCCGGAGGCCTTAAGCGGCAGGATCGTGCCGCGCCAGCCGCCCTTGTCGGTGAAGATCGTGCAGCGCGCGCCCTCGGCGAAGCGCGCCGACCAGTGCCCGATCGGCACCAGCTCGAGCCGACCGTTGGGCTTGAGGTAGCGCACCTGGGCGCCGAGCGTGTCGACATGGGCGATGATGGCGCGCGAGGGCGTCGCATTGCGCCCGCGCAGCACGGCGCGGATCGCGCCGCGCCGCGTCACGCCGTAGCGCACGCCCAGCCGCTCGAGTTCCTCGCAGACGTAGTGGACGACCACGTCGGTGTAGCCGGCGGGGCTGGGAATCTCGAGCAGGCGGCGGAGCTGTTCGGCGAGGTATTTGACGTCGATCTGCAGTCGCGACATGGAAAGGGCGGCTCCTAGGCGCGCGGCGCCTGACGCGCGGCGGCGGGCAGGGACTGGGGAAACAGCAGATCGACGAAGCGTTCCGCCGTCGGCTGCGGCTCGTGATTGGCGAGCCCTGGCCGTTCGTTGGCCTCGATGAAGGCATAACGCGGTTCGCCCGGGCTTTCGACCATGAAATCGATGCCCACCACGGGAATCTCCAGCTCGCGCGCCAGCCGCGTGGCGGCTGCCACCAGGGTCGGATGCACGTGGTCGGTGACGTCATGGATGGTGCCGCCGGTGTGCAGGTTCGCTGTGCGACGCACCTTGATCTCAAGCCCCTGATCGGGCACGTCGTCGAGGGCGAAGCCGGCCAGCCGCACGCAGCGCTCAGTCTCGGCATCGAGCGGAATGCGCGATTCGCCGCCGGTGGCAGCCTCGCGGCGGCGGCTCTGGCGCTCGATCAGGCTGCGGATCGTCGAGCGGCCGTCGCCGATCACGCAGGCCGGACGACGCATGGCGGCGGCGACAAGCCGATAATTTATAACCACCAGGCGCAGATCCTCGCCCTGCGCCAGCTGCTCGATCAGCACCGTGTCGCAATAGCGACGCGCGTTGGCGATGGCCTCGCGCAGATCGTCGATGTCGTCGATGCCGACGGCGACGCCACGACCCTGCTCGCCGCGCGCCGGCTTGACGACGACGCTGCCATGGCGGCGCAGGAATTCGGCCTCCGCCTGCCGGTCGCCCGCGACCATCTGGTCCGGCACCGAAAGATCGGCGCGCTGCGCCACGCGGCGCGTCACCGCCTTGTCGTCGCACAGGCTGACGGCGACGCCCGAGGTCAGTTCGCTGAGACTCTCGCGGCAGCAGATGCTGCGCCCGCCATAGGTCAGGCGGAAGAAGCCGCCCTCGGCGTCGATGATCTCGACCCCGATGCCGCGGCGGCGGGCCTCGTCGCAGATGATGCGGCCATAGGGATTCAGACCGTCCTCAACCGGACGTCCGACGAACAGCTTTTCGTTGATGGAGTTCTTGCGCTTGACGGCGAAGACCGGCACCCGCCGGAAACCGAGCTTCTCGTAGAGCGCGATCGCCTTGTCGTTGTCGTGCAGGACCGAGAGATCCATGTACTGGGCGCCGCGCGCCTGGAACACTTCGGCGAGCTGACGCACCAGCGCCTCGCCGATGCCCGGCGGACGCGCCTGCGGATCGACCGCGAGGCACCACAGCGACGATCCGGATTCGGGATCGCCGAAGGCGCGCCGATGGTCGACGCCCATGACGGCGCCCAGTATCGCGCCACTGACCGGCTCTTCGGCGACGAGATGCACCAGCGTGCGGCTGTCGCGATGGGTCCAGAAGAAGTCGGGACGCACCGGCACCATCTTGCGCGCGGCGTAGATGCGGTTGACCTCTTCGGCATCGTGCTGCGTCGCCATGCGGCGGATCATCAGCCCGCGCGGCCGCCGCCGGGCGGCGCGGTAGTTGCCGAGATCGAGACGGAACGTATGCGAGGGGTCGAGAAACAGCTCCTGCGGCGCGCTGGCCAGCACGACATGCGGCTCGCGCACGTAGAAGGCGATGTCGCGCTTGTCCAGGGCCTCCTCGCGCAGCGCGTCGGCCAGCGCCGCGGGATCCTCGAAGGTCTGGCCGAACAGCAGCCGGCCCCAGCCGCAATCGACCTCGACGTTGCGGCCGATCTCCTCGTCGGCCGGCAGATCATGCGTCATGGCGCCGGACAGGGTCTGGCCGGGCGCATTCATCTGCAGCCGCCGGATGCGATGCGCGAGTGCGGAGCGCCGGGCCTTCACGCTGCGTGCTGTGATCGCCATGTCATTGCCCCCGTCTGTCCGCGACTGGCGTGGAAACGCCCGTCAAACCGAATGGTTCTGCAGCCACATTTCGAGCAGCGCCGCCTGCCACAGCTCGGAGCCGCCCAGCTTGGTGATGCGCTCGCCCGGATGCTGCACCAGCCCGTCGACGTACTCGCGCCGGAACAGCCCGCGTTCGCGCGCCGCCTGGCTGGTCAGCGCGTCGCGCGCCATGTCGAGGAACGGCCCGTCGAGGTACTTCAACGCCGGCACCGGGAAATAGCCCTTGGGCCGGTCGATGACGGCGCTGGGAATCACGTCGCGCGCCACGTCCTTCAGGATGCCCTTGCCGCCCTGCGCCAGCTTGTGTTCGGGCGGGATGCGCGCGGCGAGCTCGACCAGCTCGTGATCGAGGAACGGCACGCGCGCTTCCAGCGCATGCGCCATGGTCATGTTGTCGACCCGCTTGACCGGATCGTCGACCAGCATCACCGTCGTGTCCAGGCGCAACGCCTTGTCGACGGCATGCTCGGCGCCGGCTTCGGCGAAAGCGCCGCCGACGAAGGCGCGCGACCAGTCCTCGTCGATGACGTCGGCCGAGAGCTGGCGCGACAGCGCCGCGTGGTCGCGATCGAAGAAGGCGTCGGAATAGTCGCCCAGCGCGTCATGCGAATTCTGCAGCGCCTGGTACCAGTGGTAGCCGCCGAACACCTCGTCGGCGCCCTGCCCGCTCTGCACCACCGTGACGTGCTTTGCGACCTCTCGCGACAGCAGGAAGAAGGCGACGTTGTCGTGCGACACCATCGGCTCGCTCATCGCGGCGATGGTCGCCGGCAGCGCCTCCAGCACGTCGCCGGCCGGGACGGGAATCTTGTGATGGGTGGTGCCGAAGTGCTTGGCCACGAGATCGGAATACACGAACTCGTCCCCTGCCTCGCCGTTCTTGGCGTCGAAGCCGATCGAGAATGTCTCCAGACCCTTCTGCCCCGCTTCGGCCAGCAGCCCGACGATAAGGCTGGAATCGACGCCGCCCGACAGCAGGACGCCGACCGGCACGTCGGCGATCATGCGCCGGTCGACGGCCTGGCGCAGGCTGGCATGCAGCATCTCGCGCCACTCGCCGGCGTTCCGCTTCTCATCCGCGGCGCTGCGAGTGAAATCAAGCGACCAGTAGACCAGGTCCTTGGAACGGCCGTCGGATTCGTAGATCCGCAAGGTCGCCGGCGGCAGCTTGCGCACGCCGCGCAGGATGGTGCGGGGCGCGGGGACGACGGCGTGGAAGCTCATGTAGTGGTGCAACGCGACGGGGTCGATCGCACGGTCCACGCCACCGGAGGCCAGCAGCGCCGGCAGCGAGCTGGCGAAACGCAGGCGGCCCTGTTCTTCGTTCAAATACAAGGGCTTGATGCCCAACCGGTCGCGACCGAGGACGACCCGGCCGGTGTCGCGCTCGTAGATGGCGAAGGCGAACATGCCGAACAGGCGGCGGACGAAATCCGGCCCCCAGGCATGATAGGCCTTGACGATGACCTCGGTGTCGCCGCGGGAGAAGAACTTATATCCTTTGGATTCAAGCTCTTGGCGCAGTTCGAGGTGATTGTAGATGCAGCCGTTGAAGACGATGGTAAGGCCCAGCTCGGCATCGACCATGGGCTGCTCGGCGCGTTCGGAGAGATCGAGGATTTTCAGACGGCGATGACCAAAAACCACACGGCGACGGGCACTTAGTCCTTCACCGTCGGGCCCGCGCGGGGCCATCGAGTCGTTCATGGCTGCGACGGCAGCCGGGCTGGCAGGCCGACCGTCGAAGGTCACCTCGCCACTGATTCCACACACTTTTTTTCTCCGGTCGCGTTGAAAGTCGATTGATTAGTGTTATATTAATTAGTGTCAAAACAATTCGTTTCAACCCTAAAATTAAAAGCGTTATGAATCAACTGGATGACAGAGTGTTGCGAGCCATAAGGCGCCTGATCCACGCCGCCGATTCGCATTCCAAGCGCGTGGAACGCTCCGCCGGTATGACTGTACCGCAACTGGTCGTGCTCAAAACGCTGCGCGACGGGGGCGAAACCACCACCAACACCCTCGCAAACAGGGTCAGTCTGAGCCCGCCGACGCTGGTGCCGATCCTCGACAAGCTGGAGCGGCGCGGCCTGATCGCCCGCCGCCGCGGCACCACCGACCGGCGCAACGTGTTCGTCGATCTGACGGTGGAAGGCGAGGCGGCGATCGCGGCAGCGCCCAAGCCCCTCGACATGCGCTTCCTCGAACGCTTCGGCGCACTCGACCCGCGCCGTCAGGCGACGCTGGTGGGCGCGCTGGAGGAGATCGTCGAATTGATGGCGCCGCTGCTGGTGCCCGACCGCATCATCGCCGACGCCCCGCCGCCGCTGCCGGAGGAGCGGCCGACCCTGCCGCCGGCCAAGGAGACGGTGGAACCGGCCCCGGCCTGAGCCGGCGTCAGCTGGCGATAAGCCCGATGCCAGCCAGCGCCAGCACCACGCCAACGCCGCGCGTCAGCCTGGCGCCGAAGCGGCCGCGGGTCAGCAGCGCCAGCCCCAAACCAATGCCGTGCAGCACCGCGGTGGCGACCACGAATCCAACGGCATAGCCCAAGCCCGAGCCGTCGACCGGCGCCTCCAAGCCGTGCGCATTGCCATGCGCCAGGCCGAACAGCCCGATGATCGCCGCGCCCAGCGCCAGATGCGGGCGCAAGTCGAGAGCGGCCGCCACGCCCAGGGCCACGACCGAGCCGACGATGACCAGTTCGATCGCCGGCAATTCGACGCCGGCCATGCCGAGCACGCCGCCCAGCAGCATGGCCGCGACGAAACTTGCCGGCCAGATCCACAGCGAACGGCCGCCGACCAGACCGGCCCACAAACCGACCGCCACCATCGCCAGCAGATGGTCGGGCCCGAAAACCGGGTGTGACAGGCCGGCGACGAGGCCTTCGGCGCCGTGGCCGGTATGGGCAAGTGCCGGCGAGGCGAAGGTAAGCGCCAGCGCGAAAGCCGAGAGTCCGGTCTGCATCTTCATTGTCTGTTCCCCTTTATTATTCAAGCGGCACGGGCGGTCAGGCCGCCGGCCTTTTCGATGAAAGCGGCGATCTCGGCCACGCCCTTGCCCGCCTTGATGTTGGCGAAGACGAAAGGCCGCGCGCCCCGCATCTTCGTGGCGTCGCGGTCCATGATCTCGAGGCTGGCGCCGACCAGCGGCGCCAGCTCGATCTTGTTGATGACCAGCAGGTCGGAACGAGTGATGCCCGGGCCGCCCTTGCGCGGGATCTTGTCGCCAGCCGAGACGTCGATGACGTAGATGGTGATGTCGGCCAGCTCGGGACTGAAGGTGGCGGCGAGGTTGTCGCCGCCCGATTCGATCAGCACCAGATCGAGACCGGGAAAGCGCCGGCTCATCTCGGCCACGGCGGCGAGATTGATCGAGGCGTCCTCGCGAATGGCGGTATGGGGGCAGCCGCCGGTCTCGACGCCGATGATGCGCTCGGGCACCAGAGAGCCGGCGCGGGTGAGGAACTCGGCATCCTCTTTCGTGTAGATGTCGTTGGTGATGGCGGCGATGTCGTAGCGCTCGCGGAAATGCTTGCACAGCGCGTCCATCAGCGCCGTCTTGCCCGAGCCGACCGGGCCGCCGACGCCCACCCGCAAGGGGCCGTTGGTTCTGTTGGTCATGTGCGGAACAACCTCGTGTACTGGGTTTCGTGCCTGATGGCCGCGAGATCGGCGGCGAGCGTGCAACCGCCCATCGCCCGGAACGGATCGCCATCGTCGAGCGCCACGGCGCGCTCGACGAGTGCGGCGACGTCGTCGGCCAGTGCGGCGATGGCGCGTTGGCCATCGGTCTGGCCCAGCGGCACCAGTCGCTGGGCCGCCGAGACGATATTGGCCGCCACCGCATGCAGATAGGCGGTCAGCGCCGGCGCCAGCGCGACGCCATGGCCGGCGGCCAGAGCGGCGACAGCGATGGGATAGGCGAGATCGCCGTCATCGATCTCCTCGAGCAGGCCCAGCGACGCCGCCGGCCAGGCATCGCGCGAGATGCGGCGGAAGGCCGTGCCCTGCGCGGTGGTCTCCAACCGACGCTCGCGCGAGGGATTGGCGGCGGCGGCCAGCATGGCGAGGTTGCGCAGGCGCGGCCCGTCATCGGCCCCGGCCGCGCGCCAGGCATGGACGAACAGCACCGCATCGTTCCAGCCCGAGCCATGCGCCAGCACATCGCGCAGCCAATCGATCAGCGCTTCGCGATCGGCGACGACGCCGGTTTCCACCGCCCATTCCAGCCCGTTGGAATGGCTGAACGCGCCCACCGGATAGGCGGGCGACAGCCAGGCCATCAGCCGGTAGAGCGCCGCGTCACTCATGGCGATGCCCGTGGCCGTGCCTGTGGCCGTGCGCATGGTCGTGGCCATGATCGTGATCGTGGCCGTGATCGTGCCCATGTTCGTGCGGACCGTGCGAATGGCCCATCGTCGCGCCGAAGCCGTAGGCGCCGCCTTCCGGATCGAAGGCGGCCATGATCTCACGCACCTGGCCGCCCAGCCCTTTCACCATGTCGACGATGACGTGATCGTAGCGGATGCGGATGCGATCACCCATGAGCTGGGTCGGCAGATGGCGGTTGCCGAGATGCCAGGCGATGCGCATCAGAGCATCAGCGTCCGCCGCTTCGATCTCGACCAGTCGCTCGGGCGCGGCCTCGACGGCGATCACCCGCCCGTCATCGAGCACCAGGCAATCGCCGTGGCGCAAGGTCGTGGCCTGCGCCAGATCCAGCAGGAACTCGCTGCCCATGACCGTGCGCAGCACGATGCGCCGGCGATGGCGCATATCGTGATCGAGCACGACGCGATCGCACGCCGCCCCGACCGGCGGATCGGCGATGGTAAAGGCGGGCACGATGCGGGCGGCGCGTTTCATGGCCCTTCCTAGAACAGGAAATAGCGCTGCGCCATGGGCAGCACCTTGGCCGGTTCGCAGGTCAGCAGCATGCCGTCGGCCCGCACCTCGTATGTCTCGGGATCGACCTCGATCTTCGGCATGGCGTCGTTATGGATCATCGACGCTTTGGAAAGACCGCCGCGCGTATTCTTCACCGCCGCGAGATTGCGCTGCAGCCCGTATCTCCCGCCGATGCCGGCCGACAGGGCGGCGCCGGAGACGAAGCTGATGCAGCTCTTCTGCATCGCCCGCCCGAAGCCGCCGAACATCGGCCGGTAATGCACCGGCTGCGGGGTGGGGATCGAGGCGTTGGGATCGCCCATCAGCGCCTGGGCGATGGAGCCGCCCTTGATGACCATGTCCGGCTTGACGCCGAAGAAGGCCGGCGACCACAGGCAGAGATCGGCGAACTTGCCGACCTCGACCGAGCCGATCTCGTGCGCCATGCCATGCGCCAGGGCGGCGTT
Organism: Reyranellaceae bacterium; assembly: GCA_050185515.1. Lineage (GTDB taxonomy): Bacteria > Pseudomonadota > Alphaproteobacteria > Reyranellales > JAQSWP01 > JAQSWP01. The sequence continues at coordinate 28,175 of JBFWZG010000015.1, forward strand.
GATCGTGTACTTGGCGATGTAGCGCTTGACCCGCAGATTGTCGTTGTTGCCGCGCTCGCCCTCGAGCCGGCCGCGCTGCACCTTCATCTTGTGGGCGGTCTGCCAGGTGCGCAGCGCCACCTCTCCGACCCGTCCCATGGCCTGGCTGTCGGAGGCGATGATCGAGAAGGCGCCGAGATCGTGCAGGATGTCCTCGGCGGCGATGGTCTCGCGGCGGATGCGCGATTCGGCGAAGGCAACGTCCTCGGGAATGCTCGAATCGAGATGATGGCAGACCATCAGCATGTCGAGATGCTCGTCGAGCGTGTTGACCGTGAAGGGCCGCGTCGGATTGGTCGAGGACGGGATGATGTTGGGCAGGCCGGCGACCTTGATGATGTCCGGCGCGTGCCCGCCGCCGGCGCCTTCGGTATGGAAGGCGTGGATGGTGCGACCCTTGATCGCCTTCACCGTATCCTCGACGAAACCCGATTCGTTAAGCGTATCGGTGTGGATCATCGCCTGCACGTCGTACTCGTCGCACACCGACAGGCAGCAATCGATCGCCGCCGGCGTCGTGCCCCAGTCCTCGTGCAGCTTCAGGGCGCAGGCGCCGGCCTCGATCTGCTCGGCCAGCGCCGCCGGCTGGGAGGCGTTGCCCTTGCCGGCGAAAGCGAGATTGATCGGAAAGCTCTCGGCCGCCTGCAGCATGCGCTCGATATGGAAGGCGCCCGGCGTGCAGGTGGTGGCGTTGGTGCCGGTGGCCGGCCCGGTGCCGCCACCGATCATGGTGGTGCAGCCCGACGAGATCGCCTCCTCGATCTGCTGCGGGCAGATGAAATGGATGTGGCTGTCGATGGTGCCGGCGGTAAGGATCTTGCCTTCGCCGGCGATGATCTCGGTGCCCGGCCCGATGACGATGTCGACCCCTGGCTGCACGTCGGGATTGCCCGCCTTGCCGATGGCCGAGATACGCCCGTCGCGGATGGCGACGTCGGCCTTGACGATGCCCCAGTGGTCGACGATGACGGCGTTGGTGATCACCGTGTCGGGCGTGCCCGAAGCGCGGGTCGCCTGCGACTGGCCCATGCCGTCGCGGATCACCTTGCCGCCGCCGAACTTGACCTCCTCGCCGTACAGCGTGCGGTCCTGCTCAATTTCGACGAACAGCTCGGTATCGGCGAGCCGCATCCGGTCGCCGGTGGTGGGGCCGAACATGTCCGCATAAGCGGCGCGGCTCATTCTGAAGGCCATGATGCGTCTCCCCCTGCCCGTTCTACTTGTCCAGCCGGCCCATGACGTCCTGGCGGAAGCCCCAGACTTCGCGCCGACCGCGGAACGGCACCAGCCGCACCTCGCGCTTCTGGCCCGGCTCGAAACGCACGGCAGTGCCGGAAGCGATGTCGAGACGCATGCCGCGCGCCTTGGCACGATCGAACGACAGGGCCGGATTGGTTTCGAAGAAATGGTAGTGGCTGCCAACCTGGATCGGCCGGTCGCCGGTATTGGCGACGCTTAGCACCAGCGCCTCCAGCCCGGCATTGATCTCGATCTCGCCGGCGGCGGGTAGAATTTCGCCCGGTATCATCGCCTCGCCTCCTCTAGCGGATGGGTTCGTGGACGGTGACCAGCTTGGTGCCGTCGGGAAAGGTCGCCTCGACCTGCACGTCGTGGATCATCTCGGCGACGCCCTCCATCACCTGATCGCGCGAGATGACGCGGGCGCCGGCATCCATCAGGTCGGCCACCGAGCGGCCGTCGCGCGCGCCCTCGGCGACGAAATCGGAAATCAGCGCGATCGCCTCGGGATAGTTCAGCTTGACGCCGCGCTCCAGCCGGCGGCGCGCCACCATCGCCGCCATGGCGATCAGCAGCTTGTCCTTCTCGCGTGGACTGAGATTCACCTCGTTCTCCTCCCCTTCAGCATCTCCAGACGCGCGGCAGGGCGCGGCCCTGGCGCAGCGGCGCCAGCGCCAGCGGCAGCAGGCGCTGCAGCCTCTGGCCGTCGGCGGCCAGTATCCGCACCACCAGCAGCCCGTCCCAGCACGAGGCGCCGGCCTCGCTTTCGTGCGCACCTTCGGCCAGCGCCTGGCGCACCGGTGCAAGAAGCGCCTCGATGTCGGGCGCGGCGGCGACGATCGTGGCGAAGGCGCGGGCGCCGCCGCCGATCGCCGCCCGCGCGAAGCGCGCGGCGATGTCGCCCTCGGCGCTGATCGCATCGGCATAGACCAGCCGGCCGCCGCGAAACACGCGCCACGCGTCGCGCAAGCGACCCTGCCGCACGCTCTCGCCCATGGCCTGGCGGCCCAGCACGACCGATTCCAGCCCCAGGAAATTGCTGTCCGGCATCAGCCCGACCACGGTGTCGCGGTCGAGCGCGGCGGCGTCGAATAGGATGGTTTCCTGCGGCAGATATTCGGCCCAGGCGCCGGCGCCGACGCTCAGCCGCGTACGCACCCGCGCCACGTCCGAGGCGGCGCGGTAGATCTTTTCCGCCGCCTGGCCGGCGACCAGCGCGCGCGCCCCGTCGCGCCAGTCGACCGAAACGGCGAGGCTGTCGCCGCCGGTCAGGCCGCCGGCAGTGTTGATGGCGACGGCGCTCTTCCAGCCATCAGGCCCGGCGTTGGGCAGGCGCGCCTTGGCGCAGCCCTGCTGGTAGAGCGTGTCGAGCACGGTGTCGGGGCCGCGACGGCGGAACGCCAGGCGCAGTTCGCCCTGCGCGCGGGCCAGCGGCGCGAACGCGTCGCGCGGCGCTTGCGGCGGCGCGGGCTCAGACGGTGAGATGGCGGCGGACGTCGCCTTCATCGAGATCATCCCGGGCGCCGGCGAGCACGATCTCGCCGCGATCCATGACGGCGAAGTTTTGGCCGAGATCGCGCGCGAAGTCGAAATACTGCTCGACCAGCAGAATGGCCATCTGCCCGCGCTGGCGCAACAGGTCGATGACCTTGCCGATATCCTTGATGATCGAAGGCTGGATGCCTTCGGTCGGCTCGTCGAGCACCAGCAGGCGCGGCTTCATGATCAGGGCGCGGGCGATGGCGAGCTGCTGCTGCTGGCCGCCCGACAGATCGCCGCCGCGCCGGCGCAGCATGGTCTTGAGAATGGGGAAGAGATCGTAGATCTCGTCCGGCACCTTGCGCTCGGCCCGGGGCAGCACGGCGAAGCCGGTCTCGAGATTCTCCTTCACCGTCAGCAGCGGGAAGATGTCGCGGCCCTGCGGCACCCAGGCGATGCCGCGGCGCGCCCGCTCCGAGGACGACAGGCGGGTGATGTCCTGGCCTTCCCAGGTGATGGCGCCGCGCCGCACCGGCTGGGCGCCGACGATGGCGCGCAGCAGGCTGGTCTTGCCCACCCCGTTGCGGCCCAGCACGCAGGTCACTTCGCCGATCTCGGCCTGCAGCGAGACGTTGCGCAGCGCCTGGGCGGCGCCGTAGTAGAGATCGACGGTCTGCACGGAAAGCATGGTCAGCGCCCCAGATAGACTTCGACGACGCGGCTGTTGGCGCTGACCGCATCGAGGCTGCCCTCGGCCAGCACCGAGCCCTCGTGCAGGCAGGTCACCTTGACGCCGAGCGCCCGCACGAAATGCATGTCGTGTTCAACCACCACCACCGAGCGCGTCCTGTTGATCTCGCGCAGCAGGTCGGCGGTCTCGAAAGTCTCGGCGTCGGTCATGCCGGCCACCGGCTCGTCGACCAGCAGCAGCGCCGGCCCCTGCGCCAGAAGCATGCCGATCTCCAGCCACTGCTTCTGGCCGTGCGACAGCTCGGCCGCCAGCCGGTGGCGGTGGTCGGCGAGCTTGACGATGCGCAGCAGCTCTTCCAGCCGGTCGCGCTCGTCGGCCCGTTCGCGCGCGAACAGGACGGCGAGAGGGCCGCGCTGGCCGGCCAGCGCCAGCAGCAGGTTGTCGTAGACGCTGTGGCTCTCGAACACGGTCGGCTTCTGGAACTTGCGTCCGATGCCGAGCTGGGCGATGTCGGCCTCGTCGCGCCGGGTCAGGTCGATGTCGCCGCGGAAGAACACCTTGCCGGTATCGGGCCGGGTCTTGCCGGTGATGACGTCCATCATGGTGGTCTTGCCGGCGCCGTTGGGGCCGATCACCGCCCGCATCTCGCCCGGCTCGACCACCAGCGACAGGTTGTTGAGCGCGCGGAAGCCGTCGAAGGTGACGCTGACGCCGTCGAGATAGAGAACCGGATCGATCTTGCCCGGCACGTCGGAAATGGTCATGGCGCTACTCCCCCGGCCTGGCCGGCACGACCGGCGGTGCGCCGGGTGGCTGCACGGCGACCGTCGGCGCCTCGTCATGCGCCGACGGCAGCAGGCGGCGGCGCAGCCAGGCGCTCCACACCGGCAGCGAACCGACCACGCCGCGCGGCATGAACAGCGTGACGAAGACGAACAGCCCGCCGAGCGCGAACAGCCACAATTCGGGCAGCACGCCGGTGAACAGCGTCTTGCCGAAATTCACCAGGATGGCGCCGATCACCGCGCCGACCAGCGTGCCGCGGCCGCCGACCGCGACCCAGATCACCGCCTCGATCGAGTTGGCGGGCGCGAACTCGCCGGGATTGATGATGCCGACCTGTGGCACGTAGAGGGCGCCGGCGATGCCGGCCATCACCGCCGACAAGGTGAACACCGCCAGCTTGTAACGTTCGACCCTATAGCCGAGGAAGCGGGTGCGGCTTTCGGCGTCGCGGATGGCGACCAGCACCTTGCCGAAGCGCGAGCGCTGCAGGGTGCGGGCCAGCAGGAAGCCTGCGATCAGCATCACCGTGGTGGCGGCCAGCAGGCCGGCGCGGGTGCCGTCGGCCTGGATGTCGAAGCCCAGTATCTCCTTGAAGTCGGTCAGGCCGTTATTGCCGCCGAAGCCCATGTCGTTGCGGAAGAAGGCCAGCAGCAGGGCGAATGTCAGCGCCTGGGTGATGATCGACAGGTAGACGCCGGTGACGCGGCTGCGGAAGGTCAGCCAGCCGAACACGAAGGCCAGCAGGCCGGGCACCAGCATCACCATGATCATGGCGAACCAGAACATGTCGAAGCCGTGCCAGAACCAGGGCAGCTCCTTGTAGTTCAGGAACACCATGAAGTCGGGCAGCACCGGATGGGCGTAGACGCCGCGCGGGCCGATCTGGCGCATCAGGTACATGCCCATGGCGTAGCCGCCCAGCGCGAAGAAGGCGCCATGGCCCAGCGACAGGATGCCGACCTGGCCCCAGACGAGATCGACCGACAGCGCCAGCAGCGCGTAGCACAGGTACTTGCCGTAGAGCGCGATGACGTATGTCGGCACGTGCAGGGCCGAGTCGGGCGCGAAGGCGAGGTTGCCGACGATCAGCAGCGCGCTGACGGCGGCGACGATGGCGGTGAACCACAGCAGCAGGCGGTCGTTGGCGACGAAGCGGGCGAGGATCATGATTCGACCGCCCGGCCCTTGAGTGGGAACAGGCCGCGCGGCTTGCGCTGGATGAACAGCACGATCAGCACCAGCACAATGATCTTGCCCAGCACCGCGCCGGCCACCGGCTCGAGCAGCTTGTTGGCGACGCCCAGCGACAGGGCGCCGACCAGCGTGCCCCACAGATTGCCGACGCCGCCGAACACCACGACCATGAAGCTGTCGATGATGTAGCCCTGGCCGAGATTGGGGCTGACGTTGTCGATCTGGCTCAGTGCCACCCCGGCGATGCCGGCGATGCCCGAGCCGAGGCCGAAGGTGAAGCTGTCGACCCAGGAAGTGCGGATGCCCATGGCGGCGGCCATGCGCCGGTTCTGCGTCACCGCCCGCATCTGCAGGCCGTAGGCGGTGCGGCGCAGCACCAGCATCAGGGCGGCAAGCACGACGATGGCGAAGACGATGATCCACATGCGGTTGTAGGTCAGGGTCAGGCCGCCGAGCTCGAAGGCGCCCGACATCCAGGAGGGGTTGCCGACCTCGCGATTGTTGGCGCCGAAGATCGAGCGCACCGCCTGCTGCAGGATCAGCGACAGGCCGAAGGTGGCGAGCAGGGTTTCCAGCGGCCGGCCGTAGAGGAAGCGGATGACGCCGCGCTCGATCGCCATGCCGACGGCGCCCGACACCAGAAACGCCAGCGGCAAGGCGATCGCCAGCGACCAGTCGAACAGGCCGGGCATGGAAGTGCGGATCACTTCCTGCACGGCGAAGGTGGTGTAGGCGCCCAGCATCACCATCTCGCCATGCGCCATGTTGATGACGCCCATGACGCCGAAGGTGATGGCGAGCCCGATGGCGGCCAGCAGCAGCACCGAGCCCAGCGAGATGCCGTAGTAGACGCTCTGCACCGCGTTCCACACCGCGAGGCGCCGTTCGATGCCGGCGATCGCCGCCTGCGCCGCCTTTGCGACCTCCGGGCTGGGTTCGGCGATGGCGGCGAGCAGGGCGCGGGCGTCCTGGTCGCCGCGGGCGGCCAGCACCTCGATGGCGGCCAGCCGCTCGGCGTCGGGTCCCTTCTCCGCCAGGGTGAGCGCGGCCCGGGCCTGCTCGAAGGCGCGGCGCACGGCGGCATCCTTTTCCTTCGCCAGCGCCGCGTCGATCAGCGGTTTGGCGGCGGGGTCGCGGGTCTTGAACACCGAGGCCGCGGCCTCCAGGCGCCTGGCCGGATCGGGCGACATGATGGTCAGCATGCCGATGGCGGCGTCGATGGCGCGGCGGATGCGGTTGTTGACTCTCGGCGCCGCCAGCCCCGCGGCATCGTCGAGCGGCTTGCCGGTCAGCGCATCGACGGTCTTCCTGTCGGCGCCGACGATGGCGGCGCGGCCGTCGCCGACCAGCAGCCGGCCCTCGCCCATGGCCTGCAGCATCGGCCTTGCGGCGTCGTTGCCCGACGCGGCCAGCATCTCGATGCCCTTCTCGATGTCGGAATAGGATTGCGAGGCCAGCAGCTTCAGTGCCGGCTCGATGCCCTGGGCCCTGGCGCCCTGCGTCGCCAGTCCCGGGGCCAGCCCGAGGCCGAGCACGCAAAGCAAGACGGCGATGGCGCGCCGGAACCTGAACATGCGCTGTCCGTCCCCAGTTTCGTCGTCGGTGGAAAGTGGCGGCCGGGGAGGCGCTCCCCGGCCGCGCGGTTCTCAGAGCGAAGCGCGGCCTACTTGCCGGCGCCGCCGCACTTGCCGGTCTTGACGTTGAAGTTGCCGCACGACATCGGCGCGCGCCAGTCGGCGATCAGGTCCTTCGAGCCTTCGAGATAGTCCGACCACTCGTCGCCCACGACCAGGCCCGAGGTCTGCCACACCGTGTCGAACTGGCCGTCGGCCTTGACCTCGCCGATCAGCACCGGCTTGGTGATGTGGTGGTTCGGCATCATGGTCGAGTAGCCGCCCGACAGATTCGGCACCGAGACGCCGATGATGGCGTCGATCACCGCGTTGGGATCGGTCGTGCCGGCCTTCTCCACCGCCTTGACCCACATGTTGAAGCCGATGACGTGCGCTTCCATCGGATCGTTGGTCACGCGCTTCGGATTCTTGGTGAAGGCCTTCCACTTGGCGATGAACGCCTCGTTGTCGGGATTCTTGACCGACTGGAAGTAGTTCCAGGCCGCCAGATGGCCGACCAGCGGCGCGGTGTCGATGCCCGCCAGCTCTTCCTCGCCGACCGAGAAGGCGACGACGGGAATGTCGGTCGCCTTGACGCCCTGGTTGGCCAGCTCCTTGTAGAACGGCACGTTGGCGTCTCCGTTGATGGTCGAGACGACCGCCGTCTTCTTGCCGGCCGAGCCGAACTTCTTGATGTTCGCCACGATCGTCTGCCAGTCGGAATGGCCGAACGGCGTGTAGTTGATCATGATGTCCTCGGCCTTGACGCCCTTCTGCTTCAGGTAGGCCTCGAGGATCTTGTTGGTGGTGCGCGGATAGACGTAGTCGGTGCCCGCCAGCACCCAGCGCTGCACCTTCTCCTCCTTCATCAGGTAGTCGACGGCCGGAATCGCCTGCTGGTTCGGCGCGGCGCCGGTGTAGAAGATGTTCTTCGAGCTTTCCTCGCCCTCGTACTGCACCGGATAGAACAGGATCGAGTTCAGCTCCTCGAACACCGGCAGCACCGACTTGCGCGACACCGAGGTCCAGCAGCCGAAGGTGGCCGCCACCTTGTTGACCGAGATCAGTTCACGCGCCTTTTCGGCGAACAGCGGCCAATTGGAGGCCGGATCGACCACGACGGCCTCGAGCTTCTTGCCCAGGAGGCCGCCCTTCTTGTTCTGCTCCTCGATCAGCATCAGCATGACGTCCTTCAGGGTCGTCTCGCTGATCGCCATCGTGCCGGACAGAGAATGCAGCACGCCGACCTTGATCGTTTCCTGCGCCAGCGCCGGAGCGACGCCGGAGATCGCGACGGCAGCGCTCATCGCGGCACCGACTGCGAAGTTTTTCCAAATCCTTGTCATTTAGAGTCCCATCCCCGCGAAGTGGATAGGCCGCAAAGCCGCGACCTGGCACGAATGCGCGCAGCGATCCCCCGCCATCTCGCATCCGCGAACACATCTCCGCAAATCCCGTGCCAAC
>JBFWZG010000016.1:0-35767 GCA_050185515.1 Reyranellaceae bacterium
GGATCCTTTTGATGTCGCTCGATGCCGAATCCCGGTCGATGATGCTGGAAAGCGCCGACCGCCTGCTGACAGACCTGTGCACGCCCGAACTGGTCAATCGCGCCGAAAAGGGTGAATGGCCCGAACAACTCTGGTCCGCGATCGAAGACGCCGGTCTGACGCTTATCGCAGTGCCGGAGGAGGCGGGCGGGGTCGGCGGCTCGCTGGCCGATCTCTGCGCCGTGCTGCGTCTGTTGGGAGCCCATGCGGTTCCGGCCCCTGCGGCGGAGACGGCGCTGGCCCGTCATGTTGGTGCGCTGGCAGGCCTCGACCTGCCGCAAGGCCCCCTGAGCGTCGGATTTTCGGCGACGCCGCTTCAACTGGCAGCCGATGCGAGGCGTGCGAGCGGCGACATCGCGGCGGCTCCATGGGCCGCGAGTACCAAGGGCATCGTCGCCATCGGCCGGGCGGCAAGCGGCGAGGGCCGTGCTGTGCTGATCGACCCCAAGGCCGTCGCGTCGACCGCCAACAACAGCGCCGGCGAGCCTAGAGGGCGTTTCCGCAATGGCGACCTGCCGGTTTCGGCTTCCGTGCCCACCACTTTGACGGCCGCCGATGCCTATGCTTTGGCGGCGCTGATGCGCGTCCAGCAGATGGCTGGTGCCGCCGCGCGCTGCCTGGAAATCTGTCTGGCCTATTCGCGGGAGCGCAAGCAGTTCGGGCGCCCGATCGGCAATTTCCAGGCTGTTCAGCAGCTCCTGGCGGAACTCGCCGGGCAGGTCGCGGCCGTCCAATCGGCGGCCGAATCGGCGGCTGACCTCGCTGGAACCGGGCCGCTGCCCGTCGCGGCGGCCAAGGTGCGCGCCAGCGACAATGCCGGCCGGATCTGCGCCATGGCGCATCAGGTGCTGGGCGCCATGGGTTTCACATACGAGCACCGACTGCACCATTTCACTCGCCGTTTGTGGGCTTGGCGGGATGAGTTTGGCAGCGATACGGCCTGGGCAAATGAGATCGGCCGCATGGTGGCGGCTGACGGCGCCGATGCACTTTGGCCGCTTCTGACCGGCTATAAGCCCGACTGACGTCGCTATTGCATGCGTCGCCTGTGCCAATGGATGCGACTGCCGAGTTTTTCCACCGGCAGTCCCGGGATTGTGGGATGCTAAATCATTGATTCAGGTGGTATAGTTCTTCGCGAGAACTTGATTGGAACCACATTACGTTGTGGCGGTGCTGCAACAACCGACGATATGTGGCGGTAAGACAGTCTTGTTGTTTGACTTTGTCAGGCCCAGTTGGTACTTGAGGACGATTGCCGGCTATCCTACTGATAGACTGTGCTTTTATGAATGACTTGGGGGAAGAGATGCGGCCTTCGGTTATCGGGACAGCACCTGCCAAGACTGTCCGCCGCCAAGCCTGCAAGGCATCCAGCGTTCGCCTTCTGTCAGTTGTGTCCGCTGCACCATTGCTGCTCGGTCTGTCGAACGGTCTCGCTCTTGCGCAGAACCTGCCGAGTTCGGCCGATCCGGGCCGCACGCAGCAGCGTTTCACCCCGCCACCGCAGCCTCGGACAACGACCGATCAGGTCGTGCCTCTGATCGAACCCGAACAGCGCGTGCCGGGCGATGCCGCACGTATCCGCTTCAATCTCGCTTCCGTCAACGTTACGGGATCGACGGTCTATAACGCTGCCGCGTTGCAGGCGACCTATGGCGAACTGGTCGGGAAGGAGATTTCCCTGGCCGATGCGCAGGCCATTGCCGACCGGATCACCACCAAGTACCGCAACGATGGATACATTCTGTCCCGTGCCATCGTGCCGGCGCAACGGATCAGCGGCGGCGCGCTGACCATCCAAGTGATCGAAGGTTATATCAAGGATTTCCGCATCGACGCCGATTTCGGCGGATCGGAATCGCCCGGATTCATCAGTAGCATCAAGGGTAAGCTGGCGGCCTACGCGCAGAAGATCGTCGGCTCGCGGCCGGTCACCAGCAAGGCGATGGAGCGCTATCTTTTGCTCGCCAACGATCTGCCCGGCATCACGGCGCAAGCGGTGCTGGCGCCAGCTCAGGGCAACGAGCCCGGTGCGGCCACCCTCGTCGTGAATGCCAAGCGCAAACTGGTCGACGTTTTCGCTTCGGCCGACAATTACGGCTCCCGCTTCTCGGGCCCGTACCAGGGACAGGTCGGCATCATCGCCAATTCTCCCCTCGGGCTGGCCGAGCGCTTCAGCTTTCGCGCCATCAACACGGTCGCGGACTGGGACGAATTGATGTACCTGGAAGGCAACTATGACCAGGTGATCGGCAACGAGGGCACCAATCTCGGGTTCGGCTTCTCCTATTCGAACACGAGGCCGGGCTACACGCTGGACACGTCGGCTTTCCATATCGAAGGCAAGGCTTATACGGCGACCGCCAGGGTGCAGCATCCGATCATCCGGTCGCGGACCATGAACTGGTACGTGCGTGGCACCGGTCTCTATCGGGATGTCGAAAGCGAAACCGTGTTGAACGGTCCGACCGACTTCGAGAGCAACGACCATCTATGGGTTGCCCGACTGGGCAGCCAGTTCGATTTCGTCGACCGCTTTGGCGGCGTTACCTTGATCGACGTTGAACTGAGCAAGGGCCTGCCGATCTTCAACTACACGAAGAAAGGCGACAACAGCTCGCGGCCCGAGGGCACGGCGAACTTTTTCAAGGCGACCGGTCAGATTTCCCGTCTGCAGTCGCTGTTCATCCCAGGTCTGAACCTGTACGTCGCGGCTCAGGGCCAGATCTCGGCGGACAAGCTGCTGTCGTCGGAAGAGTTCGGGGTCGGCGGTTCGCAGTGGGGTCGCGGCTACGACCCGGGCGAGATCAGCGGCGACCACGGCCTGGCGACCAAGGTGGAGCTACAGTTCGGCGGTCCGGCGAACATCGCCATTCTGCGCGGGTACCAGATCTTCGCCTTCTGGGACTACGGCAAGATCTGGAACGACGACCAGGCCGACAAGGTGGCCGGGACGGATGAAGAATCCCTGATGTCGGCCGGCGCTGGTATCCGTCTGAACTTCATGGACACCGTTTCGGGCGAATTCTTCATCGCCAAGCCGATTACCCGCGACATCGCGAACCGTGGTTCGCACGGCGACGACTGGCGCGGGTTCTTCAGCCTGACTGCCCGGTTCTGACGGGCGAAGGAATAGCATTCGGGCGGGTCGACAGGTTTCCGCCATCAAGCGAAAAGGGCCCTTCGGGGCCCTTTTCTTTCTGCTCCATGTCGAAGAGTGCGACCTAGCTTCCGCTGGTCAGTCGCTGCCACCAGCCGCGACGTGGCGGCCCCTCGGGCTCGGCCGGAGCCGGCGGCATGGCCGGTCCATTCGTGACGGTCTCTTGGGCCTGCTCTGCGGGCTCCGACTGATGCGCTGTCCGTCGCGGCGCTTCGGTCTCGTCGACCGCATGCGGCTGCTCGCCGCCGTTGGATGGCGAGTCACCGGCGGCGACCTCCTCGACGAGACCGTTGCTCTGCTCCGGCGAGGGCAGGGCGGCCTGATCGGTTTCGGCATGGCCGTTGTCGACCTCCGACTCCAGGCGATCGGCGTCCGGGCGCTCGCCCTGGCGCCGGCGACGACCACCACGGCGCCCGCGACGCCGGCGGCGGGGCAGCCCGTCCGGCCCCAACTCAGATGATTCGGCATCGGCTGCGGCGTTCTCCGGCGCCTCGTCTTCCGGCTCCGTCCCGGCATCGTCGTCCTCGTCGCTGCCGGTCGCCTGTTGCGCGCTCTCCTGTTGCGCGCTCTCCGCCTCGCCCTCGGCCGCATCGTCCTCGCCCCGGCGCCGGCGGCGGCGGCGGCGGCGTCGGCGGCCGCCATTGTCGTCGCCGGTGTCCGGCTGGCCGACGTCGGCCGCCACGGTCTCCTCGGCAGGCGCCTCGACGTCATCCCCGGCCACCTCGGCGTCGACCGCGTCGGTCTCGTCGTCGTAGGCCGCCGTTGCCAGCGGCACCACGGGAGCCATCTGGTCGGCCGGACGATTGCGACTGCGCTCCAGCGTGAAATTCGGCGGGATCAGCCGGTCGTCGCCATCAACCACGACGCGGAACCCGTAGCGGGCTTCGATCTCGGCCAGCCCGGCGCGCTTCTGGTTCAGAAGATACAGCGCCACGTGCGTGGGAACGGTGACGCGGATCTCGGCGGCGCGGCGGCGGATGCCTTCTTCCTCGATGGCGCGCAGCACGTGCAGGGCGGTCGACTCAGTCGAGCGGATACGACCGGTGCCCTCGCAGTGCGGGCAGACCTCGGTGGAGGTTTCGAGCAGGCTGGGGCGCAGTCGCTGACGCGACAGTTCCAGAAGGCCGAAAGCGCTGATGCGCCCGATCTGGATGCGCGCCCGGTCCGAGCGCATGGCTTCCTTCAGACGGCGCTCGACCTGGGCCTGATGCCGCTGGTCCTCCATATCGATGAAGTCGATCACGATCAGTCCGGCGAGGTCGCGCAGCCGAAGCTGGCGGGCGATCTCCTCGGCCGCTTCGACGTTGGTGCGCAACGCCGTTTCCTCGATGTTGCGCTCCTTCGTCGCCCGGCCCGAGTTGACGTCGATCGCCACCAGCGCCTCGGTCGGGTTGATGACGATGTAGGCGCCGCTCTTCAGTTGCACCACTGGCGAATGCATCGCGTCGAGCTGCGCTTCCACCTGATAGCGATGAAACAGAGGGATGGGGTCGCGGTAGAGCTGAACCTTCTTGGCATGGCTCGGCATAAGCTGCCGCATGAATTCCTTGGCGTGGCGATAGGCGTCCTCGCCCTCGATCTGGAGTTCCTCGATCTCCTTGCCGTAGAGATCGCGGATCGACCGTTTGATCAGATTGCCTTCCTCGTAGATCAGTGCGGGCGCGGTCGATTTGAGCGTGACCTCGCGGATATTGTCCCACAACCGGATCAGATAGTCGTAATCGCGCCTGATCTCGGGCTTGCTGCGTTCCAGTCCTGCCGTGCGCAGGATCACGCCCATGCCCTGCGGAACTTCGAGCTCGGAGAGCATATCCCGCATGCGCTTGCGGTCTGCCGCATTGGTGATCTTACGGGAAATACCACCGCCCCGCCCCGCGTTCGGCATCAGCACGCAATAGCGACCGGCTAGCGACAGATAGGTCGTCAGGGCCGCGCCCTTGTTGCCGCGCTCCTCCTTGACAACCTGCACCAACAGAATCTGGCGTCGCTTGATTACTTCCTGGATCTTGTAAGTGCGCAGCGGCTGCTGGCGGCGAGGGCGCTCTTCTTCGCCGAGATCATCGCCGCCGACGGTTTCAACCGACACCGGCGTTTCGACTTCAGTCAGTTCGCCATTGGCGACGTCGCCGGTTTCGACCGCCTCGCGAGCGGCATCCAGTGCTTCGGCAGGAGCAAGGGAATCGGTTTCGTCCGGCTGCTCGTCGAACTGTTCCTCGGATGGTTCGGGGCGCGTGGCGTCCGCCTCGATACCTTCGTCCGGCCGGGGGGCCGTATCGTAGGTGACCGGCCAGTTCTGGCGTTCGATGGCATAGTTGTCCGGCTCACTATCCCCGTCGGACGATTTGTCCGACGAGGCGAAAACGCCCGCCTCGGCGTCTGCGCCGGCAGCGGTTTCCGCTTCGGACCTGTCTTCGTCCCCGGCCGCGTCGTCATCGTACGAACGGTCCCAGCTTGCCTCAGCCTCGCGGAAGTCGCCGTCGCGATCGAGCCGCTCGCGCTCCGCGGCTCCGGAAGTTTCCTCGACGCGTTCGTCTTCGTCAGCGTCCTGTGTATCGGCCGAGTATTCCGGTTCGCCGATTTCGGTCTCTACCGAACGGCGATAATCGCCAGCCTGGGCCGTTTCGTGATCCCACGTTTCGACGGCGGGCTGGTCGTCGATATCTCCTGCCTGATCCGGCGCTACCACCGCATCAATCGCATCGGTTTCGGACAGCACAGGCGAGGGCGCGTCGCCATTGCGGCGCTCGCCGCGCTGTCCGCGCTCTCCATTGCGCCCACGGGCGTTGCGGCCGCGACGACGGGACGGACGCTCCTGACCCTCGTTCTCTTCCGCCTGGCGCGCCCGGCGTTCCTGCTCAGCCAGGATAGCTTCGCGGTCCGCCACCGGTATCTGATAGTAGTCCGGATGGATTTCGCTGAATGCCAGGAACCCGTGGCGGTTGCCGCCATACTCAACGAATGCCGCCTGAAGCGACGGTTCGATGCGGATTACCTTGGCGAGGTAGATATTGCCCTTGAGCTGCTTCTTGGTCGAGGTCTCGAAATCGAATTCCTCGAGCTTGGTGCCGTTCACCACGACGACCCGGGTTTCCTCCGGATGCGTGGCGTCCACCAGCATGCGCTTGACCATGCGGCCGAACTCCCGAACGGTGCTCGTAGTCCCCGTGCGAACTGTCGGGGCGAGCACGGCTCGCTTGATGCGGAGCGGAGAGCGCCGTCGTCTACCACCCGTCGAACGACCGATTAGGTCAGGACGGGGACGGTCCGGCGCCCGGAGCGCAAATCATGCGCTGTATCCACTCCGGGTTTCCATTGAGCGTCTCCCATCGCGGCGCTGTCGCACGGTTCGCTGGCCGCCACCTTTTCAGCGTGGTGCGGACCTGCCCGGAAAACTGTCCGGGAAACCGTGGGAAACGCCACCGCCGTTCGGACCGAGGCCCGCCGGCGATCGGGAGCCACCCGTTCGCGGCTCGCACCATAATGCGGCCGGAACAAAACGACAATGATTGAAAGTGCCTAGCGGCTTAGAGAATGATTTTAACCTCGGCCAGGCATTGCCGGGTGGTAAATTGTGACGGTTTCTTATATAGTTAGATGACTTTCTTAATTTCCGACAAGGGGGTCCGGGGGGTGAAACGCGCCTTGTTTCGATATTTGACGCTGGCCTTGCTCGGCCTGGCGCTGTTCGACGGAGCCGCTGTGGCGGCCCCGCCGGAAGTGCTCGGCGTACGCGCGGGCCGTCAGATCGATGACGTGACAAGGTTCGTTCTCGATATCGACCGCAAGGTCGCCTACCACGTTTTCACGCTGCCCGATCCCTATCGCATCGTTATCGATTTTCCGGAGGTTGACTGGAAAATCAACAAGGAAGCGCTTGATCGACTCGTCCGCGACAACGCGGTCATCAAGGCCTTCAGATTTGGTCAGTTCGGCGAGAACGGCGGCCGCATCGTGATGGAGGTCGGCGAACCGCTATCGGTCAAGAATTCGTTTCTGCTCAATCCGATCGGTCCGCATCCTTTCCGTTTCGTCGTCGATCTGGGACGGACCGACCACGCCACCTTCCTGCGCGAATCGGAGGCCAGCAAGCAGGCGGCGGCCAAGCCCGCGCTAGTTATTGGCCGAGTACCGCCGCCGCCAACGACGCCGCCCCAGGCGCGTCGTGACACGCGCAAGATCATCGTCATTGACCCCGGTCATGGCGGCGTTGATCCCGGCGCGATCAGCGTCAATGGGCATTACGAGAAGAAAGTGACGCTTGCCGTATCGCAGGAGCTGGCTCGTCAGCTGAATGCCACGGGCCGTTACAAGGCTGTGCTCACCAGAACCAAGGACGATTTCATCCCGCTGCGTGAGCGCGTGACCTTCGCCCGTGCCGCCGGCGCCGACCTGTTCATCTCAATTCATGCCGATTCTCACGGGGAATGGGATATGAGGGGCGCTTCGGTCTATACCTTGTCGACGGAAGCATCGGACAAGGAGGCGGCGGCGCTGGCCGCCAAGGAGAACAAGGCGGACATACTCGGCGGCCTCGATCTCAGCCGGCAGGACCGGGATGTCGCAAGCATTCTGATCGACCTCGCTCAGCGTGAGACGATGAATCGGTCGAAGATCTACGCCGAACTGCTGGTCGAGGAGTTCGATCGGGCCAAGGTGGCCTTGCTGCCGCGCCGGCCGCACCGATCGGCCGGATTCGCGGTATTGACGGCGCCTGATGTGCCGGCGGTGCTGCTGGAAGTCGGCTATCTGTCGAACAAGACCGACGAGCGAGCGTTGATGAGCCAAAGTCACCGCCAGAGGCTGGCGCGCGTGATCATCAAGGCGGCGGATGCCTTTTTCGCCGATCGCACGCCGCGCGTGGCGCGGGCCCCGTCGACCGCCTCCAACTGATGCAAACGGCTGACAGCCAACGACTTTTCCGCCCCACCGTCGCCGCAATTTTCCGGTAGCGAATTCGCCTACTGACTGCGATATAGCTGTGGTGTCGGCTTGCCGCCCCGAGCGCGGGTTGACGCTGCGATACAAAGGAAAGGCGCCGCTGCCGTGCGCGTACTGAAATACCTCGGAGTTCTGGTCATTATCGGAATCGTCGTCGCCGGCGCCGGCGGCGCCTATCTCTACGCGCAGTATTCCGCGGATCTGCCGGACCATCAGCAACTCGAGGCCTATGAGCCACCTGTGACCACTCGGCTTTACGCGGCCGACGGAAGATTGCTGGCCGAATACGCCAAGGAAAAGCGCATCTACGTGCCGATAACCGCCACGCCCAAGCGCGTCATCAATGCCTTCGTTGCATCAGAAGATCAGCGGTTTTTTACTCATCCTGGCGTGGACGCGCTCGGCGTCATCCGCGCGGCGCTGTCCAATCTTTCGAACATGGGCCAGAACAAGCGTCCGGAGGGCGCGTCGTCCATCACGCAGCAGGTCGCAAAGAACTTTCTTCTCAGCAACGAGGCGACGCTGGCGCGAAAGATTCGCGAAGCGATCCTGGCCTTGCGCATCGAGAACACGTTCTCGAAGCAGCGAATTCTCGAACTCTATCTCAACGAGATCTTTCTCGGCTCCGGCAATTATGGCGTCGCTGCCGCTTCCCTCAACTATTTTGGCAAGTCACTTGACGAGTTGACGATCGGAGAGGCTGCCTATCTCGCGGCATTGCCGAAGGCGCCGAGCAACTACAGCATCCAGCGCGCGCCCGCCGAAGCCAAGGCGCGTCGCGACTACGTTGTCGGCCGCATGCTGGAAGACGGCTACATAACCGCCGAGGAGGCCGCTGCCGCGCGCGCCGAGCCGCTTCAGATACGGCGCCGGCCCGAAAGCGAGACGGTGACGGCGGATTTCTTCGCCGAGGAAGTCAGGCGGCAGATCTACGCCCAGTACGGCGAAACGACCCTCTACGAAGGAGGCCTTGCGGTACGCACGACGCTCGATTCGGCCATGCAGCCGGTAGTCGAGCGTGCGCTGCGCGACGGATTGGTCGCCTACGACCGCAAGCATGGATGGCGCGGTCCGTTCAGCAAGCTCCCGTCGCTCGAGAACTGGAAGGCGGAACTGGCGAAGATTCTCGACGCCCGCCCGCCGATCGGCAAGTCGGAATGGACCATGGCCGTCGTGCTGAAGGTGGAAGGCGACGGCGCGACGATCGGATTGCCCGATGGCAAGGAAGGGTCGATACCGTTTCAGGAGATGGCGTGGGCGAGGCCGACGGCGGAAGAGCAGCGCGTGGGGCCGGCACCCCGCAAACCTTCGGATGTCGTGACGGCCGGCGACGTCGTGGTGGTCGAACGCGCCACCAAGGACGCCAAGAAGAATGACTATCCGGCGCAGACCTTCGCCCTGCGACAGATTCCCGATGTCGATGGCGGCGCCGTGGTTCTCGATCCCCACACCGGCCGGGTGCTGGCGATGGCCGGCGGCTGGAGCTTCCAGCGCAGTCAGTATAATCGCGTCACCCAGGCGTTGCGCCAGCCCGGATCATCCTTCAAACCGTTCGTTTACCTGACGGCGCTGGAGGAAGGCGGGCTGACGCCGGCCAGCCTCGTGCTGGATGCGCCGTTCGTCTACGACCCCGGCCCGAACCAACCGCTGTGGAAGCCGGAGAACTATTCTCGTGACTTCCTCGGGCCAACGACGCTGCGTCGGGGAATTGAAAAATCGCGCAATCTGATGACCGTGCGAATCGCGCAGTACGTCGGAATGGACAAGATCGCCGCCACGGCCAAGACCTTCGGCGTCGTCGACGACATGATCGAGGTGCTGCCGATGGCGCTTGGCGCCGGCGAAACGACGTTGGTAAGGATGGCGACGGCATACGGCATGCTGGTGAACGGCGGCAAGCGGATCACGCCGACGCTGATCGACCGCGTACAGGACCGCCGTGGCGCGACGATCTACCGACATGACGGCCGGTCGTGCGACAACTGCCTTGTCGAGACATGGAACGGCCAAGCCGCGCCGGTCGTCCCCGACGATCGCGAGCAGATCTACAATCCGCAATCGGTCTATCAGATGGTCCATATCCTGCAGGGCGTGACGGTGCGCGGCACGGCAGCCTCGCTGGCGTCGCTCAACAAGCCTCTCGCCGGCAAGACCGGCACCTCGAACGACGCCAAGGACCTGTGGTTCATGGGATTCTCGCCCGATCTTGTGATCGGCGTCTATGTGGGCTTCGACGAGCCGCGCACCCTGGGTCGTGGCGAGACGGGCGGCTCGGTTGCGGTGCCGATCTTCCGCAACATCGCCGAAACCGTGCTGAAGGATCGGCCCAATACGCCGTTCCGCATTCCGCCCGACATCCAAATGGTGCGTATCAATGCCGCGACAGGCGAACCGGCCGGTCCCGGCGATCGCAACGTGATTCTGGAAGCGTTCAAGCCCGGCACCGAGCCGACCGGCGACCGTGTCGTGCTCGACGGTACGGGAAATTTCAGCGTGCTCGGCGTCGATCCGGCCGCGGCGGCCGGCGGCAACCGTCCGACCCTTTCGGGAACCGGCGAAACGTATTAGAACGTCACCGGATCGAAAATCACCATCGGGAGAGTAGTCGATGCGGGCGGAAGCCGAGGCCGTCGTCGAGCAGATCAGGCAGTCAGTCGGGCTGCTGAGGAGGCATCTTTGACTACGATCGCGCGATAGAACGTCTTGCGGAGCTGAACGCCCGCACCGAAGACCCGGGCCTCTGGAACGATCCGAAACAGGCGCAAGCGCTGATGCGGGAGCGCCAGCAGCTCGACACGGCGCTGGCCAATGTGCGTCTGCTCGAAAACGGCATCACCGAGAATGCCGAACTGATTGAGCTCGCCGAAGCCGAGGGCGATGCCGGAATGATCGCCGAGGCCGAAAAAGCGTTGCGCGAACTGCGCGACGTGGCGGCGCGTCTCGAACTGGAAACCCTCCTTTCGGGCGAAGTCGACGGCAACGACTGCTATGTCGAGATCCACGCAGGGGCCGGCGGTACCGAATCGCAGGATTGGGCGGAAATGCTGGCGCGCATGTACGTGCGCTGGGCGGAACAGCACGGCTACAAGGTCGAGTGGCTGGAAGAGAGCCCAGGCGAGGAAGCCGGCATCAAGTCGGTAACGCTCAAGGTCAACGGCCGCAATGCGTATGGCTGGCTGAAGACCGAGAGCGGCGTGCATCGGCTGGTGCGGATCTCGCCATTCGACAGCCAGGCCCGGCGCCACACTTCTTTCGCGTCTGTCTGGGTCTACCCGGTGATCGACGGTACGATCGCCATCGAGATTCTCGACAAGGACCTGCGAGTCGACACCTATCGCGCCTCTGGCGCCGGCGGGCAGCACGTCAACAAGACCGATTCCGCCATCCGCATCACCCATATTCCGACCGGCATCGTTGTGCAGTGCCAGAGCGACCGCTCGCAGCATCGCAACCGGGCGACCGCCATGGACATGTTGCGGGCACGCATGTACGAGGCCGAATTGCGCAAGCGCGAGGAGGCGGCGCAGGCGGAAGCCGATTCCAAGACCGATATCGGCTGGGGCCACCAGATCAGGTCTTACGTTCTGCAGCCCTATCAGATGGTCAAGGACCTGCGCACCGGCGTGGAGCGCTCGGACGCCCAGCGTGTGCTCGATGGGGATCTCGACGAATACATGGCGGCGGCGTTGGCGGCGCGGGTCGATGCCAAGCACAAGGTGGCCGAATAGCGCAGGGGGAGATTTCGATGCAGTACGTTCGCCTGGGCAATTCCGGCCTCAAGGTTTCGCGGCTGTGCTTCGGCACGATGACCTATGGCGCGAAGTCATGGCGCGAATGGGTGCTGGACGAGCACGAAGGCAAGCCGTTCTACCGGCGAGCCTGGGAAGCCGGCATCAATTTCTTCGACACGGCGAACATGTACTCGGTCGGCGTCAGCGAGGAGATCACCGGCCGCGCCCTGCGCGACCTGGGGCGGCGCGAGGAGTATGTGATCGCCACCAAGGTATTCAACCCCATGGGCAAGGGTCCGAACGACAAGGGCCTTTCGCGCAAGCACATCATGGATCAGGTCGACGCCTCGCTGCGCCGTCTGGGGACCGAGTACATCGATCTCTACATCATCCATCGCTGGGATCCGGAAACGCCGATCGAGGAGACGATGGAAGCGCTCCACGATTGCGTTAAGTCCGGCAAGGTCCGCTATCTCGGCGCTTCGAGCATGTACGCCTGGCAGTTCGCCAAGGCGCAGCATGTGGCGGAACGCCATGGGTGGACCAGTTTCGTGTCGATGCAGAACCATTACAATCTGGTCTATCGCGAAGAGGAGCGCGAGATGATCCCGTTGTGTCGCGACCAGGGCGTCGGCATCACGCCCTGGAGCCCGCTGGCGCGCGGCTTCCTCGTCGGCAATCGCGGCAAGTCCGATCGCCAGAACGGCGCAAATGCCGCCACTGCGCGCGCTCGAACCGACGAGATGGCGCATCGGATGTACTATGCGGACGGCGACTTCACCATCGTCGAGCGCGTGCTGGAGCTCGCGAAGAAGCGCGGCGTCGGACCGGCCTGCGTCGCCCTGGCCTGGATGCTGCACAAGCCGTGGATCAGCGCGCCGATCATTGCGGCCAGTAAGATGGAGCAGTTCGACGATCTGCTGGCGGCGCCGGACTTCAAGATGACGGCGGACGAGATCGCCTGGCTTGAAGAACCCTACACGCCGCACCGCGTTCTGGGCCACCGCTAGCGCGGGCGTCGGCGGACGGTCTCAGTCGAGAGCCTTCAGCGCCGCCAGCACTTCGTCGACATGGCCAGGCACCTTGACCTTGCGCCAGACGTTGCGCACGACTCCTTTGGAGTCGATCAGGAAAGTGGCGCGGTCGATCCCCATGTACTTGCGGCCGTAAAGACTCTTCTCGACCCAGGTGCCGTACTTCTCGCAGATCTTGCCGTCTTCGTCGGACAGTAGCGGAAAGTTCAGATCGTATTTGTCCTTGAACTTGTCGTGGCGGGCGACGCTGTCCTTGGACACGCCCAGGATGACAGCCCTGGCCTTGCCGAAATTCGGTTTGGCGTCGCGAAAGCCGCATGCTTCCTTGGTGCATCCCGGCGTGTCGTCCTTCGGATAGAAGTACAGGATGACGTTCTTGCCCTTGTAGTCGGACAGCTTGATGCGGCCACCGCCATCCGTGGCGGCGGTGAAGTCCGGAGCTTTCCTGCCGATTTCAGCGCTCATCCTGGTTTCCCTCGTCGATGCGTCCGAGTCGGCTCGCCGGCTCGTCGATGAACTGTCGATAGATATCGTAGACCCGGGCCGCGGTTGCCGTCATCTTCGCACGCAGGGCGGCGAAATCTTCCACGCCGGCGGTCGCGGCCAGGAGCCGCTTCAACCCTTCGGGAGCCGCCGCCTCGTCGAAATCGGCTTCATCGCCGCCCATCGTCAGCCGCAGCAGCGCTTGCAGTGATTGCCACAGGCGAAAGGCTCTGATCAGTTCCTCGGCGATCGCCAGGTCGAGCAGTCCGGCTTCGGCGAGCTGGCGGAATATTTGCGGCGCGCGGCGCGCCAGCACCGACGGCTGCTTCGGCGCGTGCCTGAGGAGCATGTACTGCGCCAGGAAATCGAGATCGAACAAGCCGCCGCGCAGGAACTTCAGATCCCACTCGCTCTTGGCGCGATTGTGCCGTTCAATACGCACCCTCATGGACGCCACATCGAGCAGCAGCTTGTCCTCATCGCGCGGGCGTATCAGCACGTCGACAATCGCCGCCTCCAATCGGCCGCAAAGCGCCTTCGGGCCGAGGATGGGCCGGGCCCGTACCAGCGCCATGTGCTCCCATGTCCAGGCGGTGTCGCGCTGGTAGGCCTCGAACGCTTCGACGCTGCTGGCCAGTGGTCCGGCATTGCCTGACGGCCGCAGCCGCATATCGACCTCGTAGAGTTGTCCCTCGTTGGTCAGGCTGGTGATGGCATTGATGATCCGCTGCGACAGGCGCGTGTAGTACTGGGTCGGCGGCAATGGCTTCTCGCCGTCCGATTCGTCGGTTCCCGCCGGTACGTCGTAGACGAACATCAGATCGAGGTCGGACGTCGCCGTCATCTCGCTGCTGCCGAGCTTCCCCATGGCGACGATTGCGAGCCGGGCGCCGCCGAAGCCGCCGTGCAGGCGCGAGAACTCGGCCTCGACCCGCGGACACAGAGCGGATAGGGCGGCCTGAGCCACGTCGGACATGGCCTGTCCGGCGCGTTCAGCATCGATCCGGCGAGTCAGAAGCTGCACGCCGATCTGGAAACGCCGGTCGGCCGCCCACCGTCGCGAAAAATCGAGCGCATCCTGATAGTCGAGAGCTCTCGCGTGGGTCGCCTCTGCATCAGCGAGGAGTTCATCGAGGCTCGGCAACTCGTCGAGGAAGCCGGGATCCAGCACGCCGTCGAACAGCGCCGGCCTGCTTGCCAGGCGTTCGGCGACCTTGGGCGCCGAGCCCATGATCGTCGCTACCAGGCGCAGCAGGCCTGGATTGGAGTAGAAAAGGGAGAACAGTTGGACGCCGGCCGGCAGCCGCGCCAGGAACTGGTCGAACCGCATCAATGCGCCATCCGGGTGGGCCGTCGCGCCCAGTTCCTTGAGCAGTGTCGGCACCAGTTCGGTCAGGAGCTCCCGCGATCGCGCCGTGATCGTCGCTCGGTAGCGCCCGTGATGCCATTGGCGCACGACTCCGGCGACGACTTTCGGGTTCTTGAAGCCAAGCCCCTCGATGGTTCGCAACGTGTCGGGATCGTCGTCAGCGCCGGTGAACACGAGATTGCCGGGACCGGACAGACTTGGCGCGTCTTCGAACAGATGGGCGTAGTGGCGTTCGACTGTACGCAGATGTCCGAGCAGTTCGCCGGCGAAGGCATCGGTCGTATCATAACCCAGAAAGTTGGCGAGATGCGCCAGTCCGGCATCCGTATCGGGCAGCGAATGGGTCTGTTCGTCGGCTATCATCTGGATGCGATGCTCGACCCTTCGCAGGAAGCGGTATGCGGCCGTCATTTCCTCGCAGACCGGGGCATCCACGAGTCCCGCCTCCGCCAAAGCGCGCAGCGCAGGCACGGTCCCCGGATCGCGGACGTCGGGCAGGCGACCGCCGAAGATCAGTTGCTGTGTCTGCGCGAAGAACTCCACTTCGCGGATGCCACCCCGACCGAGCTTGATGTTGTGTCCGTGCAGCGCGATCTCGCTGCCGCCGCGATGCGCGTTGATCTGGCGCTTGATCGAGTGGATGTCCTGAATCGCGGCGAAATCAAGCGATTTGCGCCATACGTAAGGCCGCAAGTACCGCAGGAAGGCATCGCCGGATGCCTTGTCGCCGGCGACCGGCCGGGCCTTGATCATCGCGGCCCGTTCCCAGTTCTGTCCGACGCTTTCGTAATAGGTTTCGGCTGCCGTGATCGAGATTGCGAGAGGCGTCGAGCCGGGATCCGGCCGAAGTCTGAGATCGGTACGGAAGACGTATCCATCGGCGGTCCGGTCGGCCATCAGCCGAACGAGGTTGCGCGTGAGGCGGACGAAGAAGGGGCCGGGTACGTCCAGACCGCAGCGGGTCGCCTTATCGATATCGTAGAGCACAATCAGGTCGATATCGCTCGAGTAGTTCAGTTCGCGGGCGCCGAGCTTTCCCATGCCGAGCACGACGTATCCGGCATTTGCGGGATCGCCGCGGAGTTGGATCTGTCCATTCCGTTCGGCCTGCGACAGCAGGAACCGGATCGCCGATTCAAGCGCTGATTCGGCCAGGGTCGATAGCGCACCGGTGACCTGCTCGACCGTCCAAACGCCCGAGATGTCGGCCAGCGCCACCAGCAGGGCGACGCGCTGTCGAGCCCGCCGCAAGCACGCCACAATCGTGTCCTCATTTTCCACCGCAGCGGCGGCGGCGATTTCTGCCAGGGCTTCCGCCAGTGACGCATCGGGCCCAATCTCGATCGTGCGGCAGAATGTTATCGGGTCAGTCAGCGCGATCTGACCGAGAAATGGGCTGTTGCCGAACAGCGATTCAAGGATGCTCCTGCCGGGAGCCAGGCGCGCGGGGTCCTGGTCGGCGGCGAGACCGGCGCGGCTCGCCCGTTCGGCCCAGTGTTCGAGTCCGATGGCGGCCTGATCCGGATGGGCGGGCCGTGGCAAAAGCGAGGCTAGCGATTCGTAGTCCATGAGCGTCAATATCATTGTGGACGGCCGGCCGGCCTGATATTCGGCTGGCCGTGCGGGAGTGGCAGGCTGCGGCAAGGTCGTTGTCCGGTCAACGGGTTAGGAAGGGCCGGATCGGGTGATTCGGAAGACGAGCAAACTGCTGCTGCGAATCGCGGCCGGCGTCGTGGCCGGTCTGGCGGTCCTGCTGACGCTTGGCTTCTGGCGCCTGTCTCAGGGGCCGGTCCCGCTCGATTTCGCGCTTCCCTATCTCGAAGACGGCATGTCTTCGTCCGACGGCTCCGTTCGCCTCGCGGCGCGCGAGGTCACCCTCAATTGGGCAGGCTGGGACCGCACGCTGGAAGTGCGGGTCGGCTCAATTGAAGCCATCTCAGCGGCTGGCGAAACCCTGGCCAGCATTCCGCAGGCGGCCGTTCGGCTGTCGATGCTGGCGCTGCTCGGCGGCGAAATAGCGCCGACCGCCATCCAGCTCGAGAAGCTGCAGTTGCGCATCGTCATCGACGAGGAAGGTCGGTTCGATATCGGGCGCCACCAGACGGAACAGGAGGGCGGAGGACAGATTCTTTCCCTGCTGGTGGAGCAGCTGCTTGACCGGGAAAGCCGCATAGAGGCTATCCGCCGGCTCGAACGCGTGGTGGTGACGGGGGCCGAGATCGTTTTCGAGGACCGGCAGAAATCACTCTACTGGCGGGCGCCGAATGTCGAACTGGTTCTGGCGCGCGACGAGGAAGGCGTACTGGGCGAAGCGGCGGTCGAAATCGATGCCAGCGGCCATAAGGCGGTGGTCAACCTGCGGGCCCTCTTCTCGCGCGACGATCGTAGTTTCGCTGTCTCGGCAAATTTCGACGGTGTCAGGCCGGCGGTGCTCGCGCCGCTCGATCCGGCTTTGCGGCCGATGGCGCAGGTTGATGTCGCATTGGCGGGCACGGTCGACGCGCGGTTCAGCGCGCGCGGCGAACTGGAAGCGATGACCGTGAACGTCGCCAGCGGAGCGGGCGTCATCGGCGATCTGGGCGTCTTCGACGCATCGCAGAGCGTCAGGCGGACAGCGCTTCGCGGCGAGTTCAACGTCGCGCGCGGCACGCTGCGAGTCGATTCGCTGGAGATCGATTTCGACGGGCCGAAAGTTGACCTAAAGGGCGCAGGTGCGATCTCGGCCGGCCATGTGAGTTTCGCAGCGAATCTCGCGGTGGATCGGCTGGCGACTTCCGACCTCGCCGGTTTCTGGCCGGCTGCCATGTCGCCGGGAGGTCGCAGCTGGGCTATCGCCAACATCGAAGGCGGCGAGGCGCGGGATTTCCGACTGGCATTCGATCTCACCGGCGATCTGCGAGATCCGAAATCGTTACGGGCGGCCAATGTCGCCGGCAGCATGAACTTTTCCGGGTTGTCGGTGCACTATTTGCGTCCGATGCCCGCTGTAACCGCCGTCTCAGGTGTCATGTCGATGACCGATGCGGCCGTCAAGTTCGAGGTCTCGAGCGGAGCGATGGGAGACGTCGCGGTTGATGGCGCCACGATCGTGCTCTCCAACCTCGATCAGCGCGATGGCCATGTCGCCGATATTGACGTCACCGCCACTGGAACGCTTCCCTCGCTGCTGAGAACGCTCGAGCACCCCAAGGTCGGCCTGCCGCGGGACCTTCTTGTCAAACCGGACACTGTCAGCGGACTGGCCTCCGTCCGGACCATCATCCGCCTGCCGCTGATCGACGAACTGACGGTGCAGCAGATCGAATATGCCGCATCGGCGACAACCTCCGGTCTCGGGATCAAGCAGGTCGTCGCGGGCGTCGATCTGACCGATGGCGCCATGACCCTGCAGCTCAACGGCAAGGAGATGGACGTTCGCGGCAAGGCCAAGCTGTCGGGGCAGCCGGCCGATATCACGTGGCGGGAGAACTTTGGCCGTGCCGGCTATCAGAGGCGATACGACATCCGCACCAGCTCGACCGCAGCCGACCTGGCAAAGGTGGCTGGAATATCCTTACCGCAGATCTCCGGTCCGATCGGTGTTCAGGCGGTCATAACGGAAACGTCGCCAGGCAATGGCAGTATCGCCGCATCGCTTGATCTGAAGCAGGCTTTGATCGCGGTTCCGGAGATCGGATGGCGCAAGGAGATCGGCGCGGACGCCGGCGGCCGCTTGGCGCTGGATCTGCGCAACGGCAAACCGGCCGACAGGATCGAAGCCGACCTTCGCACCGCGGACTTGCAGGCACAGGCGGTGCTTCAGTTGGCGGCGGACGGCGCTCTCGTCCGCACCGATGTCGGCCGCCTGGCGTTCGGCCGTCACGATCTTGCCGGTAGCGTAACGCGGACCGCCTCCGGTTATTCGGTGATCCTTACCGGAAGGTCGCTCGACCTCGCGCCATTCCTCGCAGATGAACGCAAGGCGGAAGCGGCGGAGGAAGTCGTGCGGCCGCTCGCGGGACCCACGGTCGACGTCAAGCTCGACGTACGTCAGGTTCTCACCCGACGCGGCAGGCTCGACGGCATGTCCGGCGACTTGAGCATCCGCGGCGACAGGGTGCTGAGCGCCGATATCACGGGACGAGTGGGGCCATCGTTGCTCGTGAGGACGCGGATCGGGCCCAGCGAAAAAGGCCGCCGGCTGATGATCGAGACCGCCGACGCGGGCGCCGTTCTGAAATCGTTGGGCTGGCTCGAGGGCATGTTCGGTGGCGAGATGACTCTCAACGGCGAATTCGACGATACCAGCGCAGGATCGCCGCTGCGCGGCTTCCTGCGGCTGGGCGAGTACAAACTGGTCAAGACGCCAGTCGTCGGCGATGTCCTGTCGGTCGCACCTCTGACCGACGCGTTGTCGGCGTTCAGCAGTTCCGGGCTCGAGTTCGACCGTCTTCAGGCGCCATTTCGATGGCACCGTGGCGTGCTTACGCTCAACAACGCCCGCACGGCCGGCACTTCGTTGGGGCTGACCGCGAGCGGACGCATAAACACCAACAACGACACCGTTCAGGTCGAGGGAACGATCGTTCCGGCCTACGTGGTCAACAGCCTGCTGGGCAATATTCCGCTGATCGGACCGCTGATCACCGGGGGCAGCGGCGGCGGGCTCTTCGCGCTCAACTATGCGGTCGAAGGGCCGGTTGAAAAGCCGGCCGTTTCGACAAACCCTCTTTCGGCGCTGGCGCCGGGATTTCTGCGCAATCTTTTCGGTGCCGGCTCGGGGGAGGACGCGACGCAAGAAGCGACGCCGACCGATCCTCGATCGGCGCCGCCTGATCCGGGCAGCAGCGGCACGCCGGGCAACGCGGCACCGCCCGTCAGTCCATTACGGCCCTGAGCTTTCTGGCCGACGTCACACCGCCCGGACCAGCACGTGCTTCTTTCGGCCGGCCGAGACCTTGATGCGACCTTCGTTATCGGCATCGGCCAACGTCACCGTTGCGGTTTCGCTCGAAATCTGCACGTCGTTGAGCCGGCCGCCGCCGCCTTTGATCAGGCGGCGCGCTTCGGCATTGCTGCCGGCAAGACCGGCCAGTCGCAATAGTTCGTATGCCGGCAGCCCGACCTCCAGTGAAGCGCGCGGCACATCCACTGTCGGCAGGCTGTCGGCCAGGGCGCCCTCCTCGAAAGTCTTGCGGGCGGTCTCCGCCGCCTCAAGTGCAGCCGTTTCGCCGTGGCACAGTTTTGTGGCTTCGAATGCCAACACCTTCTTGGCATCGTTTATCTCGGCTCCGGAGAGCTTTTCCAGACGTGCGATCTCATCCAGCGGCAGATCGGTGAACAGCTTCAGGAAGCGACCCACGTCGGCGTCTTCGGTATTGCGCCAGAACTGCCAGTAATCGTACGGGCTGAGGCGGTCGGGATTGAGCCAGACGGCGCCAGCGGCCGTCTTGCCCATCTTTGCACCCGAAGCGGTGGTGATGAGCGGGCAGGTGAGGCCGAACAACTCGCGGTCCTCCATCCGTCGACCGAGCTCGACGCCCATGACGATGTTGCCCCACTGATCGGAACCGCCGAACTGGGCGTTGCATCCGAATCGCCGCGCCAACTCAACGAAGTCGTAGGACTGCAGGATCATGTAGTTGAACTCGAGGAACGACAGCGGCTGGTCCCGCTCCAGCCGCAAACGAACGGAATCCATCGTCAACATGCGATTGACCGAGAAATGCCGCCCGACATCGCGCAGCAGCGGGATGTAGAGGAGCTGGTCGAGCCAGTCTGCATTGTTGGCCATGATGGCCGGTTTGCGACCGGCGGCGGCAGCGAAATCGATGAAGTTCGCGAAGCTGCGCCTGATCGCGGCCATGTTCGCGTCGATCTGCTCGGCAGTCAGCAGCTTGCGGGTCTCGTCGCGGCCCGACGGGTCGCCGACCTTTGTCGTGCCACCGCCCATCAGCGCGATCGGCTGATTTCCGGTCTTCTGCAGCCAGCGCAGAATCATGATCGAGACGAGATGGCCGATATGCAGCGAGTCGGCGGTGCAGTCGTAGCCGACATACGCCACCAGCCGCCCGGAAGCCGCCTGCTCGTCCAGCGCCTCGGGCGCCGTACACTGGTGGACGAAACCGCGCTCGTGCAGAACGCGCATGAAGTCTGACTTGAACTGCGCCATGATCGCCTCGGTGTTCAGCCTGAGCCAACCGGCCGGGCTGCGGGTGGGCGATTTAACACGCGGCCCGCAAGACGGCAAACCTTCACGACCCAGGAGCGAAATCCTTGCTGACGGCGATCGGGATGATGAGCGGCACCTCGATGGACGGCATCGACGCCGCCTTGCTGCGGACGAACGGCGAGCGGATCGAGGCGCTTGGTCCGTCGCAGACCTGGGCCTATCCCGACGATTTCCGGCGGAAGCTGCAGTCAGTCCTTGGCAGGGAGCGGCGGGATCCGCAAGTGCAGGCGGTCGAACGCGACCTCACTGGGCTGCACGGCGACATGATCGAGCGATTTCTCGGCGACCATGGCCTGACTGCAGGAGAAATCGACATTATCGGCTTTCACGGACAGACCACGCTGCATCGCCCTGCCGAGCGCCTGACCATTCAGCTTGGTGACGGTGCGGCTCTGGCGGCAAAGCTGAAGATCGCTGTGGCGTGGGATTTCCGCTCGGCCGACATTCAGGCGGGCGGCCAAGGCGCTCCTTTCGTGCCGCTCTACCATGCCGCGCTGGTTCGGGACCTCGAAGGACCGGTTGCCGTGCTCAATATCGGCGGGGTTGCGAATGTGACCTGGATCGGCGGAGAGAGCGAGATCGTCGCCTTCGATACGGGACCCGGAAACGGTCCGATGGACGACTGGATGGAGAAGCGTTTCGGCGAGCGATTTGACACATCCGGAGCAGCGGCGCGGCAGGGCAAGGCGGATGACGCGCGGGTTGCGGCAGCCCTCGAACGAACATTTTTTGCGATCCGTCCTCCAAAATCTTTAGATCGTAATGATTTCACAGCTGATCTTGCGATCGGACTTGCGGAAAACGATGGAATCGCAACTCTTGCCGAGATAACCGTGGCCAGTATCGCCGCGGCTCGCGAACATTTCCCCAGGCCGGCGTTCATCTGGGTTGTCTGCGGGGGCGGCAGGCACAACGACCATCTCATGGCGAGGTTGAGGGCGCGCTTGTCGCCGGCGCGGGTCGTGAATGCGGATGAATTGGGCTGGAACGGCGATGCAGTCGAAGCGCAGGCCTTCGGTTTTCTGGCGGTGCGGGCACTGCGCGGCATGCCATTGAGCCTGCCGACGACAACCGGCGTTCCCTATCCCATGCCAGGCGGGCGCATATCCCGCCCTTAGCTGGATCTAGCGGGACGAGGCGACCTTGCGCTTTTCCAACGTCGCCTTGCTCAGATAGCGGTCGACCTCGGTCCCCAGTTTGTCCAGGCAATTGTGGAAGAAGTGGTTGGCGCCCTTGACCAATTTGAAGTCGATCGTGATGTCGCGCTGATGCGACAGCTTGGTGACCAGCTTGCTGACTTCGGCGTGCGGCACGACCTCATCCTTGTCGCCATGGACGATCAGGCCAGAAGACGGGCACGGCGCCAGGAAGCCGAAATCGTACATGTTGGCGGGCGGGGCGATCGACACGAAGCCGTCGATTTCCGGACGGCGCATCAACAACTGCATGCCGATCCAGGCGCCGAACGAGAAACCCGCGACCCAGCAGGCGCTGGCATCGGGGTTGGCGCCCTGCAGCCAGTCGAGAGCTGCCGCGGCATCGCTCAGTTCACCCTGACCATGGTCGAACACGCCTTGGGAGCGGCCGACTCCGCGGAAATTGAAGCGCAGGACCGAGAAACCGCGGCTGGCAAACACATGGAACAGGGTGAAAACCACCTTGTTGTGCATGCTGCCGCCACCCTGCGGGTGGGGGTGCAGCATCAACGCAATAGGGGCGTTGGGAACCTTGCTGTGGTGGTAGCGCCCCTCAAGACGCCCATCCGGTCCGTTAAAGATGATGTCAGGCATCGCTGACTTTTGCCCCGCTGCCACGTCGTCGGCTTTGGCGACGGCTGGCTTTTAACCGAGAAACTGGGTCGGATTATCGTTCACTGAACAACCTTAATATTTTACCCAAATCTTGACCTATCTACTCGGGTAAAATATATAACCGGTGAGAACTCGGCCTCCGTGATGCTGCGCCAGCACATGCGACCGAGACGGCAATATCGGCGGTAGTTCCATGATTTTCAAGAACATTGTCGACGAAATCGACGGGATTATCGCCCGCGACCCGGCAGCCCGCTCGCGCTGGGAAGTGGTGTTCAGCTACCCGTCTTTTCACGCCTTGCGCTTTCACCGCATGGCTAATTGGCTGTGGCAGCGGAATTACCGTTGGCTGGGTCGGTTTCTCTCGCAATGGGGCCGCTTCCTGACCGGCATCGAGATTCACCCGGGCGCCAAGGTCGGCCAGAGATTTTTCGCCGATCACGGTATGGGGGTAGTCATCGGCGAAACCGCGGAGATTGGCGACAACGTCACGCTGTATCACGACGTAACGCTCGGCGGCACCGCGCCGGCGGTCAATTCGCGGGCCCAGTCGGGGACAAAGCGCCATCCGACGTTGGAGGACGACGTCATTGTCGGCTCGGGCGCGCAGATACTTGGTCCGATCACGGTGGGCCGCGGCGCCCGCGTGGGCGCCAATGCGGTCGTCGTGCAAGACGTGCCGGCGGGCGCCACGGTGGTGGGCATCCCCGCCCGGGTCGTCGGCGAGGAAATCGCCGCCAACCCCAGTTTCGTGGCGTATGGCACGCCCTGCCAGGACATGCCGGATCCGATGCAGTGCCAGATCGACCTTCTGCTGAAGGCGGTCGGCTCGCTGCAGCAGCAGGTTGCGGTACTGGAAGGCAGGCTGGCGAATCAGGACGAGAAACCCATGGTGGCGGCGGTTGCCGTCCATCCCAAGGTGGTGAACGACCGCGGTTGACGCCGCGGGTATTCGACGACGTCGAAGACAAGGAGCGACACGTGAAACTCAGCACCAAAGGCCGTTACGCCGTCATGGCGATGGTCGATCTGGCGCGACACAGCGGCGGCAAGCCGGTGGCGCTGGGCGAGATCGCGGCGCGTCAGGAAATTTCCCTGTCCTACCTAGAGCAGCTTTTCGGCCGTTTGCGCCGCGGTGGCCTCGTGAAAAGCGTTCGCGGGCCGGGCGGCGGCTATCTGCTGGCGCGCGAAATGGACGATACCAGGATTTCCGACATCATTCTGGCGGTCGACGAGCCGATCAAGGCGACGCGCTGCAAGAACGATTCGCCGCTGGGCTGTCATTCCAACCGCTCGCGCTGCCTGACGCACGATCTATGGGCCGAGCTCGGCAACCAGATTCACCTCTTCCTCAGCGCCGTCAGCCTGGCCGACGTCTGCGAGAAGCGCGTTCTGGGCGCGGCACGGCTGATGCGGGCGTCGGAATCCGGAGCGTCCCCCACCGTCGTCGAGCAGGCAGACGACATGGTGGCGGCGGAATAGCGACAATGAAGCCAGCACCCATCTATCTCGATCACAACGCGACCGCGCCGATGCTTTCGGCGGCACGCGAGGCCGTGATCGATGCGATGGCGCGGGCCGGCAATCCGTCATCCGTCCATGCGGCGGGGCGGGCGGCAAGACATTTGGTCGAATCGGCGCGCGAGCAGGTTGCCCGCAGTGCAGGCGTCGCGGCGTCCGAGGTGGTTTTCACCGGCAGCGGCACGGAGGCCAACAACCTCGCGCTGCGCGGCGTCGGCGGTTCGGTTGTGATTTCGACGGTTGAACACGAATCGATAATGGCCGCGCGTCCCGATGCCATCACGGTTCCCGTCGACCGGAACGGCATTGTCGATTTGCCGGCCCTGGATACGCTGGTTGCGGAATATCGCCCGTCGCTTGTTTCCGTGATGCTGGCGAACAACGAGACCGGCGCCATTCAGCCTATAGAGGAAGTGGCGCAGATTGCGCACCGCGCGGGCGCGTTGGTTCATTGCGACGCCGTTCAGGCCTTCGGCAAGATCGCCGTCGATGCCAGGGCGCTCGATGTCGATCTGCTGAGTCTCAGCGCCCACAAGATCGGCGGTCCGCTGGGTGTCGGCGCCCTGGTCGTTCGCGGGAACCTGGCGCTCGAACCTTTGCTGCGGGGCGGCGGGCAGGAGAGGCGCCGTCGGGCAGGAACGGAGAATGTCGCCGGCATCGCGGGATTTGGCGTTGCGGCGGCGGCAGTGAGCGACCATCTCATGAGGGTGGAAGCGAGCGGCACCTTGCGTGACGATCTCGAAAGGCGACTCTCGGCGATCATGCCGGGCGCGGTCGTCTATGCCGCCGGAGCCAGGCGACTGCCCAACACCACCTGCGTGGGCATGCCCGGTGTCACTGCCGAAACACAGCTCATGGCGTTCGATCTGGCCGGCATCGCCATAAGCGCCGGCGCCGCCTGTTCGTCGGGCAAGGTGGCCGGCTCGCGTGTGCTGCGCGCCATGGGCGTCAGCGAAGAGGAGGCTCGCTGCGCCATTCGCGTGAGCTTCGGTCGGGGAAATTCGGTCTCGGATGTCGAGCGGTTCGTTTCCGTCTGGACGGCTTTGGCATCGCGCCGCAGCGCGAATGGCGGCACCACGGTGCGGGCCGCCTGAGAAGAGGATTGAGAGGAAAGTCGTGGTCAGTACAGTGCTTCGCAACAGCCAGCCAATCTACCTGGATTACCAGGCGACGACGCCGCTGGACCCGCGCGTGCTTGAGGCGATGATGCCGTACTTCACCAGCAAGTTCGGCAATCCGCATTCGCGCAGCCATTCCTACGGATGGGAGTCCGAGGAGGGGGTGGAGAAGGCGCGCGCGCAGGTCGCATCGCTGATCGGCGCCGACGAGAAGGAGATCATTTTTACGTCCGGCGCTACTGAATCGAACAATCTGGCGATCAAGGGCGTCGCCGAGTTCTATCAGGGCAAGCGCGATCACATTGTTACCGCGGTGACGGAACACAAATGCGTGCTGGACACCTGCCGTCATCTCGAACAGAAGGGCTTCAAGGTCACCTACCTGCCGGTGAAGCAGAACGGATTGATCGACCTTGAGCAATTGCGCGCGGCGGTGACCGACAGGACGTCGATCGTGTCGATCATGGCGGCAAACAATGAGATCGGCGTCGTGCAGCCGCTCAAGGAGATCGGCGCGATCTGCCGCGAGAAGGGCGCCTTTTTCCATACCGACGCCGCCCAGGCCGTCGGCAAGATCGAGATCGACGTCAATGCAATGAACATCGATCTACTCAGCATCTCCGGCCACAAGATCTACGGACCGAAGGGCATCGGCGCGCTTTACGTCCGCCGCCGCCCGCGCGTTCGTCTGGTGGCGCAGATCAATGGCGGCGGCCAGGAGCGCGGCATGCGCTCGGGCACTCTGGCGCCGGCGCTCTGCGTCGGGCTTGGCGAGGCATGCGCCATCGCCGAGAAGGAAATGGCCAGCGAGGCGGTGAGGCTGCGCGGACTGCGCGACCGGTTCCTGGCGGCGATTCGCGAGAGGCTGCCGGAGGTCTATCTCAACGGCGATCTGGAGAACCGCATTCCGGGGAACCTCAACATCAGCTTCGCCTATGTCGAAGGCGAGTCCTTGATGATGGGTATCAAGCGGCTGGCGGTATCGTCCGGCTCGGCCTGCACCTCGGCGTCGCTTGAGCCGTCCTACGTGCTGCGCGCGCTCGGCGTCGAGGAGGAAATGGCGCATACCTCGCTGCGTATCGGTTTTGGTCGCTTCACGACCGAGGAAGAGGTCGACACCGCAGTCGAGGAAATCGTGCGTCACGTTACGAAGTTGCGGGACATGAGTCCGCTGTGGGAGATGGCGCAGTCCGGGGTCGACCTGAAGTCGATCAACTGGGCAGCGCACTGACGTCAGGAGGCAAGCTATGGCTTACAACGACAAGATAATCGAGCACTATGAAAACCCGAGAAACGTCGGCACGCTCGACAAGGACGCTTCCGACGTTGGCACTGGCCTGGTCGGCGCGCCGGCCTGCGGCGACGTCATGAAGCTGCAGATCAAGGTCGGCACCAATGGCCTGATCGAGGACGCGAAGTTCAAGACTTTCGGCTGCGGCTCGGCGATTGCCTCTAGTTCGCTCGTGACCGAATGGGTCAAGGGCAAGACGATCGACGAGGCGGAGAAGATCCGCAACACCGAGATTGCCAAACATCTGGCTCTTCCGCCGGTCAAGATCCATTGTTCGGTGCTCGCCGAGGACGCCATCAAGGCGGCGATCGCCGATTATCGCGCCAAAATTGGAAAGACCAGTGACGAGGGCGCGGCCCCGGCGGCGACGGACGCGGCGGCAAGCTGACCTCGGCGAATGTGTTGAGCAGGATCGATTGGCAATGAACGTTACGACGAATCCGGCGCCGCGGCGCCCCAGGCCGCAGCTCATGACCGTCACCGAGGCGGCGGCCGAGCGCGTGCGGGAACTGATCGCGAAGCGCGGCAAGCCGACCCTCGGCGTGCGCATCGGCGTGCGCACCAAGGGATGTTCTGGCCTGTCCTATACGCTGGAGTACGCCGACGAAAAATCGCCGGGCGATGACGTCGTCGAGGCACATGGCGTGACGCTGCTGGTCGACCCAAAGGCGTCGCTGTTCCTGATCGGGACCGAGATGGACTACGCCATCGAAAAATTGAAGTCGGGCTTCGTATTCCGCAATCCGAACGAAAAGGGTCGTTGCGGCTGCGGCGAGTCGTTCCACGTCTGATGGGGCAATCTGACCGTCGGGCGCTCCGATCTTCGCGATCGGCAAGGCTCTCCACACCAGTTGGCGCAAGGAGCCATGAACGAAATCACCCAATCCTCTGCAGGCGCTGCGATTGATGGCGTCGAACTGGCGCCGTGCTGGTCGTGCAAGGGGCCCGTGGATCGGCGCGCTCTGTTTTGCCACACCTGCAGCGCCATTCAGCCGCCCCAGGGCATCGATCATTTCAGTCGGCTTGGTCTGCCGCAGCGCTACGATCTGACGGCGAAGGACGTTGAGCGCAACTATTTCGGTTTCCAGCGAGTGGTCCATCCCGATCGGTTTGCCGCCAAATCCGGACGGGAGAAGACTCTGGCGCAAGCCCAGGCGGCGGCATTGAACGACGCCTACGAAACCTTGCGCGATCCGCTGGCGCGGGCGATGCATCTGCTTGATCTGCGCGGCGCGCCGCTGCCGAAGGACGACCAAACGATCCGTGATCCGGAACTGCTGTTGGCCGCGATGGAAGATCGCGAAGCTTTGGCGGCGGCATCGACGCCGGAGGAGGTCGATGCCGTCCACAAGAGGGCTCAGGCCGAGTTTGAGACGCTGGAGGGCAGGCTCGGCGCGCTTTTCGAATCTGCGGATTACGTTTCCGTCCAGAAATCTCTCCTCAAGCTGCGCTATCTGGAGAAGCTGATTGAAGAGGCTCGGCTGCGTCGCGGCCGGCTGGAGCGTTCGTGATGCTTCTGGAAATCCATGAGCCCGGACAGACGCCCTTGCCGCATGCCGACGATCGCGGCGCCGCAATCGGGATCGATTTGGGCACTACCAACTCCGTCGTCGCCATTGCGCGCGGCGGGCAGGCGGAAGCGTTGCGCGACGAGGCGGGAAGATCGCTTATCCCCTCCGTGGTCGCCTATCGAGCGGAGGGCGAGACGCTGGTTGGCGACGAGGCGATGGCCGACGGTGCGGCGCCGAGTGGCGACGTCGTCTCGTCCGTCAAGCGGCTGATGGGCCGGGGCCGCGCAGACCTACAGGGCGTGGCGGGGGTTCTGCCTTTCTCCGTCGTTGAAGGCAGCGGCGAACACGACATGGTCCGTCTGAACGTTGCCGGCCGTCAATTGTCGCCGGTCGAGATCTCGGCCGACATTCTGCGCGCCTGCAAGCGGCGCGCCGAGTTGGCGCTGGATCGGGAAGTGCGGCGCGCGGTGGTGACGGTGCCGGCCTATTTCGACGACGCCGCCCGCACCGCGACGCGCGACGCGGCACGCGCGGCTGGGCTCGAAGTGCTGCGCCTTGTCAACGAGCCGACGGCGGCGGCGCTGGCCTATGGGCTGGATCGCGCCGCCGAGGGTCTCTATGCCGTCTACGATCTTGGCGGCGGCACCTTCGATTTCTCGCTGCTGCGGCTCGAGAGGGGCGTGTTCCAGGTTTTGGCCACGGGGGGCGACGCCCAGTTGGGCGGCGACGATTTCGACCGATTGCTGGCGGAAGCCATTCTGGAGGACCGCCGCGCCAACGGCCTGACAGCGGCTTTGTCGCAGGAGGAAACCAGGAAACTGCTGGCATCGGCCAGGGCCCTTAAGGAGGCGCTGACCGATCGTGACGCCGCGTCAGTGCGGGTCGAAGCCGGCGGCAGTTCGACCGGTCACAGCATGACCCGAGCGCGCCTCGATGCGATCATCGAGCCTCTGGTGCGGCGTACGATCGAAATCACGCAGGGCGTTATCGCGGACGCGGAAATTACGTCTGCGTCAATCAATGGCGTAGTGCTGGTGGGCGGCTCGACGCGCGTGCCCAGCGTGCGCGACGCGGTTGCCGGTCTGATCGGCAAGCCGCCGCTCACGGACATCGATCCCGACGAGGTTGTGGCGCTGGGCGCCGCCTTGCAGGCCGAGGCCCTGACCGAAGGATCGGACACGCTGCTCCTTGACGTTACGCCACTCTCGCTTGGGCTGGAAACGATGGGTGGGGTTGTCGAAAAAATCATCCCGCGCAATACGCCGATCCCGGTGGCGCTGGCGCAGGAATTCACGACCTATCAGGACGGCCAGACGGCGATGGCGATCCATGTCGTTCAGGGCGAGCGCGAACTGGTCGCCGACAATCGCAGTCTGGCCCGTTTCGAACTGCATGGTATTCCCCCTATGACCGCCGGAGCGGCCCGGATCAAGGTGACCTTCACCGTCGATGCCGACGGCTTGCTTACGGTTGCCGCCGAGGAACGGACGACCGGAGTAAGCCAACGGGTCGAGGTTCGGCCTGCCTATGGGCTGGACGACGAGACCATGGCGCGGATGCTGGAGGAAAGCATGGCCCACGCGGCGAACGACATGCACGATCGCCTGCTTGTCGAAGCGCGGGTGGAGGCCCGGCGCGCCCTGGCGGCTCTGGAAGCGGCGCTTGCCGCTGATGGCGATCTGCTGCAGCCGAACGAGGCGGCGACCATCCGGGCCGCGATGGCGGCGGTCGAGAAAGCGGTCGACGGGCCCGACCGCGATGCTATAAACGCCGCCGTCGAAGGCTTGGACGGCCATACCCAGACATTCGCCGAACGGCGCATGGACCGGGGAATCAGCCAGGCGCTCAAGGGAATGGAACTGGACAAGTTGGCGGCCAAGATCGGCTAGACGAGGCGGCGCCATCAAGCGGAGAGACCGGAATGCCGAAGATCGTGTTCGTGGAAAAGGATGGGAATCGCAAGGAAGTCGATGCGCCGATCGGCTTGTCGGTTCTCGAGATTGCCCATCGCAACAACATCGATCTCGAAGGCGCCTGCGAAGGGTCGCTGGCCTGTTCGACCTGCCACGTCGTGGTCGACAGTGAATGGTACGATCTGCTGCCCGCAGCGACCGAGGACGAGGAAGACATGCTCGACCTCGCGTTCGGTCTGACCCATACCTCCCGTCTCGGCTGCCAGATCATCATCACCGAGGAACTCGACGGGCTCACGGTCCAGCTGCCCGCTGCCACCCGCAACATGATGGTGGACAAGTAGGACATGGCGCTGCGGTGGACCGACGTCAGGGACATCGCCATCGAACTCGAGGAGCGCCATCCCGAGGCCGACAACGTCAATCTGCGCTTTACCGATCTCCACAAATGGGTCATCGCCCTGCCGAATTTTGGGGATGATCCGGCTCGTTCGAACGAAAAGATCCTGGAAGCGATCCAGATGGCCTGGATCGAGGAACGGGATTGAGGCGGGGGCGTTTTGCCGGAAAGGGCCGAAACTGGCCCATATTTCCGCCATTTTCCTCCCGAATCGTGCCGAACTGCCCTGCTGGAGGTTGGGTTTCATGATCGAATTTCTCAAGAACCGCGGCCGCGCGAGCGCTCTGGCCGCCTTCGGCGCTGTGGCGATTGCCCTCGGCGCTTGTGCTCCGACCAATACCGGCGGCACCTATTCGAACAATCAGCTCGGCAATACCTCGTCGGTCGAGACCGGGACGATCGTCAGCATGCGTGAAGTGAACGTCGAGGGCTCCAATACAGGTATTGGAACCGTCGCCGGCGCCGGCGCGGGCGCTGTCGCCGGGTCGGCTCTGGGCAAGAAGACGCGGACCAACATTCTGGGCGCCATCGGCGGTGCCGTGCTGGGCGGCATTATTGGCCATGGCGTCGAGGACATCGCGACGCGCGGCAAGGCCACGGAATTCGTGGTGCAGCGGGCGGATGGCTCCACCTTCGCGGTCGTCCAGACGAACGAGGACAACCTGCAGACCGGCGAACGCGTGTTGGTCGTCTCGGGCGACAGGACCCGGCTGGCCCGTGATACCGGCACCTACAATCCGCCGCCTCAGCGCGCGGCTTCGGGGGGCGGCGCCACCTATCCCGTCCAGAACAGCACCGTCACGACCGCTCCGCCCAGCGGCAGTTTGCCCGGCCGCTGAGGGTCAGCGCATTCCGACTGGCGAAGGGCGATGCCGCGGCATCGCCCTTTTCTTGTTCGCGCTTGTTCAACACTGCCGATTCGTTCGATGATCGACTGAACGGGCGTTCATGGAGGATCTGGCATGGCCGGAAAGCTTGAAGGCAAGGTAGCGATCGTCACCGGCTCGGGGCGCGGCATCGGTGCGGCGATCGCGCGCAAGCTGGCCAGCGAGGGTGCGGCCATCGTCGTCAACGATCTTGACGAGGCGCCGGCGGCCGAGACGCTGGCCGCGCTGACGAAGGCGGGCGGGCGGGCGATCGCTGTCAATGGCGACGTCGCGGCGCCGGATTTCGGCGATCGTCTGGTCGCCCGGACCCTGAGCGAACTGGGCCGCATCGACATCGTCGTCAACAATGCCGGGTACATATGGAATACCGCGATCCAGAACCACAGCGACGAGCAGTGGTACGCAATGATTGACGTGCATGCGACGGCGCCCTTTCGCATTCTGCGCGCCATCACGCCCTATCTGCGCGAGGCCTCCCGCAAGGAGAAGGCGGCCGGCGACAGCGTCATTCGCAAGATCGTCCTGATCTCTTCGGCCTCGGCGGTCTATGGTGCGGCCACGCAGTTCGCCTATGCCACGGCCAAGGCGGCGCTGTTCGGCATGACCCGCTCGCTCTGCAAGGAATGGGGCCGCTACAACGTGACGGTAAACTGCGTCGCTTTCGGCTACATAGATACGCGGCTGACCCAGCGGCTCGATGCGGGGCCGGCGACCATCGATGTCCATGGCCACAAGCACAAGGTCGGTCTGCCGCCCGAATACTCCCAGTCAGTACTCGATGCCACGCCAATGGGCCGTTTTGGGCGCCCTGAGGATGCCGCCGACGGGGTCTATCTTTTCTGTGCGCCGGAGTCCGACTTCGTCTCGGGGCAGACCATCGTCGTGGGCGGCGGGCTTCAGCTTTAGACGCCCGGGTTGCCACTGGCGCCGCGGCGCCTATATTGCCGCCCATGAACAGCATGGGATTCGACCATCCACCCGGTGAAACCCGCATCGTGGTGGCGATGTCGGGCGGGGTCGATTCGTCTGTGACGGCGGCGGCGCTGGTCGAGGCCGGTTACGACGTGATCGGCATTACCCTGCAGCTCTACGACCATGGCGCCGCCATCGGCCGCAAGGGCGCCTGCTGCGCCGGCCAGGACATCTACGACGCGAGCCGGGTCGCGGAGCGCCTGGGCATCCCCCATTACGTCCTCGATTACGAGAGCCGCTTCCGCGACGAGGTCATGCTGGCTTTCGCCGATTCCTACGCCCGCGGCGAGACGCCGGTGCCCTGCGTTCTGTGCAATCGTACGGTCAAGTTTCGCGATCTGCTCGCGACGTCGCGCGACCTTGGCGCCGATGCACTGGCAACCGGGCACTACGTGCGCCGCCGCATCGGCGCCGACGGCCCGGAACTGCTGCGCGGGGCGGATGCGTCGCGCGACCAGAGCTATTTCCTGTTCGGCACCACCCGCGATCAACTCGAGATGCTGCGTTTCCCACTGGGCGAGCTGACCAAGGACGAGACCCGGGCCATGGCCAGGCGGCACGACCTGCCGGTCGCGGAGAAGCCCGACAGCCAGGACATCTGCTTCGTGCCCGACGGCAACTATGCCGGGGTGGTGGAAAAGCTGCGGCCGGAAGCGGCCGAGCCGGGCGATATCGTATCCGTCGACGGCGATGTGCTGGGCCGGCACGAAGGCATCATCCATTTCACCGTCGGCCAGCGCCGTGGGCTCGGTATCGGCGGCCGGCGCGAGGCGCGCGACGGGGAGCCGTTTTTCGTGCTGCGGCTCGATCCGGAGCGTCGGCAGGTTGTCGTGGGCCCGCGGTCGGCGCTGGGGCGCCGGACCGTCGCGCTGCGCGAGATCAACTGGCTGGCGGCGCACGAGCCGCTGCCGAACGGCGAGCCGGTCCTTGTCCGACTGCGCTCGACCCAGCCTCTGGTGCCGGCGACCCTGTTCATCGAACGTGAGGCTGCGAGGGTGGTGCTTGAACAGCCGCAGGAGGGCGTGTCGCCCGGCCAGGCCTGCGTCTTCTACGACCGGTCAAGCGGCCAGCGCGTGCTGGGTGGCGGCTGGATTTGCCGCGACGTGGTGGCGGCCCGCCCGGTGTCCTCCGTTGCCTGACCGCACTGCTTGACAGGCGCTTGGCGGGGCCGCTAAACACGGCCGCCTGACGATGCCCGGCGGGGTAGCTCAGTGGTAGAGCAGGGGAATCATAATCCCTTGGTCGGGGGTTCAAATCCCTCTCCCGCCACCATCCCGTTCCCTCGGGCCGATAGTCTTGCTGCCTGCGACCGGAGTTCGACATGCCGCAGAGGGCATTGTGCCTGCTGATTGTCGCGCTTGTTCTGGCTGGCTGCGCGGGCAGCGAACCCGACCCCAACACCTATCTCTACAATTTCGGGCGCACGACCAATCCCCGTCCCGAGAACTTCGTCCACTGCTACGACTTCACCTGTCGTACGACGGTTCCTGCGTCGATCGACCAGGGCGAACTGGCTGCGATTGCGCGGATATTCGCGACCCCTTCGGTATCGGCAGCGGAGGAGCGTGC
The DNA here is from genome assembly GCA_050185515.1 of Reyranellaceae bacterium. GTDB lineage: Bacteria > Pseudomonadota > Alphaproteobacteria > Reyranellales > JAQSWP01 > JAQSWP01. The sequence continues at coordinate 33,962 of JBFWZG010000016.1, forward strand.
CCGGCTCGGCCAGGCGATCGCGATCTGGGAGAAGGTGATCGGCGCCAAGACCGGGACATCGGCGGATATCGGCAGCGAGTCGGGCGACAAGTTCGCCGGCAGATTCCAGCAGGACTGCATGGACGAGACGTTCAATACCACCAGCTACCTGATGATGATGCGCGATGCCGGCTGGATGCGTTTTCACCGCGTCGTCTATCCGAGCAGCCGCGGCTTCTTCAGCGCGCTTGACTGGCCTCACCATGCCGCGACGCTGGAGGAAAAACCCAGCGGGCGCCGCTACGTCTTCGACTCGTGGTTCTACGACAACGGCAATCCGCCGGTGGTTATGCCGGTCGAAATATGGGAGAAGGGCTGGACTCCCTCGCGCAATGGACCGTGGCGCGGAGAGTAGGGCAGAGGAAGCGCAGGCGCATGAGCGAGACCATTCATCGAACGGATGTCGTGATTGTCGGGGCCGGCCCGGTCGGCCTTTTCGCGATCTTCGAGTGCGGCATGGTCAAGCTGTCGTGCCATGTCGTCGATGCCCTCGATCAGCTCGGCGGGCAATGCACGGCGCTTTATCCGGAAAAGCCGATCTTCGACATTCCCGGCCATCCGCGAATCGACGCGGCGGATCTGGTCGAGAAACTGAAGGAGCAGGCCGCTCCCTTCAGGCCGGTCTACCACCTGAACCAGCAGGTCGACGCGCTTGAGCGGCAGGGCGACGGTTCGTGGCGTGTGCGGACATCGAAGGGCGTCACGATCGAGGCCAGGGCCGTGATCATCGCTGCTGGCGTTGGCGCCTTCGGGCCCAACCGCCCGCCGATGGAAGGGCTCGAAGAATACGAGGGTACCGGCGTTTTCTATTACGTGACGCGCCGCGAGGATTTCCGCGGCAAGCGCGTGGTGATCGCCGGTGGCGGCGATTCGGCGGTGGACTGGGCGCTGTCGCTGAGCGAAGTGGCTGCCAAGGTGATGGTGGTGCATCGGCGCCCGAAATTCCGCTGCGCGCCGGAGAGCGAATCGAGGTTGAAGCAACTCGCCGAGAGCGGCGCGATCGAACTTGTGATTCCCTACCAGCTGGCGCGGCTGGAGGGAGAAGGCGGCAGGCTCCGGTCGGTGGTCGTCGCCACGCTCGATGGCAAGGAGAAGGCGCTCGAAGCCGACGTGCTGCTGCCGTTCTTCGGGTTGGCGATGAATCTCGGGCCGATCCTGCAATGGGGGCTGAATCTCGATCGCAACTTGATTGCCGTCGACCCATCGAGCGGCGCGACCAATCTGCCGGGCGTTTTCGCCGTCGGCGACATCGCCCACTATCCGGGAAAACTGAAGCTGATCCTGTGCGGGTTCAGCGAAGCGGCGATGGCGGCACACGCCATCTATCCGCTGGTTCACCCGGATACGGCGCTGCACTTCGAATATTCCACTACCAGCGGCGTCCCGGGCTCGGCCTGATACCGTATTTTGCGCCGTATTTTCGCCGGAATCCGGCGACTGTCGGGGATTGTCAGAGAGGCCTTGTGCGCCTATATTTGTGTTCTCACCGGCGTATGTCTGTGGCGTGGATAAATCGTCTGAAAGGCGATTGACACCACTTCTGCCGCAAGCGTATAAGGCCGGCCTCCGACGGGGCTGCAGTGTTTGCGTGAGCCGGGTGCTTTGAACGGCTTGGGATTGCTGCGGTCTTCTTTCGGAGACGTTCTTTGACATAGTTGATCTGAGGAAGGGATGCGCCGGCGGCGGTGGTGGCGTTGGCCAGGGCTTAGGCTTTGGCTGATGTCTATTACTGTTGCAGGCGCATAGAAAGGTTCCGGCAGGCTTCAG
>JBFWZG010000017.1:0-35495 GCA_050185515.1 Reyranellaceae bacterium
AGGCGCTCGATCAGCGCCGCATCGTCCTCGACGACTTTCGCGGTCCCCCAGATTTTCACCCGCTGCTGGCGGGCATAGTCCATCAGGAAGATAAAGGCCTGCTTATTGTCCTGCAAATTGGCGATGGTGATGTATTGCCGGTTGCCCGGCAGGTCGGCGAAGCCAAGTGTGCGCTCATCCAGCACGCGCAGGAAGCCGGGCGGACCGCCGCGATGCTGGATGTAGGGCTGGCCCGCCGCATTGGCTGTGGCGAGATAAAAGGTGTCGCGCTGGGCGATGAAGGCGGCGAGGTCGTCGCGGATCGTCGTCGGCCAGGGGCGCTCGATCTCGGCGGCTTCGAACTGGGCGCGCGATCCCAGCCGCGTCTGGACCGATTTGACCGTGGGCGAGAACGCAACGTCGCTTGCCGATGCCACCATGTCTCTCCTCAATCACGGGCGTCGACTTTGCCGCGTTGCAGCACAGGCGATCCCCGAAGTGCGCACAGAGTATCGCAACCGAAAGTTTTTGCGCTATTGTTTGCCCCTTAAACAAAGGCCGGGGCCGCAGTCCCGTGCCACGAACGGGAGGATTAGCAATGACGATTCGTTTCGCTCAGGGTTTGGCGGCGGCCGTGGTGGTCGCCTCGTTCGCCGGCGGCGCCATCGCGGACGATCTCGTGCTGAAGGCTTCGCACCAGTTTCCCGGCGGCAAGGGCGACGTGCGCGACGAGATGGTGCAGATCATCGCCCGCGAGGTCGCGGCGGCCAAGGTCGGTCTGGACATCAAGGTCTATCCCGGCGCCTCGCTGGTCAAGGCGACCGAGCAGTGGAACGCCATGCTCAAGGGCCAGATCGACATCACCGCGTTCCCGCTCGACTACGCCTCGGGACGCCATCCGCAGTTCGGCGCGACCTTGATGCCGGGCCTGGTCAAGAACCACGAGCATGCGCGCCGGCTGAACGCCTCGCCCTTCATGAAGGACATCAAGAAGATCATCGAGGATGCCGGCGTGGTCGTGCTGGCCGATGCCTGGCTGGCTGGGGCTTTCGCTTCGAAGAAAGGCTGCATCCTCGAGCCAAAGGACGCCTCGGGCCAGAAGATCAGGTCGGCCGGCGCCACCTTCGCCGAAATGTGGGCGGGTGCGGGCGCTTCGATCGTGTCGATCCCCTCGAATGAGGTCTATAACGCGCTGCAGACCGGCGTTGCCGACGGCACCGACACCTCGACCGGCAGCTTCGTCTCCTTCCGACTTTACGAGCAGGTCAAGTGCATCACCGCGCCGGGCGACAATGCGCTGTGGTTCATGTACGAGCCAGTGCTGATGTCGAAGGCCGCCTTTGACAAGCTCAATGACAAGCAGAAGGCGGCGCTGATGGCCGCGGCCAAGAAGAGCGAGGACTATTTCGCCGCCGAGTCCAAGAAGCTCGACGACGAGATGGTCGCAGCCTACAAGAAGGCCAATGTCCAGGTGGTGACCATGACGCCCGCACAGGCGCAGATGTGGCGCGATGTGGCGGCGAAGACTTCCTACAAGACCTTCTCCGAGAAGGCGCCGGGCGGCAAGGAGTTGATCGAGAAGGCGCTGGCGGTCAAGTAGCGCCGCGCTTCAGGCGATGAGGGCTTTCGCGGAACTGATCCGCCAGGCGTCGCGGATCAGCGGGATGGCGTCCGTCCTGCTGATCCTCGTCGCCGTGGTGGTGGTCTGCCAGATGATCTTCGTGCGCAAGGTCCTCGGGCAGTCCTCGATCTGGCAGACAGAGTTCGTCACCTTCGCGCTGATCGCCGCGACGTTCCTGGGCGCTCCCTATATTTTGCTGACCCGCGGCCATGTCGCGGTCGATCTGGTTCCCATGCTGCTGGGCCAGCGCGCCCGGCTGGCGCTGGCGCTGGTCGCGGCAATCGCGGCGCTGGGCTTCTGCCTGCTGGTGCTGTGGAACAGCCTGTTCTGGTGGCACGAGGCCTTCGAGGGCAACCACGTCACCAGTTCGATGTGGCGCGCCCGGCTGTGGATTCCCTATCTCGCCGTGCCGGTCGGCATGGGCCTGCTGAGCCTGCAGTACGTTTGCGACATCTGGGCCCTGGCCACCGGCCGGGATCTGCCGTTCGGCATGAAGGCGGAGGACCGGCTGTGAGTCCGCTGGCGATCGGCGCGCTGATCGGCATCGCCACGCTGTGCGTGCTTGGCACCGGCATTCCCATCGCCTTCGGGCTCGGCATCGTCGCTGTCGTCTTCATGATCGCCTTCGAGGGCCTCAACAGCCTGAACTTCCTGGCCGAGACGCTGTTCTCCGGCCTCAACGACTTCACCCTGGTGTCGATCCCGATGTTCGTCATCATGGGCGCCGCCGTGGCCTCCTCGCGCGCCGGCAGCGATCTCTACGAGGTTCTGGCGCGCTGGCTGAACCGCGTGCCGGGCTCGCTGGTGATCTCCAATATCGGCGCCTGCGCGCTGTTCGCCGCCCTGACCGGCTCCTCGCCGGCGACCTGTGCGGCCATAGGCAAGATGGGCATTCCGGAAATGCGCCGGCGCGGATACGCCGCCGACCTGGCGACCGGCGCCATCGCCGCCGGCGGCACGCTGGGCATCCTGATCCCGCCCAGCGTCACGATGATCCTCTACGGCATCGCCGCGGAAGTATCGATCGGCAAGCTGTTCCTGGCCGGTGTGCTGCCGGGCCTGCTGCTGACCGGCCTGTTCATGGCCTGGGCGCTGTTCATCAGCTGGAAGCGTGGCGAGAAGCTGGTCGACGCCGATCGCATCTATTCGCTGGCCGAGAAATTCGAACTGCTGCCGCGGGTGCTGCCGTTCCTGATCGTCATCGCCGGCGTCGTCTACGCGCTCTATGGCGGCATCGCCACGCCGTCGGAAGCGGCCGGCGTCGGCGCCATGCTGTGCCTGCTGATGGTCATCGTCATCTATCGCGTGTGGCGGCCGATGCAGCTCTGGGCGATCCTCAACGACGGCATGCGCGAAAGCGGCATGCTGCTGATGATCATCGCCACCTCGATTCTGTTCGGCTACATGATGTCGAGCCTCTACGTGACCCAGTCAGTCGCCGAATGGATCGCCGCGCTGGACGTCAATCGCTGGGTGCTGATGGGGCTGATCAACGTCCTGCTGCTGGTCGCAGGCTGCTTCCTGCCGCCCGCCGCGATCATTCTCGTCACGACGCCCATTCTGGTGCCGATCATCTCCAGCGTCGGCTTCGATCCGCTCTGGTTCGGCGTCATCCTGACGATCAACATGGAGCTGGGGCTGATAACGCCGCCGGTCGGCCTCAACCTGTTCGTCATCAACGGCGTCGCGCCGGACGTCCGCCTGCCGACCATCCTGCGCGGCGCGCTGCCGTTCATGGGCTGCATGATCCTGGCGATCATCCTGATCAGCCTGTTCCCCGGCATCGCCACCTGGCTGCCCAACGCGCTGATCTGATCCGGCCCGGCCGGCTCAGGCCGGGGCCGGCAGCCGGGCGCGGTTCAGGTTGCGCGTCATCCACATCAGCGCGCTGAGCACCGCAAAGAGCGCCAGCGAGCCGCTGAGCAGCGAATAGCTCTCCATCTGCATCAGCACGTAGAGGAAGGCGTAGAGTCCGCCCAGCCCGGCGCCGAAGCCGGCGGCGAACTGCGCCCGTCGCGTCGCGCCGTAGGTATAGGCCGTCGTCTGGCCGACCACGGCGGCGGCGCTGATCGCATAGGCCCAGAAGAACCCCAGCTGCTCGCCCAGCGACAGCAGCAGCAGGTAGAAGACGCAGAGCGCCAGACCGACGACGCCGTATTGCAGCAGATGGATCGTCGTGCCCGATACCATCTCGAACATCAGGTAGAGGACGAAGGTCAGGGCGATGAACAGGATGCCGTACTTCACCGCCCGCTCCGTTTCGCGATAGGGCGTGACGGTCTGCAGGAAGTCGACGCCGAAGGTCGAGCGGCCCACGGCCTCGGCGAACTGCGTCTGGCTGCCCGCCTCGCTCCAGATCTGGCTGTACCCGCGGCCGAGATAGGAGACCCGCCATGTCGCGTCGAAGCCCGAATCGGAGATGGCGCGCGCGCCGGGCAGGTAGGCGCCGAAGAAGGATGGCGATCCCCAGGGCGCCTCGACGTTCACCTTCGTCTCGCGGCCCAGCGGCAGGAAGGACAGCCGCTCGCTGCCGTTGAGCTTCATCCTGATGCGATAGGGAACGCGCTCGCCGGGCGTGAACGGCCGTTGCGCGCCGAGGCGGCCTTCCAGCACACCGCCCAGGATCGGATCGTGCACCGGCTCGAGGCTGAGCGTGCTGTCGCCATATCGCAATCCGCCTTCGAGGGAGATGCTGCGCGGATCGCTGACGCCGGTCTGCACCGCGATTCCGGCGAGGTCGACAGTCCCGTCCGGCCGATGCTCGGCCAGGTCGGGCACGACGAACTCCCCGAAGATATCGACGTCCACCACGTAGACGACGGCCTCGAACAGGCCGCGATAGCGGATCTCGGGCGTCGCCGTTGCGGCTATGGTCATGGTTTCGGGCAGGGCGCGCAGCTGGTGGCGATAGGTCCGAACCTCGCCATTGGGCTGCCGTTCGCTGGTGGCATAGGGCACCAGCAGGGTCGGGCCGGCGATACGCTGCGGCAGGCCCCAGGCGCGCCCGATCTCCTGCACCGCCTCGCGGTAGCGGCCATGGCGTTCGGCGATGGCATCGTAGACCATGAACAGCGGGATCAGAAGGGCGAGCGTCAGTCCCGCGACGAGCACGCTTTTGAGGGTCAGAAGCGCCGAGGGCTTGAGCCCGAAGAGTTTCGGCGGGGCGGGCAGGGACGGGGCGGCATTGGACGTGGTGTCGGACATGAGGCCTCCGGCGGATCGATGGCGGCCGATCCAAACGGCCAATCGTGACCCGTGCCGGCCGATGCCGTGGCCAAACCAAGGCGTCGCGGGAAAGCCGAATGCTGTTGCGGTTTTGCAACCGTCAGAGCTGAGCGCCGTCCAGACGATAGCGTCCCTGTCGGTCCTCGATGTCGAGGATCCAGATGTCGTAGTCGCGATCGATGGCGCGCCGGACGTAGTTCTCCGCCTCCTCGTAGGAGACAGGGTCGGGTCCGGTGCCGCGCATCCACGCCCGCTCGCCCTCTCCGGTGTGCACCTGGGTCCAGACGACGATCTTGCGATTTTCGTCCTCGACGCGCACCAGGATGGCGCCGGAATCGGGATCGCCCTTGCGCACCACGACGGCGGGCAGCGCCAGCCGGTCGCACAGGCGCACCTGCGCCGCGACCCAGAGTTCCGATTTCACCCGCGCGCTCACCGGGCCTTTTTCGCCCGCGGCGGCCCGTCCGGCAAGCCTCTCGGGCAAGCCCCTCTCCGGTAAGCCCGCCGCTTGACGCGCCTGCCGGCAAACCTTACCTGTTCGCCTCCGCCGACCCGCCCAAAGCCCCGGAGCAGAAATTGTCCGTCGTCGCCGTCAAACCAGATTCCGCCGCCAGCCGGCTGGCCAACCAGGTCGAACGGCGGCGCACCTTCGCGATCATCTCGCATCCCGACGCCGGCAAGACGACGCTGACGGAGAAGCTGCTGCTGTTCGGCGGCGCCATCCACATGGCGGGCGAGGTCAAGGCGCGCGGCGAGAGCCGGCGGGCGCGCTCGGACTGGATGAAGATCGAGCAGGCGCGCGGCATCTCGGTCACCACCTCGGTGATGACCTTCGAGTATGGCGGCCACATCTTCAACCTGCTCGACACGCCGGGCCACGAGGACTTCTCGGAGGACACGTATCGGACGCTGACGGCGGTCGATTCGGCCATCATGGTGATCGACGCCGCCAAGGGCATCGAGCCGCGAACCCGCAAGCTGTTCGAGATCTGCCGGCTGCGCGACGTTCCGATCGTAACCTTCATCAACAAGATGGACCGCGAGGCGCGCGATCCGTTCGAGCTGCTGGACGAGATCGCCGAGACGCTGGCGCTGGACTGCGCGCCGATGAGCTGGCCGGTCGGATCGGGGCGCGACTTCAAGGGCTGCTACGATCTGGTGCATGACGGCATGCTGGTGTTCGACGCCGCCGAGCGCGACCATCTGGTCGAGCCGATCGCCTGCGACGGGCTGGACGATCCCAAGCTCGCCGCCGCGCTGCCGGCGGCGCAGCTGGAGAAGCTGAAGCAGGACGTCGAGCTGGTGCGCGGCGTCTGTCCGCAGTTCGACCTCGAGAGCTATCGCGGCGGGCATCTGACGCCGGTGTTCTTCGGCAGCGCGCTGCATAATTTCGGCGTGCGCGAGATTCTCGACGGGCTGGGCCGCTTCGCGCCGTCGCCGCGGCCGCAGCCGGCCGAGCCGCGCCCGATCGAGCCGACCGAGGGCAAGGTGGCAGGCTTCGTATTCAAGGTCCAGGCCAACATGGACCCCAACCATCGCGATCGCGTCGCCTTCCTGCGCCTGTGCTCCGGCCATTTCCGCCGCGGCATGAAGCTGAAACAGGTGCGCTCGGGCAAGCAGATGACGATCTCGGCGCCGATCCTGTTCTTCGCCCAGGACCGGGAGGTCGCCGACGAGGCGTGGCCGGGCGACATTGTCGGCATCCCTAATCACGGCACGCTGCGCGTCGGCGACACGCTGAGCGAGGGCGAGGACGTGAAGATCACCGGCATTCCGAACTTCGCGCCGGAGATCCTGCGCCAGGTACGGCTCGACGATCCGATGAAGTCGAAGCAGATGCGCAAGGCGCTGGAGGACATGGCGGAGGAGGGCGTGACGCAGGTGTTCCGCCGCACGCTGGGCGGACAGTTCGTGGTCGGCGTCGTGGGCCAGCTGCAGCTCGACGTTCTGGCGACCCGCATCGACAGCGAATACAACGTCAAGGTGGCCTTCGAGGCGGCGCCGTTCGACACGGCGCGCTGGATCTCGGGCGATCCCGTCAAGCTCAAGGCCTTCATGGACGCCAACCGCAACAGCATCGCCGAGGATCGCGACGGGGCGCCGGTGTTCCTGGCGCGCAACGCCTGGGAACTGGGCCACGTGAAGCAGAAATACCCGGATATCGCCTTCGCCGAGACGCGCGAGCGCAACTAGTCCTATTCGGCGGCCTTCGCTGCCGGCGGCGCCACCTTGGCGACAGCGGCGAGCACCTCTTCCAGCCTTTTGCCTTCGGGATCGGCCAGTGCCGCGACCCGGGCATTGGCGACGGCGTCGGCCGCCAGCGCGGCCGGCATGTGGCCGCTCACGGCGGCGACCACGACCGCCTCCATGATCCGCCGGAAATTGCCGACGCCCCGCGCATGCGTCTCGCCATAGCCTTTTATGAGCCGCGCCAGCTCGACGATTTCGCGCGCCAGCGCGGCATCGACGGTGCAGGCGCGTTCCACCGCATCGAGCCATTCGACGATCAGCACCTGTTCCTGCGCGTACCGATGCGAGCGCGGCCGCCAGCGCCGCAGCCCGGCCAGCAGGCGCAGACGCAGATAGCCGGAGATCGAATTGCTGCGCACGTGCAGGCCGAGATAGGCCTTGCCGAGCCACCCGCGCCGTTCGCTGTAGTGCAGGATCGGTCGGGCCAGCGCACTCGGCAGAAGCGAGCAGATTTCCTCGATGCCGGGCTTGAAGTAGTCGATCACGACCAGCGGGTCGCCGTCCTGGGCCCGCACCTCCTGGCGCACGCGCTCGAAGCGGCCGGGTTCGATCTTGAGCTGCGCCACGCGGATGACATCGTCGAAGGCCATTCGGACAGCCAGTTGGCGCGCCGCCTCGCGCAGCAGGCTGCCATCGCCGCCAGCCTGCCGCTCGGCTTCGCGAATGCGCTGCAGCCGGTCGAGATAGAGCTGGGCATAGGCGGGGCCCTGATAGTCCAGCAGCCGGGCGACGCCGAGCTCGATGATCGGCCGCGCCCTGGCGTCGAGATCGCTCGTCGCCGGCTGATCTTCGACCGCGGGCATCGCCGGCGGCGGACTGGTAACGGCGGCGATCCCGGCGTCGAACCCGGCAAGATTGGCGGCGACCGATTTTCCTTCCCGGCGTATGGCGTCGCGAAAGGTCTCCGTGGCGATCGGCAGCCGGCCGCTGCCCGCCAGGGCGCCCAGCAATACGGCATTGAGAGGCGCCCCGGCGGTCCGGGCGAGAGCGGCGAAATCGAGCAACACGTGCTCGGCGGACCGGGCTTGCGCGGTATCGAGCAGCCGCGCGGCGTCGTAGCGCCCATCCGCCATCGCCGTCTTTTCGGCGACGGCGAATACGCGATGCGTGGAGGCGATCAGCAAGGTGCGGTCGGGCGTCACGAAACCGTTGAAGGCGGCGCGGCCGGCCTCGAGCAACTCGCTGGCCAGCATGACGTCGACGTCGCCCGGCGTCGGCAGCAGCGCCAGGACCGGCATTCTGTTGCCGAGATTAGACCGCTTCACGGGAAAGATCTCGATGTAGTAGGTCGTGGCGCCGGTGCGCTGAGCCACGCCGGGGACGGAGGTCGCCTGTACCGGATAGTCCTCGGCCCGGGCGGCCTCGACGATCCAGTCGGCCAACACGCCACCGCCTTCGCCGCCCAGCGCGGCGATGAGCACGGTCAGCGGGCGATCCGCGCTCATTCGGCGGCCACGGCGACCGGCGCCGGCGCCTTCGGTTGCAGCCAGCCGATGACTTGGCGGCGCAAGCCGGCCAGAGCGCGATCGGTCCAGCGCGGGTTCTGCACGATCTGCGCCCGGTAGAAGGACGGGCACAGCACGGCGGCGTGGGCGACCTCGCCGCACAGACCGCAGCCGACGCAATCGTTGTTGACATGCGCCACCGGGTCGCTCTTCAGCGGATCCGGATTGGGCTGAACGGTCAGCGACGGACAGGCCGACAGCCTGATGCAGGCGTGATCGCCGGTGCAGGTCCGGTCGTCGACGCCGTAGCGGGTGCGCACGACGCGTTCGCCCCGTTTCAGCCGCGCGGCGATCTGCGGCCGGATGCGGCGCTGGCGGGCGAGCTGGCACTCGCCGTCGCCGATGATGACCTTCAACCCCTTGTCCGTTGTCGTCATCGCCTCGCGCAGGGTGCGCGTCATTTTCGGCAACGCATAGGTATCGATCTTGCGCAGCCATTTGACGCCCATGGCGCGCAAGGTGGCTTCTATATCGCTGGTGCTGTCGGCATCCTTGCGATTGCCCTTCGAGTTCGGCAGGTATTGCGCGCCAGTGGCCGAGGTGTAGCCGTTCTGCAGCACCACCAGCACGCCGTCGCCGCGGTTGAACAGCGCCGAACTGACGCCGCTGACCAATCCGTTGTGCCAGAAACCGCCATCCCCCATTACCGCGATCGGCCGCTTCTCCAGCATCGGCCCGACGCCGGCTGCCGAGGCCAGGCTCATCCCGTAGCCGAGGATCGAGTTGCCGAGGCTGAAGGGCGGGAAGGTGGCGAAGGAATGGCACCCGATATCGGTGGCGATATGGGTCGGTCCGATTTCCCGCTGAACCAGCTTGATGGCCGTGAAGACCGGCCGCTCCGGGCAGCCGGTGCAGAAATTCGGCGGCCGCTGCGGCAGCTCGCCGAGCGCCTTCTGCGCCCCGGCGCGCGCCTCGCGCAGTTGCGCGAGATGGCGGGCGGCGCCGGCGACATCGAGAGCGGGGGCGTGGCGTTCGACGAACTTCAGCAGCCCGTCGGCGATCACCTCGGCGGTGTATTCGCCGGCCATCGGCAGCGCATCCTTGCCGACGATGCGGGTCGGCAGATCGGCCTTGCGGAGGATCGTGTTGATCGCCTGTTCGATGAACTCCGGCTGGCCTTCCTCGATCACCAGCACGGCATCCTTGCCGGCGCAGAAACCGGTAATCTGTTCGGGCACGAGCGGATGGGCAACGTTCAGCACCATCAGCGGCACGCGCGATGCGCCGAAAGCGTCTGCGAGGCCGGTCCGGGTCATGGCGCGCAGCACGGCGTTATAGAGCCCGCCCTGCAGGATGATGCCGACATTTCCGTGCTCACCGTCGAAGAACTCGTTAAGCGCGTTGTCGACAATGAACTTGCGGGCCGCCGGCAGGCGCACGTCGAACTTCTGCTTCTCCTGCTTGAAGGTCGAAGGCGGGTGCGAGATGCGGTCGTAGTTCTGCGGCGCCGGCCCTTCCAGCAGGTGGCGGCGCGACCATTTGGGCGCAACGTTGTCGCTGGCGACGAACTCGCCCTGCACGTGGCAGGCCCGAATGCGCAGTTCCATCATGACCGGCGTGTTCGACGCTTCGGACAGCTCGAACGCCTTCTCGGTCATACGCACGATGGTCGGCAGGTTGGGTCGCGGGTCGAGCAGCCAGACCGACGACTTCACCGCGAAGGCATGACTGCGCTCCTGGATGACGCTGGCGCCCTCGCCGTAATCCTCGCCGACCACGATCAGCGCGCCGCCGGTGACCCCGGCCGAGGCCAGGTTCGACAGCGCATCGGAGGCGACATTGGTGCCGACGATCGACTTCCACGTTACCGCACCGCGCAGCGGGTAGTTGATCGATGCAGCCAGCAGCGCGGCGGCGGAGGCTTCGTTGGCGCAGGTCTCGAGATGGATGCCGAGATCGTCGAGCATCTCCTCGGAGTCGACCAGCACGTCGACCAGGTGCGAAACGGGCGCGCCCTGATAGCCGCCGACATAGGCGACGCCGGATTGCAGCAGCGCCTTGGTCACGGCGAGGATGCCCTCGCCGCGGAAAACCTCGCCGTCGCCCAGCAGCAGCGATTGCACTTCCTTCTTGAATGAGCGCTCGGTCGATATGGCAGCCTCCCGCCCGCTTGGCCGTTTCTCCGGCTCTGCTTCCTTCGGCGACGCTATCGGCACGGTTCCCGGCCTGTCAAATTGTTTGGACCCGCAACAATCCCGATTGCCCCCCCGGATTTCAGCCCATAGACTGCCGGCAAATATCGAGCTCCGACAAGACGGGCCGAACTATCCTGGGAGGGAAAACGATGCTCAAGCAAATCGCACTGGCGGGCATTGCCGCTGCCGTTCTCGCGTCGGGCGCCGCGCAGGCGCAGGACAAGCCGGTCGAACTGAAATTCGCCCACTGGCTGCCGGCCACCCATCCGTTGCAGCCGCTGGGCTTCGAGGTCTGGGCCAAATCGGTCGAGGCCGCTTCGGGCGGCAGCATCAAGGTCACGATGTATCCCGCGCAGCAGCTCGGCAAGGCGCCCGACCATTACGACATGGCGCGCGACGGCATCGCGGACATCGCCTGGATCAATCCGGGCTACCAGCCGGGCCGCTTTCCCGTCATCGCCGCGGGCGAGCTGCCGTTTCTGATCAACAACGCGAAGCAGGGCTCGGGCGCTCTGGACAAATGGTATCGCGCCTATGCAGAGAAGGAGATGAAGGACGTCAAGGTGTGCGTCACCCATCTGCACGATCCGGGCGCGCTGCACTCCAAGAAGGCGATCAGCAATCCGTCACAGCTCAAGGGCATGAAGATCAGGCCGGCGCACGCCACCATGGCGCAGTTCATGACGCTGCTGGGCGCGACCAACGCGCAGGTATCGGCGCCCGAGGCCCGCGACGCGCTGGAGAAGGGCGTCGCTGACGCCATCACCTTCCCGTGGAACTCGATCCTGATCTTCGGCATCGACAAGGTGGTGACCCACCATCTCGACATTCCATTCTATGTCACGACCTTCGCCTGGGTCATGAACAAGGGGACCTACGGCAAGATGTCGGCGGCGCAGAAGAAGGTGATCGACGATCATTGCACGACCGACTGGGCCATCAAGGTCGCCTCGGGCTGGGCCGACAACGAAGCTTCCGGCAAGCAGAAGCTTTCGACTATGCCGGGCCATACGCTCGTCAAGGCGTCCCCGGCCGACATCGCCGACTGGCGCAAGGCGGCCGAGCCGCTGCGCGAGAAGTGGGCCGAGAACGTCAAGAAGGCCGGCTACGATCCGAAGAAGGTCTTCGACGAACTCAATGCGGAACTGAAGGCGCGCAGCTCGCTTTACGAGTGACGCAGCCGGGGACGCGATCCCTTGCGCAGTAGCGTATTCACCGAACGCTTCGTGGCGGCCGCGGACATCGCGGCCGCCATGTTTCTTGCCGCCATCACGATCCTGACCTTCGCCGAAGTGTTCATGCGCTACGTTGTCGGCCAGGGTATTCCGGCGGCCTTCGATCTCGGCCGGCTGTTGCTCTGCGTCGCCCTGTTCTGGGGCCTTGCCGGATGCTGCCAGCGCGGCGAGCACATCCAGGTCGACGTGGTGTGGGAAGTTCTTCCGCCAGCCTGGCGCAAGGCCATGGATCTGTTTGCCGTGACGGTAACGGCGATCTTCATGGTCGGATTGACCTGGATGACCTTCGAGCGGGTGCAGAGCACGCGCGATTCGGGACAGGTCACTTTCGATCTCGACATTCCGCTGTGGCCTTTCTACGGGCTGGCATGGCTGGGGGCGCTGGCCGGAACGCTGATGCTGATCAGTCGCTACGCCCAGATCCTGCAACGAACCGATCCGGAGAGCTGAGTTGGATCGGGATCTGGTCGCCGTCGGCAGTTTCGTCGTCCTGTTAGTGCTGATGGCCCTGCGGGTTCCGGTCGGCGTCGCCATGGGGCTGGTCGGCGTCGCCGGCTTCGCGCTGCTGAACGCCATCGATCCTGCTCTCAATCTGCTCGGCCTGGTGCCGGTGCGCACCGGGTCGGACTACGCGCTGGGCCTGATCCCCATGTTCATCCTGATGGGATCATTCGCCACCGCCTCGGGCCTTAGTCAGGAGCTGTTCCGCGCCTCGAATGCCTGGCTCGGGCATCGCCGCGGCGGCGTCGCCATGGCGACCATTGCCGCCTGCGGCGGATTCTCGGCGATCTGCGGCTCGTCTGTGGCGACGGCGGCGACCATGGCGCGGGTGGCGTTGCCGGAGATGCGCCGCTTCGGCTATTCCGAATCGCTGGCTTCGGGCGTGATCGCCGCCGGCGGCACGCTGGGCATCCTCATTCCGCCATCGATCGTGCTGGCGATCTACGGGTTCATTACCGAGCAGGACATCGGCCGGCTCTTCATCGCCGGCATCGTGCCTGGAATGCTGGCGATCGTGCTTTATCTGGCGACCGTTTGGCTGATCGGCAGGCTCGGCGGCTCGCACGTGCCGATCGGGGAGCGAACGCCTTCCGCCGAGCGCTGGCGTTCGCTGCGCGGCATCTGGGCCGTGCTGCTGCTGTTCGCCTTCATCATCGGCGGCATCTATGGCGGCGTATTCACCCCGACGGAAGCCGCCGGCATGGGGGCCGCGGGCGCCTGGATCATCGGCGTGGCGCGCGGCCGGCTGGGCTGGCGCGCCACGATCCAATGCCTGGTCGAGGCGCTTCGCACGTCAGCCGGGATTTTCGTCATTCTTCTGGGGGCGTTGCTGTTCGGCTACTTCCTCGCCATTACCCAGACGCCGACGCATTTTACCGACTGGCTCCTCGGCCTTGAGCTCGGTCGCTACGGCACCTTGATCGTCATCCTGCTGGCCTATCTGCTGCTTGGCTGCGTCATGGACGCCATGGCGATGATCATCCTGACCGTTCCCATCATCTTTCCAGTCGTCAGCCAGCTCGGCTTCGATCCGATCTGGTTCGGCGTCATCGTCGTCATGACGGTGGAACTCGGGCTGATCACGCCGCCGGTCGGCATGAACGTCTACGTCATCAACGGCGTCGCCCGCGATATCAGCCTGCCGACGATATTCCGGGGCGTCATGCCATTCGTGCTGACCGACATCGTGCGGCTGGCGCTCTTGATTTCCTTTCCGCTTCTGGTCACCTTCCTGCCATCGCAGATGAACTGACGACACGATCACGGGAGAGCAGCATGAGCATCCAGCGTTTCGAAACCGGCCCGCGCATGAGCCAGGCCGTCGTCCACGGCGACACTGTGTATCTCGCGGGCGTCGTCGCCGACGACCTCAAGGCCGATACTGCCGGCCAGACGCAGCAGATCCTGGCCAAGATCGACAAGCACCTGAAGGCGGCGGGAAGCGACAAGAGCAAGCTGCTGTCGGCGCAGATCTGGCTGACCGACATGCGAACCTTCGGCGAGATGAACAAGGTGTGGGACGCGTGGGTGTCGCCGGGCAACACTCCGGCCCGCGCCACGGTCGAGGCGGCGCTCGCCGGGCCCGACTATCGGGTCGAGATCATGGTGGTGGCGGCGAAATAGCGCCGTTCTCCTTCAGCGACCGCCGCCGGCGGCCGCAAGGGAGTTGGGCTCGGCCTCTATCCTTGCCGCCCGTGGCCGGACCACGCGCAGCGCGTTGCGCCTGACCTCGACTTTCAGTGGAGAGGTCAGCGTTTCGATCTCGCCATCGATGACGGCGGGCACGTTGCGTCGGCGCGTGCGGATTTCCAGCCGGTCGACGCAGAAGGCCCTCAGTGGCAGGGCCTCCTGCAGCCGGCCGAGCAGCGCCAGCCACGCCATGCCAAGAATGGCGGCCGGGCGAGCGTCGCGCAGCAAGATGATGCCGATGCGCCCTTCGGCCACCCCGTCGGCGATGTCGAAATCGAGATTGCGCAGCTGCAGATAGTTCTTGCCCAGGAAAACCAGCGGCGCGCGCAGCGTTTCGGTCCGGCCGTCGGCCGTCAGATCGAGCGTCATGCCGTAAAAACCGCCCAGCGCCGTCACGAGGCCGGAAACCACGGCTACGATGCGGTTGCGACCGAGGCGTTCCTCGTGCCGCTCGCGCACCTCCATCAGCCGGACGTACAGGCCGATGCTGGCGTTGACGAGGAACAGTCGTCCATTGAGCGAGGCGACGTGCTGCGGCGCAATCTCGCCGTCGAGGATCGCGAGGGCCGCCGCCTCCGGCTCGGCCGGCATGCCGATATCGCGCGCGAAGTAGTTGAAGGTTCCCATCGGCACCACGGCGAAGGGGATATCGCTGCCGGCGACGGCCGCTGCGGCGGCGTTGACAGTGCCGTCTCCTCCGGCCGCGACGAGAACGCCGGGCGCGTCGCGGCAGGCCTGGCAGGCGCCGTCGATAATGGCCTGGATGCGCGAGACATCGTCGATCAGATGAAAGCGGACCGCTTTGCCGCGCGATGAGAAAGCCTTCTCCATCGCCAACCGCGCGGCCTCCTTGTCGTCGGCGCCGGAGCCGGCATTCATCACGACGTGGAACGTGACGTTGTCCGGCAGGGTAGGCGCGCTGCTCATTCCATCTGTCAGACCGTGAAGATCTTGCCCGGGTTCATGATGTTGTCAGGATCGATCGATTTCTTGATGCCACGCATGATCGAAATGGCATCGCCACCGTGCTCCGCCAGCAGGAACTGCATCTTGCCGTAGCCCACGCCGTGCTCGCCGGTGCAGGTGCCGTCCATCGCCAGCGCTCTCATAACGATCTTCTCGTTGAGCCGTTCCGCCTCCTCGATCTCGGCCGGATTGGCGGTATCGATGACGAAGGCGACATGGAAGTTGCCGTCGCCGACATGGCCGACGATCGGGGCGACCACCCTGGCCTCGTCGAGCTCCCGGCGCGTTTCCAGGATGCATTCGGCCAGACGCGAGATCGGCACGCACACGTCGGTCGCCCATATCTCGCAGCCGGTACGCAGCGCCTTGGCGGCATAGGCGGCATCGTGCCGCGCCTGCCACAGCTTGTTGCGTTCTTCCGCCTGCAGCGCGAACTGGAAGGCGCCGCCGCCGTGATCGGCCGCCAGGGCCTGCACGGTTTCGGCCTGCTCGCGCACGCTGGCCTCGCTGCCGTGGAACTCGAGAAACAGGGTGTGCTGCGGCGGATAGTTGAGCTTCGAATAGCGGTTGACCGCATCCATCTGCACGTCGTCCAGCAGCTCGATGCGCGCTACCGGGATGCCGGACTGGATGGTGGCGATCGTGGTGTTGACCGCCCCTTCCAGCGTGTCGAACGAGCACACCGCGGCCGATATGGCTTCGGGTATGCCGTAGAGCCGCAGGGTGATCTCGGTAATGACGCCCAGCGTGCCCTCCGAGCCGACGAACAGGCGGGTGAGATCGTAGCCGGCCGACGACTTCTTCGAGCGCCTTGCGGTGCGCACCACGCGGCCGTCCGGCAGGACGACCTGCAGTGCCAGTACGTTCTCGCGCATGGTGCCATAGCGCACGGCATTGGTGCCCGAGGCGCGCGTCGCCGTCATGCCGCCTAGCGAGGCGTTGGCGCCAGGATCGATGGGAAAGAACAGGCCCGCATCGCGCAGATGTTCGTTGAGCTGCTTGCGGGTGACGCCGGGCTGCACGGTGACGTCGAGATCCTCGGCATTGACCTTCAGCACCTGGTCCATCAGCGACAGGTCGATGCAGATGCCACCCTGCAACGCCGCGATATGCCCTTCCAGCGACGTGCCCGTGCCGTAGGGAATGATCGGTGTGCGATTGGCGGCGCAAATCGTCACGATCTGCGCGACCTCTTCGGTCGAGCGGGCGAAAGCCACCGCGTCCGGCGGATGCGCGGCGTGGAAGGTCTCGTCCTTGCCGTGGCGGTCGAGAATGGCGCGCGCGGTGCTCAGCCGGTCGCCCAGCAGGCCGCGCAGGGCGGCAATTGTCTCGTCGATCTTGGCGGTCGCGACGCTCATGCGTTCCTCCGGCGATTTTGACCGACAATGGGCTGGTTTCGCCATGCGATCAAGGGTCGGGGCGATTGTCGCGCCGCGCCCAATAGGCTCAAATGCGGGCCAATAACGGCCTGAAATCGCGGAGGGCGCCATGCGCGACGTCTATGTAATCGGCACTTACACGACCCAGTTCAAGAAGCACCCCGACAAGACTTTCCACGACCTGGCGCGCGAAGCCTATATGGGCGCACTGAGCGATGCCGGCATGAAGAAAGGCGACGACATCGAGACCGGCTGGCTGGGCAATTGCGGCATGGGGTTCTGGGGCCAGAACTCGATCCGCGGCCAGGCGCTGTTCCAGCCGCTGGTGGAAGAAGGGCTGTTTCCCGAACGCGTGCCCATGTTCAACGTCGAGAATGCCTGCGCCACCGCCTCCACCGCGTTCAGCGGCGCCTGGAAGGACATTCTGGCCGGCACGCACGAGGTCACGCTGGCGCTGGGCATCGAGAAGCTGGTCAGCCCCGACGATCCCAAGCGCACGACCGACACATTCGGCCAGGGCTACATCACCAGCCAGCACCAGCGCCTGGTCGACGAAATGACGCGGGTGGGCGAGATGACCGGGCACAAGTTCGAAACCGGACCGGACCGCACCATCTTCATGGACACCTACGCCATGCAGGCCAAGTGGCACATGTGGAAATACGGCACGACGCAGGAGCAGATCGCCGAAGGCGCCGCCAAGAACCACAATTACGGCGCGCTGAACGAGAAGGCGCAGTATCGATTCCAGCTCACGGCCGAGGACGTGCTGAAGGACCGGCTGGTGTCCTACCCGCTGACCCGCGCCATGTGCGCGCCGATCGGCGACGGCGCCGCGGCGGCCATTCTCTGCTCGAAGGAGTATCTCGAAGGCCTGCCCAAGGAAGTGCAGGCGCGGGCGATCAGGATCGCCGGCGTCGGCTTCTCCGGCGGCAAGTACCGCAAGCTGGACGAGCCCGGCCTTACGCGCGCCGCGGCCGACAAGGCTTACAAGATGGCGGGTCTCGGTCCGGAGGACATCGACGTGGCGGAAGTGCATGACGCCACCTCGTTCTGCGAGATCTACCAGTGCGAGATGCTGCGCTTCTGCCCCGAGGGCGAGGGCGGCAAGTTCATCGCTTCCGGCGCCACCGGGCCCGGCGGCAAGCTGCCGGTGAATACTTCGGGCGGGCTGGTCTCCAAAGGCCATCCGGTCGGCGCCACAGGTCTGTCGATGCTGCACGAGCTGGCGGCGCAGCTGCGCGGCGAGGCCGGCCAGCGCCAGGTCAAGGGCGCCGAGATCGCGCTGGCCGAGAACGGCGGCGGCGTCATCGGCATGGAGGAGGCGGTGGCCTCCGTGGTCATTCTGCAGAAGGATCGCTGAGCATGAGCATTCGATTCGACAATCGCGTCGCCATCGTGACGGGCGCCGGCAACGGCCTGGGCCGCAGCCATGCGCTGCTGCTGGCCTCGCGCGGCGCGGCTGTGGTGGTCAACGATCCCGGCGGCGCGCGCGACGGCAAGGGCGGCGATCACGCCGCCGCCGACAAGGTGGTGGCGGAGATCAAGGCGGCCGGCGGCAAGGCGGTGCCGAATTACGACAGCGTCGCGGAGCGCGAGAGCGCGGCCGGCATCGTCAAGACCGCCGTCGACGCCTTCGGCACGGTAGACATCGTGGTCAACAATGCCGGCATCCTGCGCGACAAGTCGTTCCACAATATGACCCTCGACGACTTCGAGTTCGTGCTGAAGGTGCATCTGCTGGGGTCGGCCTATGTCAGCCACGCCGCCTTCCCGATCATGCGCGCCAAATCCTACGGCCGCATCGTAATGACCTCGTCGAACTCCGGCATCTACGGCAATTTCGGCCAGACCAACTACGCCGCAGCCAAGCTGGGCGTCGTCGGTCTGATGAACGCGCTGCGTCTGGAGGGCCAGAAATACAATGTATTCGTCAACTCGATAGCCCCCATCGCCGGCACGCGCATGACCGAAGACCTGATGCCGCCGGAAGTCGTCAAGAAGCTCGATCCCGACCTGGTGGCGCCGATGGTCGCCTACATGTGCTCCGAGCAGTGCCAGCACACCGGCGCCATCTTCACGGCCGGCGCCGGCTACTATTCCACCATCGAGTATCGCGAGGGGGCGGGCGTTCGCCTGCCCGGTAAGGTCACGGTCGACGACGTTGCGGCCAATATCGACCGGATCGTCGACATGTCGGCCATGACCCGCTATCGCACCTCCAGCGAGGAAGTCGGCGCCGTCGTGGCCGGCTGATCATGGCCGACCGGCCCGGCAGCGCGGATTGGCCCGTCGAGCCAACGCTCGACTGGCTGACGCGCGAGGGACGCCTGCTGGGCGATCTGCGCCTCGTCGTCGAACAGCTCTGCGACAGGCTGCAGGCAGCCGGCGCGCCGCTATGGCGCGTCTATGTCGGCCTGCAGACGCTGCATCCCCAGCTGCGCGCGATGGCGTTCGTCTGGACGCGCGGACGCTCTGCCCAGCGCATCGAGCGGCGCCACGGCATCGAACTGACACCCGCCTTCGTCGGCAGCCCGATCGAGGAAGTGCGGCGGACGCTCAAGCCGGTTCGCTATCGCCTCGACGGCCTGACTGCGACGCATCACGGCGTTCTGCATGAGGTGCGCGCCGACGGCGGCACCGATTATCTCGCCACACCCATGCCGTTCAGCCGCGGCGAAACGCCGGTCGTGACCCTGGCGACGGATGCGCCGCAAGGTTTCAGCGACGCCGATCTGGCCAAGTTCTTCCGCGTGCTCGATCACCTGGCGCCGATCGCCGAAGCCCAGGTCATGTATCGCATCGCCGTCAACCTGATGGAGACCTATCTCGGTCGGCATACCGGGCGGCGAATCCTCGACGGGCTGGTGCGACGGGGCGACGGCGAAACCATGCGCGCCGTGCTGTGGTTCTGCGACATGCGAAACTTCACGGGGCTGAGCGAGACCCTGCCGGCCGATCGTGTCCTGGCGATGCTCAACGAATATTTCGATGTCCTCGACGCCGCGTTGCGTCCACGGGGCGGCGAGATCCTGCGCTTCATCGGCGATGCGATACTGGCGATATTTCCCGTCAGCGACGCCATGTTCCTGCCCCAGGCCTGCACCAATGCAGTGCGCGCCGCCGAAGACGCCGTTCGCCGGATCGGCGAAGCCAATGTCGGCCGCCTCACCCGCGGCGAACCGGAAATCAGGTTCGGTATCGGCCTGCATATGGGCACTTTCACCTACGGCAACATAGGGACAGCCGACCGGCTGGATTTCACCGTGATCGGCCCGGCGGTGAACCGCTGCGTCAGGCTGGAAGAGCTCAGCAAGTCGCTAGGGGTGACGATCGTTACTTCCGCTGAATTCAACGCGAATTGTCCCAACACAATGTTGTCCTTGGGATTCCATACGTTAAGGGGCATTGCGGGCTCCCAGGAAATATTCACTGTGACTGAATAATACTCGTTGGGGCATAAACCGTAATTATAATGATCGTGCGATCATTAGCAAAAAGGCGCCAAAGTATTTCGATCACATTTTTCATTGCGGGCTGAAAATTGTGTGCCTGCAATTGCGATGAATATTGCTATTGGTTTAGTATTCCTTTGCCACAGAGTGGGGAACCGATATGAAACGCGAACCATATAAGCACATGAATTGTTCAGTTGCGGCCGCCTTGGATATCGTCGGCGAACCATGGACATTGCTGATTTTGCGCGACGCCTACCAGCAAGTTCGCCGCTTCGAGGAATTTCAGCGGCATCTGGGTATTGCGCGGAACATTCTTACCGCGCGCCTGAAGAAACTCGTCGAGCACGGTATCCTTAAGAAGGTTCAGTATCAGGACCGCCCACGCCGTTTCGAATATCGACTATCCGAAAAGGGAGCTGCTCTCTTTCCCGTGATCGTCTGTCTCAAGGAGTGGGGCGACCGTTACGGCGAGAAGGCGGCGTTCGGCCCGCCGCTCAACCTGGAAGACAAGATCACCGGACAGATCGTCAAGCCGTCGCTGATCGACGCCGCTACGGGTCGCCAGATCGAGCTTCAAGGTGTTCGTGCAATGCCAGGGCCGGGCGCGACGCCGCGCAGCTCCGATTTCATGCGCTGGATCGAAAAGCAGCGCGGCGAACAGACACCGATGGCCGAGCCGATGTCGGCAACTGCTGCCGCCTGAAGCGTCCTCGACTTCAAGCCTCGTCGGAATCGCCGCCTTCGGGCGGCGATTTCTTTTTGCCGTCAAGGTCGCGTCTGGCCTTGTCGGCCTCGGCTTCCATGCGCTGGCGCTCGGCCTTGCTGCGCCCGAAACGCAACCGGTTGCCGTCCGCCTCGCGCGATTTCTGCTGTCTGGCGCGCGCCTTGCGCGCCTGGTTGAGGTTGATCACATCGCCCATGGCCGGCCTCCGGTCCGGACCCAACAACCCGTCCGGGCGTCACAGTCTCGCCCGATTTCCTTCAATAGAGTAGTCATTCGTTGGGCTTAGGCAATGCCCGAGCGGCAGGAAGCCGAGCGGGCGCAGCGGAGTGAGCGAATGCGCAAGATCCTTTACGTACTTGGCGGCCTTGTCGTGCTGATCGTCGCGGCCGCCGTGCTGGCGCCTCAGTTCATCGACGTCAACGACTACAAGTCGGAGATACTCGCCCAGGTAAAGGCGAAGACCGGTCGAGACGCCACGATCGATGGTCGGTTGGAACTCAGCCTGCTGCCCAGCCCCATGGTTTCGGCAGACGGTGTCGCGCTGGCGAACGCCCCTGGGGGCAGCGCCGCCCAGATGGTGCATGTGCGCTCGCTCAAGGTGAGGGTAGCCGCGCTGCCGCTACTGTCGGGTCGCATCGACGTCACCCAGATTGCCCTCGTCGAACCCCGGATCGTGCTCGAGCAACTGCCCGGCGGCAGAGGCAACTGGCAGTTTGGCAGTGGCCAGAACGAGGTTCCGTCCAGTCCAGGCTCGTCATCCGGCGCCGGCAGCGATGTTTCGGTGCGTGACGTCGTGATCGAGAACGGTACTCTGGTCTGGCGCGATGCCGACCGCTTGGTGCAACTTGATCGTCTGAACGCACGCCTGCGGGCCGACTCGCTGCAGGGGCCATTCAATGCGGCGGCGTCCTTCGAATCGAAGGGCGTGCCGGTAGCCCTGGAGATCCGCTTCGGACAGATCGCATCCGGCCCACAGCCCGCCTCAATCCGCATCGAGACCGCAGGCGGTGCGCTGGCGTTCGATGGTACGGTTGCAGACCCGCTGGAGAACCTCACGGCGAAAGGCAGCCTGAAGGCCGACGGCGGAAGTTTCGCGGCATTTGTCGGATCGCTGGCGACCGTCGCGGGAGATCAGCCGCCGCCACTGCCGCCTGCCTTCGCAAGCAAGTTCGCGCTGGCCGCGACCATCGAGGCTTCGGGCAGCAAAGTGCAGGCCGATCCCCTCAGCCTGTCGCTCGCAGGCGAATCGGGTCAGGGCAAGATCGCCTTCGAGGCCGGAGAGCGCGACAAACTCGATGTCAGCATGGCCTTCGCCAAGATCGACTTCGACCGTCTGCTCGCGGCGGCCGCCGACGATGGCAAGGCGGCGAAACCCGATGCGCCGGTCCAATCGGCAGGATCCGACAAGACGCCGGCGTCAGCATTGCAACGGCTCGACGGCTCGCTCGATCTGTCGGTCGGCACCATCGTCTATCAGGGGCGGACCGCGCAGCAGGTGGCTGTAAAGGCCGAACTGGCCGGCGGCACGCTGACCCTGCACCGGCTCGGCGGTCAGTTTCCCGGCAACACCACGATCGCCGCATCCGGCAAGGTGGATGCCGCGCAGGCGCAGCCCTCCGGCGGCGGCAAGATCGACATCGCCAGCGACCGGCTGCGCGATTTCCTCGGCTGGCTCGACGTCGATGTGGCGCAGGTGCCGGCCGATCGGCTCAACGCGTTGCGCTTCACCGGCAATATCAGCGCGACGGCGGAAGGCGATATCCGGATATCGGATGCCTCGGCCAAGATCGATTCAACGACAGCCCGGGGCGCGGTGACGCTGCGCACCTCGCCGCGCCTTGCCGTCGT
The DNA here is from genome assembly GCA_050185515.1 of Reyranellaceae bacterium. Taxonomy (GTDB): domain Bacteria; phylum Pseudomonadota; class Alphaproteobacteria; order Reyranellales; family JAQSWP01; genus JAQSWP01. Next base: position 22,516 of record JBFWZG010000017.1, read on the forward strand.
GGCCGACCTCGATGTCGACACCGTGAACGTCGATGCCTATCTCGGCGGCAGAAAGCCCGAGGCTCAGCCGAAGTCCGGCGATGGCAAGAGCGCTGGCGGTCCGCCTCTTGATGCGGTGATCAAGGTGCGCGTCGCACAACTCACCTGGCAGGACACGCAGATCGAAGGCGTCAATGTCGACCTTACTGCCAGCGGCGACAAGCTGACTTTCCGTCCCTCGCGGGTCGCCAGTCTCGCGGGCGCTTCGCTTGCCTGGAATGGGACGGTGGCGGACTTCGACGGCAATCCGGCGATCGACTTGACCGTCGATCTCAAGACCCAGGATGCGGACAGGCTGCTCAAGCTCGCCGGTATTGCCTCACCGGTCAAGCAGCGGATCGGGCCGGTTTCGGCCAGCGGCAAGGTGGCGGGACGTCCCGAGGCGCTGATGTTCAACGGGTTCGCGCTTTCGGCGCTCGGCAGCACAGCCAAGCTGACCGGCCGGCTGCAGCCGAAGGGACCGACATACGACTTGTCGCGCCTGGAACTGCGCACCGACGACGCCGATCGGCTGTTCGCGATTCTTGGCATCGAACCGCCGCTGGGTAAGCGGAAGATAGGGGCGGCGACCGTAACCGGTTCGGCCAAGGGCGATGCCAATCAGGCGACAATCGACCTTGACGTCGCCGCGCAGGGGGCGACCTTCGATCTCAAGGGCAACGTCACCGGCCTGAAGACGGCCGTGGCTCTGGCAATGGATGTCGGCGTGCGCCATCCCGATTTCCAGCGCTTCATGCGACTGCTGCTGCCGGACTATGGCGGCGGCGCCGGCGTCGGCGCCATCGCGTTCACGGCGCGCGTGGAGGGCCGGCCCGATGCGGAGCTGCGCGTCGCCGATCTGCGCGGCACACTCGGTTCGTCTTCGGTAACCGGCAACATCTCCGCCAATCTTGCGGGCGCGGTTCCCGAGATCGTCATGTCGCTCGAAACGGGCATTCTCGAGATCGATCGCGTGCTGCCGCTGGGACAGCGGGCGGGCGTCGATCCCGACCTGCGAACCTATCCAAGCGGCGTTGTTCCGGCCTCCGGCGGCGTGCTGCTGGCGCAGGCGTCGGCCCGTGGCGCGCGGTTCTCGCGCGATGCCATCGACGTGTCGGCGCTGCGTGCCGCTAATGCGCGGATCGACCTGCGCTCTCAAGCGCTGAGCCTGCCGCCCTGGCGCGTAGAGAACGCCGTCGCGAAGATCGATCTTCGCGACGGCGTGCTGAACGTCACTCAGCTGACGGGGCGCGCCTTCGATGGCGATTTCTCCCTGACAGGCGTACTGAATGCGGCCCAGCTGCCAGCCCGCATGAACGCAAGCCTGCGCGCCAGCCAGATCGACATGGGCCAGCTGTCACGGGCGCTCGCCCAGAAAGACCGGTTCGACGGCCGCATGACCGTAGCGCTGGACCTTGCCGGCGCCGGCAGCAGCGAGGCGGACATTGTTTCGAGCCTGAACGGCAACGGATCCTTGGGCGGCAAGATCAGGCTGAACACCAGTTTTGTCGAGACCGCAGGCGGCCTCGTCGCCGGCCAGGCCGCCAAGCAGCTCGACAAGCTGCTGGGCAACCTTGTCGGAAACAAGAACGCGACGGTCGGCGGCGGCGATCTCAACGCGGCGATCAACGTCGTGCTGGCGCGCTTCGCCAATCGCGACGGCGACGCCAGCGGAACGCTGACCATCCGCAACGGGGTGGCTCGGTCGACCGATCTGGTTGTCACGGGAACGCGGGCACGGGCGGAAACCACACTTGTCGCCAGCCTGCCGGCCTGGACGCTCGATGCCACGACCAACGTTCTGCTCGACGAGAACCCGCGCGAACCCTATCTGATCGTCATCAACCGGGGGCCGCTTGACAGTCCGAGCCTGAACGTCAGCCGCGGCGCGGCGCGGGCGAGCGACGAGCCGGTGCAGCAGCAGGCACCGCAGCAGCAGGCGCCGCAGCAGCAACAGCAGCCCGGCCAATACCAGCAACAACCGCAACAACAGTCGCCGCCGTCCAACAAGAAGAAGGCGCCGTCGTTTAAGGACTTGCTGAAGAAGCTCTGAGCGGCTCTTCCGCTGGCGCTTCGCCGCCGCGGGACTGCAACTCGGTGAGGATGTATACGCGGATAGCGCTCGAGAGATTGGCCGCGTCGGGCGTCCGTGTGCGGTCGATCTCCGCTACCAGACGGTTCACCGACAGTCCGCGTCGGGCCGCCAGATCGCTCAAGGCGGCCCAGAACGCCTCTTCCAGCGACACGCTGGTCGCGTGCCCCCCAATTTGCACCGATCGTTTGCGAATAGCGCCACTCATGGCCGTTTCCCTGCAGGTTTCTTCCTGGGGTAAGACGTTCGAGGCCCCAACATGGTTTCCGGCCGAACCAGCCGATCGAAAGTTTTTCCGTCGAGAAACCCGAGGCTTATGGCGGATTCCCGTAAGGATAGGCCTTCCAGATGGGCCTTGCGGGCGATCTTGGCGGCCTTGTCATAGCCGATATGCGGGTTGAGGGCCGTCACCAGCATGAGCGAACGGTCCACCAGTTCGGCGATCCGCCTTCGATCCGCCTCAATTCCCGCCACGCAATTCAAAGCGAAGCTCTCGGCGGCGTCGCCCAGCAGCCGCGCCGATTGCAGGACGTTGTAGACGATCACCGGCTTGAACACGTTCAGTTCGAGATGGCCGTTGCTGCCGGCGACGCTGACGGCGACGTGATTGCCCATGACCTGGGCGGCAACCATCGTCAGCGCCTCGGCCTGGGTCGGGTTGACCTTGCCCGGCATGATCGAGGAACCGGGCTCGTTCTCGGGCAGCTTCAGTTCGCCCAGGCCGGCGCGCGGACCCGAACCCAGCAGCCGGATATCGTTGGCGATCTTCATCAGCGACACGGCCACGGTGTTGAGCGCGCCCGACATCTGCACCAGCGCATCGTTGGCGGCCAGCGCCTCGAACTTGTCGGCGGCGCTGCGGAAGGGCAGTCGGGTCAGGCGTGCGATCTCGCGGGCAAAGGCGCTATCGAAGCCGGGCGCGGCGTTCAGACCGGTTCCGACGGCTGTGCCGCCCTGGGCCAGTTCCAGCACGTCCGGCAGTGCCGCCTGCAAACGGGCAATGCCCTGCTCGACCTGGCGGGCATAGCCGCCGAACTCGCTGCCCAGCGTCAGCGGCGTGGCGTCCTGCAGATGTGTGCGGCCGATCTTGATCAGCCGGGAAAACTGGCGCGACTTGACGGCCAGCGCGCGATGCAGGCCGCGCAGGGCCGGGATGGTTCGGCGGGTGACGAGATCCGCCGTTGCCACATGCATGGCGGTGGGGAAGCTGTCGTTCGACGACTGTCCCATGTTGACGTGGTCGTTGGGATGCACCGGCGACTTGCCGCCGCGCTTACCCGCCAGGATCTCGTTGGCCCGCCCGGCAATGACCTCGTTGGCGTTCATGTTGCTTTGGGTTCCCGAACCCGTCTGCCAGACCACGAGGGGGAATTCGTCCATCAGCTTGCCGTCGATGACCTCGTCGGCGGCGCGGACGATGGCCGTCGCCAGCCTGGCGGGGAGCAGGCCGAGGCGGCGATTGGCCAGTGCGGCCGCCTTCTTCTGCAGTCCCAGTGCGCGCACCAGCTCGACCGGCATGCGCTCGCCGCCGATGCGGAAATTCTGCAGGCTGCGCTGGGTCTGCGCCCCCCAGTAGCGGTTGCCGTCGACGGCGATCTCGCCCAGCGAGTCGCTCTCCATGCGCGTGCGCGCCTTGGCCATATCATGCTCCAAATCGTCGGACGCCCTCTGCGGCGGCGTCAGGCGATGTAATCGTAGAGCAACAATCCGGCGAAAAAGAGGAGAATACCGCCGGTGATCCAGTTCACGATCCGTTGTGCCGCCGGCCGCAGCAGCACCCGCCGCATCGCCTCGGCCAGCAGGGCGATCGGGGTCTGCCAGAGTATGTTGATGATCACCAGCCAGGCCGACAGCACCAGCATCTGCGCCGAGACCTGACCGCGGCCGGTGTCGACGAACTGAGGCATCAGCGCCAGAAAGAGCAGGATGACCTTGGGATTGAGCAAGTTGGTGAGGGTGGCGTCGCGCACGGCCCCGGCCGCCGTCAGGTTGAGCCCGGCGCCCTGCGAGGGATCGCCGGCAACGATGCCGCTGCGCAGCGTCTGGATGCCGAGATAGCCGAGATAGGCTGCGCCCAGCGCGGCAATGATCTGGAACGCCAGGGGCGAAGAGGCCAGCAGAAGCGCCAGGCCAAGCACCGCCATCAGCGTATGGCCCAGCAGGCCCAGCTGCACACCCGCGACGGTATAGAGGCCGACCCGGCGCCCGCCCAGAAAGCTGTTGCGCAAGATCAGCATCGTATCCGGTCCGGGCGAGGCCACGATGGCGGCGGCCGTCAGGGTGAAACCGAGGAAATTCGCCCAGGGGACGAGGTCGAACAGGGCCATGTTTTCGTGCTTTGGCGAACCGGGCTGCGCCCGTGTGTAGCACCAGCCACGGCTTCTCGGCACGGAGAAACCGGCACCGCCCGCTTGAACCGGCGATTGTGCGTCGCAACATAGGCCTTGGCGCGGCGGCCGGCCTCCCGTATAACCCGCCCGCAACCGGGATTATCCATGCAGATACGCAACATCGCCATTATCGCCCATGTCGACCACGGTAAGACCACGCTGGTCGACTGCCTGCTGCGCCAGTCCGGCGCCTTTCGCGCCAACCAGCAGGTGGCGGAGCGGGCGATGGATTCCAACGACCTCGAGCGCGAGCGCGGCATCACCATTCTCGCCAAGGCGACGTCGGTGGAGTGGAACGACGTGCGCATCAACATCGTCGACACGCCGGGCCATGCCGATTTCGGCGGCGAGGTCGAGCGCATCCTGTCGATGGTCGACGGCGTCGTCGTGCTGGTGGACGCCGCCGAAGGCCCCATGCCGCAGACCAAGTTCGTCACCGGCAAGGCGCTGCGGCTGGGCCTGCGCCCCATCGTGCTGATCAACAAGGCCGACCGGCCCGACGCTCGCGCCGAGGAAGTGCTGGACGAGGTGTTCGACCTGTTCGTCGGCCTCGAGGCCAACGACGAGCAGCTCGACTTCCCCGTGCTCTACGCCTCGGCCAAGCAGGGCTGGGCGGTCGACGATCTCGCCAAGCCACATGAGAGCATGGCGCCGCTGTTCGACATGATCCTGAGCCATGTGCCGCCGGCCCGCGGCGAGCCGGAAAAGCCCTTCCGCATGCTGGTCACCACCCTGGAGGCCAACCCGTTCCTCGGTCGGGTGCTCACGGGCCGCATTCTGGAAGGCTCGATCCGACCAAACGCAATGGTCAAGGCGCTGTCGCGCGATGGGCGGACGATCGAAACCGCGCGCGTCACCAAGGTTCTGGCCTTCCGCGGGCTGGAGCGTACCGGCGTCGAGGTGGCGGAAGCGGGCGATATCGTGGCGCTGACGGGCCTCAAGGAAGCGACGGTCGCCGACACGCTGTGCGATCCGGTGGTCGAGGAGGCCATTCCGGCGCAGCCGATCGATCCGCCCACGCTCGCCATGACATTCTCGGTCAATGATTCGCCGCTGGCCGGTCGCGAGGGCGACAAGGTCACCAGCCGCGTCATCCGCGCTCGTCTGATGCGCGAGGCCGAGGGCAACGTCGCCCTGCAGGTGCGCGACGCCGAGGGCGGCGACGCCTACGAGGTCGCCGGCCGCGGCGAGTTGCAGCTCGGCGTGCTGATCGAGACGATGCGCCGGGAGGGATTCGAGCTGTCGATCAGCCGCCCGCGTGTGCTGTTCCGCGCCGACCCGGCCACCGGCCAGCAGCTCGAGCCGATCGAGGAGGTCGTGATCGACGTCGACGAGGAATTCACCGGCGTCGTGGTCGAGAAGATGGCCCAGCGCAAGGCCGAACTCACCGAGATGCGCCCCTCGGGCGGTGGCAAGAGCCGGCTGGTGTTCCATGCCCCCTCGCGCGGGCTGATCGGCTATCACGGCGAGTTCCTGACCGACACGCGCGGCACCGGCATCATGAACCGGCTGTTCCACGCCTACGCGCCGTACAAGGGCCCGATCTCCGGCCGCCGCAACGGCGTGCTGATCGCCAATGGCGAGGGCGTCTCGGTGGCCTATGCGCTGTGGTACCTGGAAGAGCGCGGTCCGATGTTCATCGATCCCGGCGTGCAGGTCTACGAGGGCATGATCATCGGCGAGCACACGCGCGACAACGATCTCGACGTCAATCCGCTCAAGGCCAAGCAGCTCACCAACATCCGCACCACCTCGAAGGACGAGGCGGTGCGCCTGACGCCGCCGCGGCGCATGTCGCTGGAACAGGCGATCGCCTATATCGAGGACGACGAGCTGGTCGAGGTGACGCCCAAGTCGATCCGCCTGCGCAAGCGGCTGCTCAAGCCTGAAGACCGCAAGCGCGCCAAGAAACAGGTCGCCGCGCAGTAGAGCCGTCTCCGGCCGGCAAGCCGGAAACGGCAGGTTCCTATTTCCGTTGAGTCTGCGCCGCCAGCGCCAGCACGTTGCGCGCCTGTTTGAGATGCGGCATGTCCAGCATCTTGCCGTCCATGCCGACCGTTCCCAGACCCGGATTCTGCTCGAACGTCTCGATCACCCGTTTGGCGTAGGCTATTTCCTCGTCCGACGGGGTGAAGGCGCGATTGATCACTTCCGCCTGGTCGGGATGGATGGCGATCTTGCCGACGAAACCCGAACGCCGGTCGCGCAGGCAGTCGGCTTCCAGCCCCTTGAGATCGCGGAAGTTCACGTAGACCACGCCGACCGGCTGGATGCCCAGCGCCCGCGCCGTCGACAGGCAGAGCGACTTGGCCATCAGATAGGGATCGTCGTACTGTCCGCTGTCGGGATTGCGGTTGTCGCTGGCGCCGAGCGCGGCCGCCAGATCCTCCGCGCCCCAGGTCATGGCGACCAGGCGGTCCGTCGTGTCCTTCAGGTAGGTGTGGAACTGCAGCAGGGAAGCGGCCGTCTCCGTGGCCACGCTGTGGATCTTCGTGCTGCCCAGCGGCAGGCCCTCGCGCGTCTCCAGCGCCGACAGATAGTTCGCCAGCGTGTTAACGTCGGCCGCCGAATAGACCTTCGGCACCATGATGCCGTCGGGCGCGCCGGGCATCACCGCCGCCAGGTCCGGCAGCGACAGCTCGGTATCGAGCGGGTTGATACGCACCCAGAGCTGCTGGCGGTCGCGATCGCGGTTGGCCGACAGGAACTCGCGCACCATGTCGCGCGCGATCTGCTGCCGGTCGTTGGCGACGGAATCCTCGAGGTCGAGGATCAGCGCGTCGGCCGAGTTGGCGCGGCCCTTTTCGAGCTTGCGCTCGCTGTCGCCCGGCACGAACAGCCAGGAACGGAGAACGCTCATCCCTGCTTCCTCATGAAGGCGGTGCGCACGCAGTAGCAGATTTCCTGGTCGCGCTGGTTGTAGCCGATGTGCTCGAACACGACCATGCCGGCGTTGGGGCGCGACTTGCTTTCGCGCATCTCCTTGACGCGCGTGACCACGCGCACCGTGTCTCCGTGGAACACCGGATTGACGAAGCGCACGTCCGTCATGCCGAGATTGGCGATGGTGGTGCCGAGCGTGGTGTCGGCGACGGTGACGCCGATCACCAGGCCGAGGGTGAACAGGCTGTTGACGATGCGCTGGCCGAACTCGGTCTTCTTGGAGAACTCCTCGTCCAGATGGAGCGGCTGCGGGTTATGGGTCAGCGCGCAGAACAGCACGTTGTCCATTTCGGTGATCGTGCGGGTCAGCGCATGCTTGAATTCCATGCCCACCTTGAACTGCTCGTAGTAAAGGCCAGCCATCGGTCGTTCTCCCTTCCCTGGTTGTCTTGCAATGCTTCACTTGGCGTCCGCCGGCGCCGCGGTGACGCCGCTGGCGATCAGCTTCTCGATGCGATCGCTGGCATAGCCGAGCTCCCGCAGCACCTCAACGCTGTTCTCGCCCAGGCGCGGCGCGTGCCGTCCGGGGCGGGGCGGCGTTCTCGACCACGCGCCGGGCAGGCCGATCTGACGCAAGCGGCCCTCCGACGGATGCTCGGTGAAGGAGAAGAAGCCGGTCGCCGCAAGATGCGGGTCGGCCAGCAGCTGCTCAAGATCCTGCAGCGGCATGGCGGGAATGTCGGCCTCGTCGAACAGCTTCAGCCATTCCTCGTTGGTCCGGCTCGTCAGCACCTCGCCGAGTTCCCTGTAGATATCGGCGATGCTGGCCGAGCGCGTCGCCATGCTGGCCATGCGCGGATCGTTCTCGAACTCCCTCTCGCGGCCAAGGGCGGCGTAGAAGGCGCGCCAGTGACGGTCGGTATAGATCATGACGCAGAGATAGCCGTCCTTGGTCGGGTAGGGACGGCGATCGGGCGTCAGCATGCGTCCATAGCCCATGGGGCCGATCGGCGGATCGAAGGTCTGGCCGGCCATGTGATCGGCCAGCACGAAGCTCGCCATCATCTCGAACATCGGAATGTCGATGCGCTGGCCCTGGCCGGTGCGGCTCTGGTGCAGCAGCGCGGCGTTGATCTGGCCGACCGCCCATAGCGCCACGCCGCGATCGACGATCGCCGTCGGCACGTAGCGCGGCTCGTTGCCGTCGGCCTTGTGCGACAGCCATGGGATTGCCACCGCGCCCTGGATCAGGTCGTCGAAGGCCGGCTTGGGTCCGTAGGGGCCGTTCTGCCCGTAGCCGTACAGCCCGGCATAGATGATGCGCGGATTGACGGCGCTGACGGCGTCGTAGCCGAGGCCGAGACGTTCCATCACCCTGGGCCGCCGGTTGTAGAGCAGCACGTCGGCGTCGCGCAGCAGATCGAGCATCACCGCCTCGCCGTCCCTGTGCTTGAGGTCGAGCACCAGGCTGCGCTTGCTGCGGTTGACGTTGAGATAGATCGCGCCCATGCCCGCATGCCGCGCCGGCCCGACGCCGCGCACCGGATCGCCCTCCGGCGCCTCGACCTTGATCACGTCCGCCCCCATGTCGCCGAGAATCTGGCTGGCATAGGGCGCCATCAGCATGTTGGAGAAGTCGACGATCCGGATGCCGTCCAGTGGTCCGCTCATGGGGCGCGCTCTCAGTAGGATTTCGGCAGGCCGAGAACGCGCTCCGCCAGGTAACAAAGGATGAGATGCGGCGTGATCGGCGCGATGCGATGGATCAGCGCTTCGCGCAGATAGCGTTCGACGTGATACTCCTTGGCGTAGCCCATGCCGCCATGCGTCAGCACCGCGGTGTTGCAGGCCTTGTAGGCCGCCTCGCCGGCGAGATACTTGGCGGCGTTGGCCATTGCACCGCAATCCTCGCCGCGGTCGTAGAGCTGGGCGGCGCGGAACGCCATCAGGTTCGCCGCCTCCAGCTCGGCCCAGCTTTCCGCCAGCGGATGCTGGATCGCCTGGTTCTTGCCGATCTGGCGGTCGAACACGACGCGCTGCTTGGCGTATTCCGTCGCCTTGTGCAGGGCCGCGCGGCCCAGCCCGACCAGGCCGGCGGCGATCAGGATGCGCTCGGGGTTGATGCCGTGCAGCAGGTAGCGGAAGCCCTGGCCCTCCTCGCCGATGCGGTTCTCGACCGGGATTTCCATGCCGTCGAAGAACACCTGGTTCGAATCGACGCATTTGCGGCCCATCTTGTCGATGACCCTGATCTCGCATTTCGAACGGTCGATGTCGGTGAAGAACAGGCTTAACCCGTCGATCGGCCGTTTGGTTTCGCTCTCGTCGGCGGTGCGGGCGATCAGCAGCATCTTGTTGGCGACCTGGGCAGTGGTGATCCAGGTCTTCTGGCCGTTGACGATGTAACGGTCGCCCTTGCGCACCGCCCGCGTCTTGAGCCGCGTCGTGTCCAGCCCGGTGTTGGGCTCGGTGACGGCGAAGCAGGCGATGTCCTTGCGTGCGATCACCGGCGGCAGCATGCGCGCCTTCTGCTCCTCGGTGCCGTAGCGCACGACCGGGTTGAGACCGAAAATGCCGAGGCTGACCGACGACACGCCGCCATTGCCGGCGCCGGACTGCGAGATCGCCTGGATGACGATGGCCGCTTCGGTGATGCCAAGTCCCGAACCGCCGTATTCCGGCGGCGAGGCGATGCCCATGTAGCCGTTGTCGGCGATGGCGCGGCAGAACTCTTCCGGAAACTCGCCGTCCGAATCGCGCTTCAGCCAGTACTCGTCGCCGAACTTCGCGCACAGCCGGTCGACGTTCTCGCGGATCTGCCGCTGTTCTGGAGTGAAATCGATGCTCATTTGCGCGTTCTCCCAGGTTCTTTTTCTGCTTGGTCGAAGTCTGGTCGCCGACCACCATGTGCGGCGGTGCATTCCGCCGCCGCGCGTCGCACCACCGCCTCGTTGTGACGCGCGTTGGCGCGCATGCGGTCGGACGGGCCGGCGATCAGCAGCGCGGCGACCAGGCTGGCGTCGGCGCCGTAGACCGGCGCGGCGATGCCGCTGGCGCCGATCACGCGCTCGTCGCTGGTGCGGGCCAGGCCGTCGCGGCGGATGGCGGCGATCTCGGCCATCAGCCCGGCGCGGCTGGTTATGGTCGAGCTGGTGAAGCGTTTCGGCGCTGCGGCCTTGAAGTAGCGCGCCAGATGGTCGTCGTCGAAATGGGCCAGCAGCATCTTGCCGATCGCCGTGCAGTGCAATTCGCGGCGCTCGCCTATCGTCACCGCGTAGCGGATCGGGTTGGCGCTTTCGATGCGGTCGAGATAGATCGCCAGGTCGGCATCGGGCGCCAGCACGCCCAGAACCGCCGTCTCGCCGGTCGCTTCGACCAGCCCGGCGAGGAAGGGCCGGGCCAGTTCGATCGTGTCGCGCCCCGAGACCGCCTGCATGGCCAGCGACAGGAAGCGCGGGCCGAGTCGGTAGCGCCCGTCGCCGTCGCGCTCGACGCAGCCCTCCGCCGCCAGCCCCGCCAGCAGCCCGACCAGGCTCGTCTTGGGCGCTCGAGCCTTCAGCGCGAGCTCCGTCAGCGTGGCGCCGCTCCGTGCCCCGGCAAGCGACTCCAGGATGGAGAACACGCGCCCGACCGATTGCGGGCCGGCTCGGCCGCCTGGTGCATTGTCCGATCTGGGAGTACGTAAATACGTATTCATACCGTATATGCGTACGAATAATCAGAACGCGAGTCAATGTCGCCTGCCTTGCAGACGGGGTGTCTCGCCGACAGGATTGATGCTAGAGCGTTCCGCCGGTCAGGCTGGCGCGCTGGGAGATTTCGATCCAGTTGCCGTCGTGGTCGCGCACGAAGGAATAGCGCACCGTGTCGCCCAGTTCGCGGATCGGCGCGCCCTCGGTGCCGCCGCGCGCCAGGATGCCGGCATGTTCGTGGGCGGCATCGAATATCTGCACGGTGAAATAGCGGAAGCCAGGCGCGCGCCACTCGTCGCAACGCTCGACCTTGCCCTCCTCGCGCGCCCACAGCAGCGAATCGCCGCAGCGGAACATGCCGGCGCGCACCGCCTCGAATTGCATCGCCTGGCCGTAGAAGGCGTCGAAGGCGTCGCGGTTGTTGACCGTCATCGCCAGGCAGATGCCGGTGATGCCGTCCATGCCCGGTGGCACGAGCGTGACGTGATTGCCGTCGGGGTCGCGCAGCGATTTCGCATGGGTGCGGCCCGGATCGGCGATCAACAGCTCGCGATAGCCGCTTGGCGGCAGTCTCGGCAGCGGGTCGCGGGCGTGGTTCATCTTGAGGATCGAACCGTTCATGTGGTGGCGATGCTGCTGCATGCCGCCGCCCAGCTTGCCCATGTGGTCGTAGGGCAGCCCGATCTCCTGCTGCCAGAATTCGAGCTGCTCGTCGCGCCTGTTGGAGAACAGGCCGACATCGATATGGTTCTTGGCCAGTTTCACGCGGATATCTTCCCTGCCGGCGGCGGTCGCCTAGTTTAGCAGGGCGGGCTCGAAGCGGAACACCAGCGGATAGAACGTGCTCCAGCCCTGCCAGCGGCGCGTGCCGGCTTCGCTGACCGACCACAGCCTGCCTTGTTCGTCGCGGCCGATATCCTCGATGCCGGCCGGCATGTCGAACTCGGCTTCGATGGCGCCGGTGCGGGGGTCGAGGCGGTGCAACTTGCCGAAGCGCGAACTGCTGGTGCTGAGCCACAGCCGGCCCTGCGCATCGAACGCCGCGCCCTGCACCAGCGGAGGAATCGGCAAAGTGCGGGGAATTTCCGTCAGCGTCTCGTGCGCCTTCGCCGGATCAAACAGCTCCGACGGCGCGATGCCGTAAAGCGTCTGCGCGCCGGCCCGCTCGTAGGGGCCGAACCACAGCAGCGCGCCGTCATAGGTCAGGAAGGACGGGCCGAGCTTCCTGTCGATGGTGCGTTCGGCAATGATCGCCATCTCGCCGTCGCCGCGCAGGGCGGCGGCAACGTCGATCTTCGCCAGCCGGCCGCGATCGGCGGCGTAGAGATGGGCGCCATCGTTCGCGAGCCCGCCCGGATGGCCGAACCGGGCGGGCAGGTCGAAATGCCCCTTGAGCGCGCCGCTTCCTGCATCGATTAGGAACACCCGCCCCAAGCCGCGATCGACCGCGCGTTCGGCACTGCGATAGGCGGCGACGTACACGGTGCCGCCCATCACCGTAAGTCCCTGCGGCACGAAGCCTTCGTCCAGTCCGGGCATCCAGACGCGGGCGGTGATCGCCTGGGCGTTGGGAACGTCGCTCAACTCGCGCCCGTCATAGCTCGGTCGGGAGCCGGGGATGTCCTGGGCGGCGGCGGCGACCGCCACGCCCAGGAGAGCGAGGACCGCGATGGAAAGGCCGCGCATCGCCTCGCCGGCTCAGATTTTCAGGTCGCTGAAGAAATCGTTGCCCTTGTCGTCGGTGACGATGAAGGCGGGGAAGTTCTCGACCCGGATGCGCCAGATCGCCTCCATGCCGAGCTCCGGATACTCCAGCACCTCGACCTTCTTGATGACGTCCTGCGCCAGGATGGCGGCCGGGCCGCCGATCGAGCCGAGATAGAAGCCGCGATGCTTCTTGCAGGC
>JBFWZG010000018.1:0-34984 GCA_050185515.1 Reyranellaceae bacterium
CCGGTACTGGTGCGCATGCACGCCATGAACATCTTCTCCGACGTTCTGGGCGAGGTCCGGCCCGGCCGCGGCGGGGAGATCGAGCAATGCATGCGGCTGATCTCGCAGGAGGGGCGCGGCGTCATCGTGCTGATCCGCGAATCGCTCGAGGTGGTGATGGCCGAGCGCCAGCGGCGCGAAGGCCAGCCGGTGCAGCCTTCGCAACCGGGCGAACTGCGCGACTACGGCGTCGGCGCCCAGATATTGCTCGATCTGGGCGTGCACAACATGGTGCTGCTGACCAACTCCAAGAAGAACGTGGTCGGCCTCGAAGGCTTCGGCCTGAGAATCGTCGGCCAGCGGCCGATCCCGAGTCTGCGCGGCGCGGACTGACGACATGGCCGGTCCCAGCGCCAGCGCGTTCGCCCTTCCGAAGTTCGCGCGCCCGCCGCACGTAATGATCGTCGAGGCGCGTTTCTACGTCGACATCGCCGACGAGCTGGCGCGCGGGGTGATCGCGGAACTGGACGCCGTCGGCGCAAGCTACGAGCGCGTCGAGGTGGCGGGCGCCTTCGAGCTGCCGGCCGCGATCCGCATCGCCATCGAGGCGGCCGAGCGCGGCGCCATGAAGCGGCCCTTCGACGGCTTCGTCGCCCTGGGCTGCGTCATTCGCGGCGACACCACGCATTACGACTATGTCTGCGGCGAGAGCGCCCGTGGGCTGCAGGATCTGGCGCTCGCTCACGGCGCGGCCATCGGCTACGGCGTGCTGACCGTCGAGAACGAGCAGCAGGCATGGGCGCGCGCCCGCGTCGCCGAGCAGAACAAGGGCGGCGACGTTGCGCGCGCCTGTCTCGGCATGATCGGCGTGCGCCAGCGCTTCGGGCTCTACCCGTGACCAAGGGCGAACGCACCGACTCAGCCGTCGGCCGACGCCGTGGCGCCGCCCGCATGGCCGCGGTGCAGGCGCTGTACTCGATCGGCCAGGGCGGCGGCAGCCCCGCACAAGTCGTGTCCGAGTTCAACGACCATCGCTTCGCCACCGCCGACGAAGCGGGCACCGCGATCGAACCGGACCGCGAGTTCTTTGGCGCGCTTGTCTCGGGATCGAGCGCCCGGCGCAAGGAAATCGACGCGTTGCTGGGCGCGTCGCTGGCCGCCAACTGGTCCCTGGAGCGAGTCGAGAAGGTGGTTTACGCCATACTGCAGGCCGGTGCGTTCGAACTGCTTGACCGGGCCGATGTGCCGGCCAAGGTCGTGATCAACGAGTACGTCGACATCGCCCATGCCTTCTACGAGGGCGGCGAGCCGGGCTTCGTCAACTCCGTGCTGGACCGCATAGCGCGCGACCTGCGTCCCGAGGAATTCGCCGCGGGCGCGCGGGCGCGCTGAACCGATGCCGGCGGACCGCCCGGGCGAATTCGATCTCATCGCGCGGCATTTCGCGCCCCTGTCGCGCGGCTTTCCCGGCGCCGCCGGCCTCAAGAACGACATCGCCGTCATCTCGCCGCCCTCGGGCTGCGACCTCATCGTCAAGACCGACGCGATCGTTGCCGGCGTGCATTTCCTGGTCGAGGACCCGCCCGAACTGGTGGCCCGCAAGGCGCTCCGGGTCAATCTCTCCGATCTCGCGGCCGGTGGCGGCGCACCGCTGGCCTATCAGCTGGCGCTGGCCCTGGCGCCGGACTGGACCGAGGATTGGGTGGCCCGCTTCTGCGCCGGCCTCGCGGCGGACCAGAGGGAATTCTCCGTGCATCTGTGCGGCGGCGACACGGTGTCGACGCCGGGACCGCTGACCATCTCGATCACGGCATTCGGCCTGGTGCCGAGCGGCGAGGCTATGGGCCGCGGCGGCGCGCGGGCCGGCGACGACGTCTGGGTCAGCGGCACGATCGGCGACGCCGCACTCGGTCTGCGCTGCCTGCAGGGAGACGGCCCAACGCCGGCGGTAGAAGCGAAGGAACGAGACTACCTCATCGAGCGCTACCGCCTGCCGCGCCCGCGCCTGGCTCTGGCTCCTTGGCTCCGGCGCATGGCCAGCGCCAGCATCGACGTGTCCGACGGGCTGGTCGCCGATCTCGGCCATATCTGTCAGGTCTCCGGCGTCGGCGCGGCCATCGAGGCGACGGCCGTGCCGCTGTCGCCGCCGGCCCGCCGTCTTGTCGGCGGCGAACCCTCGCTGCTGCCGGCGCTGATGTCGGCGGGCGATGACTACGAGATCCTGTTCACCGCCTCCAACGACCGGCGGGCCGAGATCGAGGCGCTGGCGCGGCCGCTCGGCTTTCCCCTGACCAGGCTGGGGCGCATCGTTGCGGGCGCTTCGGTTTCGGTGCTGCGCTTCGGCATCCCGCTGGCCATCGAGCGCTCCGGATACCGGCATTTTTGAGCTGGGAGGTCAGTCGGGCGGCAACGCCCAGACCGAATGCGCAAGCCTGACCCCGTCGCGATCGAGCGGCGTGCCATCGAGATCAGTCAATCGATACCCATGCGCCGACATGCGTTCGTAAACCGCATCGGCCGCGAGCCGGCCATGAAGGGCGATCAGCCAGAGCGAGCTGCCAAGCGCCAGCAACTGCGTGGCGCCGGCAACGACGTCTCCTTCGGCGCCTTCGACATCCATCTTGAGCAGGGTGGGGGGCGGGCTGCCGGCGGCGATCTGGCCGTCGATCGAAACCGTCGCCACTGTCGATGATCCGCCATCGGTCAGCCGACCGGAGTAGGTGGTATGGGCGGTATCGAACGACGCCGTGCCGCCATGCCGGTCGCATACAGCGGCGTTGACCAGGCTGACATTGCCAAGACGATTGAGGGCGACGTTGCGCGAGAGCCAGCGGAAGTTTTCCGGCACCGGCTCGAACGCGACGACGTTTCCGTTTGGCCCGACGGCGCGAGAACATGCCAGCGTGAAATAGCCCGAGTGCGCGCCGATGTCCCAGATCGTCATTCCGGGCGCCGCCCGGGCCAGAAAAAGGCCAATCTCGTGTCGTTCGTACCAGCCGATCCAGCAGCCATGGTTGCCGCTGCCGACCGACCATCTCAATCCTCTGTTGGGACCGGAAAGAACCGGTGCGATCGCGGTGCGAGGAATGACTCTCAGTGGCAGGCGTATGGCCCGGCCAAGCGGCGTGGCGGCTGAAAGAATTCGATTGAGCATCGCGCCGACACTACAGTGAGGCCCCGACTGCGTCCATTCCGGCAACCCTATGCACAGCCGGGCGGGCTGGCCTGCGTAGGCTCCTATTGCCAGCCCGCCGCCGGCGGTTACAGTCGCGCCTCACCATGACCGCCCTGGCCGTCGACGCCGCCATCCCCTACCGCAAGAAGATCGCGCTGCTGGCGCTGTGCCAGGCGCTGGCGCTGTCTTGCACCAGCATGTCGATCGTGGCGACGCCGATCGCGGCCTATTCCATTGCCGATACCAAGTGGCTGTCGACGCTGCCGATCGCCCTGCAGCATCTGGGCGTCATGCTGTCGACCTTTCCCGCCTCCTTCCTGATGCGCCGCATTGGGCGTCAGAAGGGGTTCATGGTTGGCGCCACGATCGGGATGGGCGGTGCGGCGCTGGCCGCGTGGTCGATGTTCGTCGCTTCGTTCGGCCTGCTGTGCGTCGGGCTGTTTTTCGTCGGCAGCTTTCTCGGCTTCGCCCAGTACTACCGCTTTGCCGCCGCTGAAGTGGCGCCCGAGTCCTTTCGTCCCAAGGCAATTTCCTGGGTGCTGGCCGGCGGCGTGCTGGCTGCAATCATTGGCCCGAATCTCGCCAACTATTCCCGTGACCTGATCGCGCCGGTGCTGTTCGCCGGCACCTATCTGGCGATGATCGGCCTGCTGGCCGCATCGGTGGCGGTGCTCGTGTTCCTCGACGTGCCGCGGCCGACGCAGGCCGAGATCGGCGGGCCGCAAAGGCCGCTGCTGGAAATCATGAGTCAGCCCGTATTCATCGTGGCGGCCGGCGGGGCAATCCTGTCCTACAGCGTCATGTCGCTGCTGATGACGGCGACGCCGTTCGCCATGACGGAATGCAACTATCCGTTTTCCGATGCCGCCTTCGTCATCTCCTCGCACGTGCTGGGGATGTTCATCCCGTCTTTCTTCTGCGGCTGGCTGATCAGTCGCTTCGGCGTGCTCAACGTCATGCTGGCCGGCGTCTTCCTGCTGGCCCTCAGCGTTGCGATCAACCTGCATGGCGTGACCTTCGAGCATTTCTGGCTGGCGCTGGCGCTGCTCGGTGTAGGGTGGAATTTCCTCTTCACCGGCGGCACTACGCTGGTGACCACCACCTACACAGCCTCGGAGCGGGCCAAGACGCAGGCTGCCAACGACTTCATGGTGTTCGGCACCACCGGCCTGTCGAGCCTGTCGGCCGGTATCCTGCACGAGGTGGTCGGCTGGTCGGTGCTGAACGTCATTGCCGCGCCTCTTATCCTGCTGGCCCTGCTGGCGGTTTTGTCGTTGCGCTTGCGCACGAGGGCTGCGATCGCCTGAAATCGCCGGTGGGCGAAAATCGGCTGCCGGACGGCAAATCAGCCTGATTTTTCCAAGTGTTGCCATGCCGTAGCCAATCTGGCATTTTCCGCCCGCAAAACGCCGGGGGAGCTGGCCCAATCGGGTTGCGTTCACGGGCCTACCCGCCATCCGCGGCGTCGATCCGCCCATTTCGAGTTCAAAAACAACGGGATAATTAAGATGTCCACCGCACTATGGTTCGTCATCGGCTGCGGCGTCCTCGCCGTGCTGTATGGCATTTTCACCGCGCGTTCGGTGCTGTCGGCCGATGCCGGCACGCCGCGCATGCAGGAGATCGCCAAGGCCATTCAGGAAGGCGCCAGCGCCTACCTGAAGCGCCAGTACATCACCATCGCCATCGTTGGCGTGGTGGTTCTAGTCGTGCTGGCGATTCTGCTCGGCATGTGGGCGGCGATCGGCTTCCTGATCGGCGCGGTGCTGTCGGGCGCGGCTGGCTTCATCGGCATGAACGTGTCGGTGCGTGCCAACGTGCGCACGGCCGTCGCGGCGCAGAAGAGCCTGGCGGCGGGCCTCGACATCTCGTTCAAGGCCGGCGCCATCACCGGCATGCTGGTTGCCGGCCTGGCGCTGCTGGGCGTCGCCGTCTACTACGGCGTGCTGCTGGCGGCCGGGGTCGACAGCCGGACGCTGATCGACGGACTGGTTTCGCTCGGCTTCGGCGCCTCGCTGATCTCCATCTTTGCCCGTCTCGGCGGCGGCATCTTCACCAAGGGCGCCGACGTCGGCGCCGACCTGGTGGGCAAGGTCGAGGCCGGCATTCCCGAGGATGACCCCCGCAACCCGGCCGTCATCGCCGACAACGTCGGCGACAACGTCGGCGACTGCGCCGGCATGGCTGCAGACCTTTTCGAGACCTATGCCGTGACGGCGGTCGCCACCATGGTGCTGGCCTCCATCTTCTTCACCGGCGTGCAGGCGGCGAACCTTATGATGTACCCGCTGGCCATCGGCGGCGCCTGCATCATCACCTCGATCATCGGCATGTTCTTCGTCCGCTTGGGCGCCAACAACAACATCATGTGGGCGATGTACAAGGGCCTGATCGTGGCCGCCGTCCTGTCGGTGCCGGCCTTCTACGCCGTCACCGAATGGATCGTCGGTAACGGTACGGCGCTGACGGTCGCGGGCAAGACGTTCAGCGGCATGTCGCTGTTCTGGTGCTCGTTGGTTGGCCTGGCCGTTACGGGCCTGATCGTGTGGGTCACCGAATACTACACCGGCATCGGCTATCGCCCGGTGCGTTCGGTGGCGCAGGCTTCGGTCACCGGTCACGGCACCAACGTGATCCAGGGCCTCGCCGTGTCGATGGAAGCGACGGCGCTGCCGGCGTTGATCATCTGCGCCGGCATCGTCGGCTGCTACCTGCTCGCCGGCCTGTTCGGCATCGCCATCGCCACCACCGCCATGCTGGCGCTGGCCGGCGTTATCGTGGCGCTCGACGCCTACGGTCCGGTCACCGACAACGCCGGCGGCATCGCCGAAATGTCTGGCCTGCCGAAGGAAGTGCGCAAGAACACCGACGCGCTCGACGCGGTCGGCAACACGACCAAGGCGGTCACCAAGGGCTACGCGATCGGCTCGGCCGGTCTCGGCGCGCTCGTGCTGTTCGCGGCCTATACCTCCGACCTCGACTACTTCATCGCCCAGGGCAAGCTGGGCGTGCAGGCGGTCGAGTTCTCCCTGAAGAACCCGTACGTGGTGGTCGGCCTGCTGCTCGGCGGCCTGCTGCCCTATCTGTTCGGCGGCATCTCGATGACCGCGGTCGGCCGCGCTGCCGGCTCGGTCGTCGTCGAAGTCCGCCGGCAGTTCAAGGAGATCAAGGGGATCATGGAAGGCACCGGCAAGCCCGATTACGGCCGCGCCGTCGACATGCTGACCAAGGCCGCGATCCGGGAAATGATCATCCCGTCGCTGCTGCCGGTGCTGTCGCCGATCGTGCTGTTTTTCGTGGTGAGCTGGATCGCCGGACCGGCGGACGGTTTTGCTGCCCTCGGCGCCATGCTGTTGGGCGTCATCGTCACCGGCCTGTTCGTCGCCATCTCCATGACGGCTGGCGGCGGCGCCTGGGACAATGCCAAGAAGTCGTTCGAGGACGGCTTCGTCGATGATGCGGGCGTCAAGCATCTCAAGGGTTCGGACGCGCACAAGGCGTCGGTGACGGGCGATACCGTCGGCGATCCGTACAAGGATACGTCGGGCCCGGCCGTCAACCCGATGATCAAGATCACCAACATCGTGGCGCTGCTGCTGCTGGCGGTTCTCGCCGGCCACTGAGAAACCGGCGCTACGGCAAAAAAGAAACCCCGGAGCTCGCTCCGGGGTTTTTCTTTGTCTGCCTCCGACCGGTGCTTACTTGCCGAGGCTGGACGGCGAGGTGTAGCCCGGGCTGCCGCCGAAGCGGCCGACATTGCCGAAGATCTGCTCGATCACCGTCAGTTCCTTGCCGGCGGTCGGCGTCTTGCGGTCGACCATCTCGATCGCCCGCCCGTCCTGCAGCGAATACGTATTCATGTCCTTGAGCACGCCAGCCTTGTCGAACTTCAGCGCCACCACCCGTTGCTCGGTCGTTTCCGGCGCCAGGAACGCCGTCGTCTCGACGCGCTGGCTGATGTAGTACCAGGTCTCGTCGTCGAAAGTGGCGGTAGTCGAGGGGCTGCCAAGCAGCGTCAGCACGTCGTTGCGGGTCTGCTGTCCGGGCTGCAGCTTTTCCATCGCGCCGGGCGTCGCGACATGGCCGCGCTGGTCGACCTGTGGCTCGACGCAGGCGCTCAGCGCCAGGGCGACTGCCGTCGAAAGCAGAAGGGTGCGAAACGTCATGTCTCTCCGTTTTCCGGCCTTGCGTTTGCCTTTCACGGCCTCGCCAGTATGATCCGGCCTCCGATCGGCCGGCAAGGTGACGCCAGCGCGATCTTCTGTCAATTGCGTCTCTCGAAACGCCTCACCACACGATATCGATGCCACTGTCGCTGATCAAATCCCTCCTGCGCCGCGATCCGCACCGTGCTACCGCGGTCCGTCTCTATGGCGCCATCGCGCCCCAGGCGCGTCATCCTGCGTTCTATGGGCCCCTTTACGGCGTACCGGACACGATCGACGCACGCTTCGACATGCTCGTGCTGCATGCGTTCCTGGTGATGCGCCGGCTGCAGGACGAGCCCGACGGCCCGGCCATCAATCAGTCCCTGTTCGACGAAATGTTTCGCCATCTCGATCTCAACTTGCGTGAAATGGGCGTGCAGGACCTTGGGGTCGGCCGTCGCATCAAGATCATGGCCGAAGCCTTCAACGGCCGGACCACCGCTTACCGGGCGGCGCTGGCCGGGGAGGGCGAGGATCTTGCCAGCGCCTTGCGTCGAAACGTCTTCGCCGGCGGCGAGGGCCCCGGAGCCGACCGCCTGGCTGTCTATGCCATGAGCGTACTGGCCGGATTCGAAGGCCAGACTACCCAATCGGTCCTTGCCGGACGGCTGGGTTATCCCGAACCCACGACAATTGCTCAATCATGAGTTTAAGTAGTCCATATAATACATTAAAATTGCTTAATAAAAATAACAATCCGGCGCGACTTGTTGAAACCACCTCAAGTCACATATGTTGCAATTGAAAGCGAGCGCAAATGAGTGCCGGGCTGCAAGTTACTGTTTCTTTGAAGGAATTGGGCGACGCACCGGTAGAGTTCGACATCGTCCCCACCCCTGAGGAATTGAAAGCGCTGGCCCGGCGGTTCGGCCTGCGTAGTCTCGATTCCCTCCATGCAAGTGGGCTGGTCAGCGAGCTTCGCGGTGGCGCCGCGCTGCGCGTCGAGGGACGCCTGACGGCCACCCTGACGCAGAACTGCGTGGTAACCCTGGAACCGGTAACGCAGACGGTGGACGAGGCTTTCTGCCTGGAATTCGGCGACAATGCGGACGTCATCGATGCCGCCACCGGTGAACTCGTGGTGGCTCCTGACCAGGATCCGCCCGACCCGATGCCGGTCGGCCGCCTCGAACTGGGAGAGATCGTGGCCGAACAGCTTGCTCTGGCGATCGACCCTTATCCGCGCAAGGAGGGGGCCGATCTGGAGGCCGTACTTCGTCAGCACGGTCTCGCCGCCGATGCCGGCAAGCCCAACCCCTTCGCGGCGCTTGCCGCCCTGAAATCAAAGGGTTAATCGATCCTTGGGGCGCGGGGAAAAACCCTTGCCCGTACTGGGCAATTTGAGTAATAGAGGCGGCCGCCAAAGGCGGCGTAACGGAGATTTCCATGGCAGTTCCAAAGAAGAAGACGTCGAAGTCGCGTCGCAATATGCGCCGTTCCCATCACGCTCTGACGGCCTCGGCCTATGTCGAGTGCTCGAGCTGCGGCGAACTGAAGCGTCCGCATCACGTCTGTCAGGCCTGCGGCCACTACGACGGGCGCGAGGTCGCGCCGACCACGGCGAACGCCTGATCGCGGCGTTGCCAGACAGGCGGCCGCCAAGCGGCGGTCGTTCGCCCGCGTGAGCAAAAAGATCATCATAGCGCTGGACGGCATGGGCGGGGACAATGCCCCCGCTGTCGTCGTCGATGGCGCCAACATCGCGCTCGAGCGATACCCGCAAACCGAGTTCGTGCTGTTTGGCGACGGGAAGCGGCTCGAGCCGCTGGTCGCGCGTCATCGCGCGCTGCGCAAGGTG
The DNA here is from genome assembly GCA_050185515.1 of Reyranellaceae bacterium. Lineage (GTDB taxonomy): Bacteria > Pseudomonadota > Alphaproteobacteria > Reyranellales > JAQSWP01 > JAQSWP01. The sequence goes on from JBFWZG010000018.1 coordinate 9,161, forward strand.
ACGACCATCGCCCATGCCGAAGGCGTCGTGACCGCCGACGACAAGCCGTCGACGGCGCTGCGCAAGCGCCGCAACTCGAGCATGTGGCAGGCAATCAGCGCCGTCGAATCGGGTGCGGCTAGCTGCGTCGTCTCCGCCGGCAATACAGGCGCGCTGATGGCGATGGCGAAGTTCGTGTTGCGGACGCTGCCGGGCATCGATCGACCGGCAATCGCATCTTTCCTGCCGACCATGCGCGGCGAGACGGTGATGCTCGATCTTGGCGCCAATATCGAGGTCGACGCCAACAATCTGGTCGAGTTCGCTGTTATGGGCGAGGTGTTCGCCCGCACGGTGCTGGGTCTGACCAATCCCTCCGTCGGACTGCTCAATGTCGGTTCCGAGGAACTCAAGGGGCATGACGCGCTGCGCGAGGCGCACGCCATGCTGCGGCACGAGAATCTGCCGGTGAACTACCACGGATTCGTCGAAGGCAACGATATCGGCGCCGGCGCCGTGGACGTCGTGGTCACCGACGGTTTCACCGGCAACATCGCGCTCAAGACCATCGAGGGAACGGCCAAGCTCTATACCGGCTTCGTGCGCGACGCCTTCCGCACCTCGACTTTCGCCAAGCTGGGATATCTGCTCGCCAGCGGCGCCTGGCGCAAGCTGCGCAAGCGCGTCGATCCGCGGCGTTACAATGGCGGCGTGTTTCTCGGCCTTAACGGCATCTGCGTCAAAAGCCATGGCGGTACGGACGCCTTGGGGTTCGCTCATGCGCTGGGCGTCGCCATCGACATGGTGCGCTACAACTTCAACGAACTGGTGGTCGAGGACTTCAAGCGCCTGCGCGAGGCCTTGAGCATCGAGCAGGAAGGCGGCGCCGCGGCGACGCAGGCCGTGGCCCCATGATTCGCAGCCATCTCGTCGGTTGCGGCGCCTATCTTCCCGGAGATCCGGTCAGCAACGACGAGCTGGCCCGGCGCGTCGACACCACGGACGAGTGGATCCAGCAGCGCACCGGGATCCGTCAGCGCTATCTGGCGGCGAAGGGCGAACTGACCTCCGATCTGGCGCTGCAGGCGGCGCGGAAGGCGCTCGACCACGCCGGTGTCGGCGTGGAGGCGCTAGACCTGATCGTCCTCGCCACAGCGACACCGGACGAGACATTTCCGGCGACTGCCACCAAGGTCCAGGCGGCTCTGGGCATGACGCGTGGCGCCGCCTTCGACGTGCAGGCCGTCTGTTCCGGCTTCGTGTACGCCCTATCGGTTGCCGACAGCATGATGAAGAACGGGATGGCCCAGACAGCGCTGGTGATCGGGGCCGAGACCTTCTCGCGCATTCTCGATTGGAGCGACCGTACCACCTGCGTGCTGTTCGGTGATGGCGCGGGGGCAGTGGTGCTGCAGGCGGCCCAGGGCGCCGGCACGCCCTCCGATCGCGGCATCTTGTCGAACGTGCTGCATTCCGATGGTCGCCACCACGACCTGCTCTACGTCGACGGCGGCCCGTCTTCGACCGGGACGGCTGGTTTCCTGCGCATGCAGGGCAAGGAAGTCTTCAAGCACGCTGTGACCAATTTGGCCGACGTCGTGGGCGAGGGGCTGCAGGCAGCGGGCCTGACGACGGCCGATATCGACTGGATCGTGCCGCATCAGGCCAACCGCCGTATCCTCGACGGCACGGCCCGAAAACTTGGCATTTCACCTGAGAAAATTGTCGTAACCGTCGATAAACATGCGAATACTTCGGCCGCGAGCATCCCGCTGGCTCTGGCCGAGGCGGTTCATGACGGCAGGATCAAGCGCGGGCAGGTCGTGCTCATGGAAGCCATGGGGGGCGGCCTGACCTGGGGTGCCTCCGTCACACGGTGGTAATCTGCCACCTAATTTATGCGCTCCGTACTTAAACGTTTGCCGCCAATCCCCTGATATTGACGGCTTTCCTTCCCAGTCGTACCATCAACCCGGGACAGGGGAGCGTGGGTATGGAAAACCGCACGATTACACGGGCTGACCTCAGTGAGGCCGTGTATCAGGAGGTCGGTCTGTCGCGCAATGAGTCGGCCGCTCTCGTCGAGGTCGTCCTCGAGGAGATATCGGCGGCGCTGACTCGCGGCGAATCGGTCAAAATCTCTTCGTTCGGCAGTTTTGCCGTGCGCGAGAAGGGCCAGAGAATCGGGCGCAATCCAAAGACCGGTCAGGAAGTGCCAATCCTGCCGCGACGCGTTTTGGTTTTTCGCGCCTCCAACGTCCTTAAATCCAAGATTAATAAGGCGTTAGGCGGCGAAACCAAGGCGGCGTCTGAATAATGGCCACAATTCTTCAATCGGCGCCCGACCGGCGCAACGAAAAGTCTGCCCAGGCATTCCGCACCATCTCCGAGGTGGCGACGGAGCTCGACGTGCCGCAGCACGTCCTGCGCTTCTGGGAGAGCAAATTCAACCAGGTCCGCCCGCTCAAGCGCGGCGGCGGCCGGCGCTACTACAGGCCCGAGGACGTCGATCTGCTGCGTCGGATTCGCGGCCTGCTCTACGAAGAGGGCTATACGATCAAGGGCGTGCAGCGACTGCTGCGTGAGAATCGCGGCCGTTTGTCGGCCGTCGAGCCGCCCTACAGCGAGGCGATCCGCGCCGATATGGGGCGCAATCCGGAAGCCGGCTCGAGCCGCAGCCAGCCGCAGGCCACGACGCAGGCATCGCCCTCACAGCCGGCGGAACAGCCGCTGCGGCCGCAGCTGGTGCGTTCGTCCGGTGCGCCGCTCGATCAGCCGGTGCGCGCCGAGGCGACTGTCGCCGGCCCGCGCTCCTCGACCCTCGATCCTGCGCAGCGGCGCGACCTGGAAGCTGTAATGAACGATCTGCAGTCCGCACTGAAGCTGCTGCGCGGCAACTGAGTTCAGCCGGCACGTCCTTGGCGAGCGGGCTCAAGGCCCGCTCTTCGCATTTCCGGACGCAAGGAAGCCCGCTGGCAGCCTTTCCGTAGCGGTTGCCAGCCGGCGACCCCACGTCTATTGTCCGCCCCGCGCCGGCGGTTGCACCCCCAACCAAGAGAAAACCGGCGCGAAAGCAGACCAGGTCGGAGCGTAGCGCAGTCTGGTAGCGCATCAGTCTGGGGGACTGGGGGTCGTGGGTTCGAATCCCGCCGCTCCGACCATTTCCTTCCCGCCCGCGCAGCGCCGCCGGTCTGTCCGGATGAGGGAGACCGATCCGAACTTGCGCTCGCCAAGCCGGGGAGAGGGTCATGATTGAAATGCGGCTAGCCAAGGTGGCGATGGTCGCCGGACTGGCGCTGTTCGCGCTGCTGGTCTGCCTCAACAATTTGATCGACTACGGTTCGAACTTCGCCTTCGTGCAGCACGTGCTGGCGATGGATACGACGTTCCCCGGCAACGCGCTGCGCGGAAGGGCGATCACCGATCCGACGCTGCAGAATTTGGCTTATGCGGCAATCATCGCCGCCGAGGGCGCAACCGGCGTTGCCTTCGCCGTCGCCACCGTGGCGATGCTGCGCGCGCTGCGCGCGCCCGCGGCGGCGTTCGCCCGCACCCGGCGTTTCGCCTATGTCGGCGCCGCACTCGGCTTCACATTGTGGTTTACCGGCTTCATGGCGATCGGCGGCGAATGGTTCGCCATGTGGCAGTCCCCGACCTGGAACGGCCAGGAGGCGGCCTTCCGCTTTTACGCCACGATTCTGCTGGTCGTCGTCTTTCTCGCATTGCCGGACGGCGAACCGACAGGCCCGGCATGAGCGACGGGCGGCACAGCCAGGAGGAGCGGGCCCAGGACAAGCAGGAACGACGGCGCCAGACCGTCGCCGAACTGCGCGCCCGCCGCGATCCGAAGCGCTGGACATTCGCCCGCATCGTCGTCGCCAGCATCGGCGGCGGCATCGCCATCGCTGCCGTGACCTATCTTTCGCTGCTGACCGACCAGATCCTCCTGATGGCGCCTCTCGGCAGCAGCTGCGCGCTGGTGTTCGTGGCGCCTTGGAGCGAGTTCGCCCAGCCGCGCAACGTCATTGGCGGACACGTGGTATCGGCGATCGTCGGCCTCGCCGCCTGGCATCTGCTCGGCACGGACCCCTGGGTCAGCGCCCTTGCCGTAACGATCTCGATCGTCGCGATGCAGGTCACCCGCACACTGCACCCGCCGGGAGCAGCGATTCCGCTGCTGGTCGTGCAAGCGCAATCGGACTGGTGGTTCGTCTTCACGCCGGTTCTGGCCGGCGCGGCGATCATCGTGGTCGTGGCGGTAGTATATTGCCGCCTGACGCGTGTTTATCCATATCCGACGCGCTGGATCTGACGGCGTCAGGTCTTGCCGCTGCGGCCTGTTCGCAGTGCGCCGGACGAACGATTTACACTGCCGCGCATGCCCTGCATGATCCGGCAAAAGGAACCTGATTTGCTGAATTTTTCCCGCCCCGACGTTCTACGTGTGCTGCGTGGGCAGGCGCTCGCGGTGCTTGTCGTGGGCATTGCCACGGCAATCCGCTACGGGCTGGAACTGGCGTGGCCCAATGCCCTGGTGCCGTTCGCCATGTATTTTCCCGCCGTCATGATCGTGGGGTATTTCGGTGGTGCCGCCGCGGCCGTCACCGGCGTAACGCTCAGCGTCCTCGGCGGCTGGTATCTGTTCATGCCGCCGAGCGGCACCTTCCGCATCGAAACGACCTCGGAGGCCGTCAACCTCGCTCTGTTCTCGATCGCCGCTGCGGCGATCGCCGCCCTGGCGGTGCTGCTGCGAGTGCGGATCTACCTCGCGCGGCGCACCGACATGCGCCTGCAGCGGGCCCAGCGCGCCGGCGGCGTCGCCGACTGGGAATGGGATCTCGAGAACGACCAGGTGCTTTGGTCGGATTCGCTCTACCACATGCACGGTATGCCGCCGGCCGGGAAGCATCCCAGTCCGAACCACGTGTTCCAGACCATGCATCCGGACGACAAGGAGCACGTCCGTCGCTCGCTGGCGCGCGCCCGCGATACGGGTCAGCCGCTGGTCATGGAATATCGCATCGTGCTGCCCGATGGTTCGGCGCGCTGGCTGCTGAGCCGCGCCGAATGTGTTGCCGGCGCCGACGGCAAGCCGCGCAAGATGGTCGGCGTCAATGTCGAGATCACTTCGCGCAAGGAGGCCGAGCAACAGCGCGAATTGCTGTTCCACGAACTGAACCATCGCGTGAAGAACAACTTCCAGGTCGTTGCCAGCCTCTTGCGCATGCAGGCGGCGCGCGTCGGCGATTCCGAAGCGCGCGAGCATCTCAACAACGCCATGCGCCGGGTCATGACCATGGCCGACGTCCATGCCTCGCTCTACAAGGCGGGCCATATCGATACCGTCGATTTCGCCGACTATATGCGGGATCTCTGCGAGAAAATCTCCAGTTCCGTACTGCTCAACAGCCGCGTCAAATGCCACGTCCGCGCCGAAACCGCGGTGCTGAAGGTCGATCGGGCCATCCCGCTCGGCCTCGTGGTCAACGAGCTGGTGATGAATGCCATCAAGCACGCCTTTCCAGGCGGCGTCGATGGCGAGATCCATGTCAGTTTCGGTCCGGCGGACGATTGCTTCCTGCTGGCGGTTACCGACAACGGCATCGGCCTGCCGGCGGCAGATGCGCCGGCACCGCCTGGCGCGGGGTTCAACGGCGGTGCCGGGCTGGGCATGAGGCTGATCGAAGCCTTCACGCAACAGGCCGGTGGCGATCTCCGCTTCCAGCGCGGCGGTTCCGGCGCACGGTTCGAAATTCGTCTGCCGCGCGAGCTGTTCGTGGTCGTCGAACACGCTCTCGCGCCGGAGTCGTCGCAACAGGCCGCAAAGGGCGCTTAGGCTGGGCGCTTTATGGCGGCGATCTCTCGGCTTCGCCGCGCAGCACCGCCTCGATCCACGTCCTGACGTCGGCGTAAACCTCGGGCCGGTTGGTCTCGTTGAGCATTTCGTGGCGACCGCCCGGGTAGACCCTGACGGCGACATGGGTCATGCCGTTGCCCCGATAGCCCTTGACCAGTTCGGCGAGATTGACGCCGACGGGATCTTCGTCGCCGGACATGATCAGCAGCGGCAACGATTCGGGGACGCAGTCGCGGTTCTTTTCCTTTGCCAGCACGGGCAGGGCGTCCAGCAGGTCGATCCAGAATTGCGTCGTGCAGGGGAAGCCGCAGAGCGGGTCGGCGACATAGGCGTCGACCTGCGCCGTATCGCGCGACACCCAGTCGAAGTCGGTGCGGTTCGGCGCGAAGCGCCGATTGAACGGGCCGAAGGAAAGCTTGCCAAGCAGTTCGCTGCGCCCACGCGCGCCATGCCGGAGGCGTTCGACGCGGGCGATCAACCGGGCGATGCTGGCCAGGCGCAGCGGCCGGCCGTTGCTGCCTGACAGCACCACCCCGTCGACCAGTTCCGGCCGCTCGTAAAGGACCTGCTGTGCCAGGAAGGAACCCATCGAGTGGGCGAACAGAATGAGCTTCAGGCCGGGACGGCGCCGGCGCATGTCGGAAAGCCGTTCCTTGAGGTCGTCGACCACGCGCCGCCATCCGTCGCGTTCGGCAAACCAGCCCAGATCGTCGGGACTCGCTGCGGTGCGGCCGTGTCCGCGATGGTCGTGCGCCTCGACTTCGAAGCCGGCCGCGGCGAGAAACCGGGCGAACTCGTCATAGCGGGCGGCGTGTTCGGCCATGCCGTGCGCGATGGCGACCAGAGCGCGCGGAGCGCCGGCGGCGCGCCAGCGATAGGTCGCCAGTTCGACGCCGTCGCTGGCCTTGAAACGTCCCGGCTCGAAATCCACGAGCTGATGTCGCGTCAGTCGGACACGACGGCGCGGCCGGCCGGCGTCAGCTTGCACACCAGCCAGTCGGGCTTCAGCTTGTTGGCGAACCACGGCTCGGCCCAGCCGCGATCGATGCAGCTGCGGACGATCTCCTCGTCGACACGCTGGCCGTCGCGATCGAACAGCGGCAGCTTGCCGCCGGCCTGATCGAGGCCGCGCTGCAGATAGACGAATTGAGCCAGGCTCGGCCGCGCATCGGTCGACGCGAAGCTTTCGGCTGCCGTTTGTGTCGGCAGCCTGACGACGTTCCCCGTTGCCATTCCCACGTCCCCACGCAGAGTTGGCTGATAAACAAGTTTAAGTGAAAAACCGCTTGGCGTCAAAGACATGCACGCTAGTCTTGCCATCGCAGCGCAGCAATCGGGGAGGAGGGCAGGCATGTCGGACAGCGTCTTCGTCTATGTCACGACCGCGACCATCGAGCAGGCGCGGGCCATCGGAAGGCGTCTGGTCGAGGACAGGCTGGCGGCCTGCGCCAACGTTCTGCCGGGCATCGAATCGATCTATCGCTGGCAGGGCGCCATCGAAACCGCTCAGGAATCCGTGCTCATTCTCAAGACGCGCGCCGCGCTGGTCGACCAACTCGCCGCCCGCGTCCGCGAGTTGCACACCTACGACTGCCCCTGCGTCGTCGCCTTGCCGATCGTGGCCGGCAATCCGGCCTATCTGCGCTGGATCGAGACGGAGACCACGGGCGGCGGGAGTACGGCATTTGCCTGAAAGACATGGCGACCCTGCGAGGCGTGCAATTGCCGCAATGCTCCGGCGCTGACATTATCGGCCCTTCGCAGTTTCGCCGCAGCGTCGGCGCAGGACGGTGAGCTTTGGACGCCAACGCAGATTATCCGGCGGGTCTATCGGGCAGGGCGGTGCTCGTCTATTCGAGCGTCGGCCACCTCATGTTCCATTTCATGGGCGTGTTCTTCTTCACCATCGTGCTGGCGCTGCAGGTGGCGTGGGAAGTGCCCTATCACGACCTCATCAAGATGTGGGCGCCGGCCGCCATCCTGACCGCAGCCGCGGCACTGCCCGCCGGCTGGCTCGGCGACCGCTGGAGCGCGCCGGGCATCATGGTGGTGTTCTTCATCGGCATGGGGTTGTCGGCGATCGCCGCCGGGCTGGCGCCGGAGCGCGACATCGTGTGGATGACGGTGGCGCTGGCCGGCATCGGCCTGTTCGGCTCCATCTACCACCCGGTCGGCATCCCCTGGGTGATGCGCACGGCGAAGCGCCAGGGCGAGTCGCTTGGCATCAACGGCATCTTCGGCAGCGCCGGCAACGCCGTCGCCGGCATCGGCGTCGGTGCTCTGATCGCGCTTTACGACTGGCGCGCGGCTTTCGTCGTTCCGGGCATGCTGTCGGTGCTGTTCGGCGTTGGGCTGCTGTGGCACTGGCGGCGTGGCGTGGTGGGCGACCGGCCGATGCCGAAATCAAAGGAGCCCCCGCCGACCCGCGCCGACATGGTGAAGGTGTTCTTCATCCTTATGGTGACGATGTTCCTGGCCGGCGTGATCTACCAGGCGACCCAGTTCGCGCTGCCCAAGCTCTTCGAGATACGCCTCGAGGGCAATATCGCCTCGGCGCAGGCGTTCGCCGCCGGTCTTGGCGCACAGTCTGGCGATGCGGTGTTCTGGGTCGGCATCGCGGTGTCGACGGTCTACACCGTCTCCGGGATCATGCAGTACGTCGCCGGCAAGCTGGCCGACCGCATGCCGCTGAAGCTGATCTATGTCGGCTCCTTCGCGCTGCAGATCGTCGCCGTCGCCGCCGTCGGGCTGTTGTTCGAGCTGCCGGTGATCGTCGCCGCGATGCTGGCGGCGGTGCTGATGGTCACGGCGTTGCCGGCGGAGAGCATGATGATCGGCCGCTATACGCCGAGCCAGCATCTCGGCCTCGCCTTCGGCTCGAAATTCGTGCTTTCCTTCGCCGCCGGGCCGGTCGCCATCTGGCTGATCGCGCAGGTCAACGAGATCACCGGCCAGCTCGGTTGGGTGTTCTACATTCTGGCGATGCTGGCCGGCATTGCGACGCTGGCGGCGCTGCTGCTGCCGGGGAGCGTCAGCCGCGCCGCCGTTCCGGTCGCGTCACCGCACCCGACCGCCGCCGAGTGATGGGCGGGCCGATCGAGATCGCGTCGATCGACCATTTCGTGCTGACGGTCGCCGACATCGACGCCACCTGTGCCTTCTACGAAAGGACGCTCGGCATGCAGGTCGAGCGCTTCCGGCCGGCCGATGGCGGGCCAGAGCGCGTGGCGCTGAAATTCGGCAGCCAGAAGATCAACCTTCATCGAGCGGGCGCCGAGTTCAAGCCGCACGCGCGCAAGCCCGTCGCCGGCTCAGGCGATTTCTGCCTGATCGCATCGACGCCGGTCGCGAAGATCGTGGCCCATCTGGAAAGCTGCGGCGTGACGGTGGAGCAGGGGCCGGTGCCGCGTACCGGCGCCGTCGCTCGACTGACGTCGATCTATTTCCGCGATCCCGACGGCAATCTGGTCGAAGTCTCCAATCCGGCTTAAACCCGCCAAAATGAAAAACGGGACCGGATCGCTCCGGTCCCGTAGTCGTTGGAAAGTCCCGATCAGCCCTTGCGGGCGGCGACCGCCTCGGGGCGGGACAGGCAGCGGTCGAGCCAGGCGGAGAGATTGGACCAGCGCGACAGGTCGACCTTGCCGGCCTTGGCCCAGCCGATCACGGCGGCGACGTTGAGGTCGGCAATGGTGAAGTCCTTGCCCAACAGATAGTCGCGACCGGCAAGGTGCTTGTCGAGCACGTCGAACGGTTTCTCGAGCGCCTTCTTCGACGCTTCGGCGCCTTCGGCATCCTTCTTCATGCCGAACGCGTCCATCAGGATGGTCAGTGCCGGCTTCTCGACTTCGGTCATCACCCAGAACGACCACTGGTAGACGCGCGCCTGGTCGGCGGCGGAGGCGGGCCACAGGCCCTTGCCGAACTTCTGCGCCAGATAGAGGTTGATCGCCATCGATTCGAACAGCACGACGTCGCCGTCCTGCAGCGCGGGTATCTTGGCGTTGGGATTGACCTTGGCGAAATCGGGCGTCTTGTAGTCGGCGACTTCGTAGTCGGCGCCCAGTTCGCGGGCGGCCCAGATGGCGCGGAAGGCGCGCGACTGCGGGCTGCCGTAGATCTTGATCTTGCTCATTGGCGGTAGGGTTCCCTCGGAATGTTCGTTGCGGCCGGGCCTGAACGCCCGTTTACCGCGGTGCAGTATGGCATGAAAAAGCCCGGCGCGAAGCCGGGCTTTTGCTCGAGGCCCCGGCCTGGATCGCTATGCCGCGGTCAGCGCCTGATCGAGGTCGGCGATGATGTCGGCAATCGATTCGATGCCGATCGAGACGCGGATGACGTCGGGGCCGGCGCCGGCGGCGATGCCCTGTTCCTCGCTGAGCTGGCGATGCGTGGTGGAGGCGGGATGGATGATCAGGCTCTTGGCGTCGCCGATATTGGCGAGGTGCGAGAACAGTTCGACCTTCTCCACCACTTTCAGGCCGGCTTCGTAGCCGCCCTTGACGCCGAAGGTGAAGACCGATCCGGCGCCGCGCGGCAGATATTTTTTCGCCAGCTTGTTGTACTTGTTGGACGGCAGGCCGGCGTAGTTGACCCAGGCGACGGCCGGATGCTTCTCGAGGAATTCGGCGACCTTCTGCGCATTCTCGACGTGACGCTCCATGCGCAGCGACAGGGTCTCGATGCCCAGCATGGTCAGCCAGGCGTTGAATGGCGACTGCGAGGGGCCGAGATCGCGCAGGCCGACGGCATGGCCGTGGAAAGTGTAGGCCATGTCGCCGAAAGTCTCGTAGAAGCGCAGCCCGTGATAGCCGGGATCGGGATCGGTCAGGCCGGGGAAACGTCCGCCCTTGCTCCAGTCGAACTTGCCCGAATCGACGATGGCGCCGCCGACCGCCGTGCCGTTGCCCGACAGGAACTTGGTGGTCGAGTGCACGACGATGGTCGCGCCGTGCTCGATCGGCCGGCACAGCCAGGGCGAGGCCATGGTGTTGTCGACGATCAGCGGCACGCCGACGGCGTCGGCGACTTTCGCGATGGCTTCCATGTCGCTGACCACGCCGCCGGGATTGGCCAGGCTCTCGCAGAAGAACGCCTTGGTCTTCGCATCGGCGGCCTTGCGGAAATTCTCCGGATCGTCGGCATCGACGAAGCGCACTTCCCAGCCGAACTTCGGGTACGAGTTCTTCATCTGATTGATGGAGCCGCCATAGAGCTTGTTGGCGGCGACGATGTTGTCGCCCGGCCCCATCAGCGGGAAGAACGCCATGATCTGCGCCGAGTGGCCCGAAGCCGTCACCGTGCACCCGCGGCCGCCTTCCAGAGCCGCCAGCCGCGCCTCGAGCGCGGCGGTGGTCGGGTTGGTGAGGCGCGAATAGATGAAGCCGACGGTCTGCAGGTTGAACAGCGAAGCGGCATGGTCGGCGTCCTCGAAGACGTAGGACGTCGTCTGGTAGATCGGCAGGGCGCGCGCGCCGGTGGCGGGGTCGGGCGCGGCGCCGGCATGGACGGCCAGGGTATCGAAGCCGGGGGCGTTGGGCTTGGTGCTCATCTTTACAGTTTCCTCTTCTTGCTGCTGATGACGCCCGAAGCGATGCCGTGCCATTCGAGGCGGCCGGTCAGTCGGGCGTGTTCGATCTTGGGACAGCGATCCATGACGACGTCGAGCCCGGCCGCTTCGGCGCGCCGCGCGGCCGCGTCGTTGCGCACGCCGAGTTGCATCCACACAACCCTGGCGCCGAGGCGGATTGCGTCGTCGGTGATCGGGCCGGCGGCTTCCGAATTGCGGAAGATGTCGACCATGTCGATCCTTTCGGGCACCTCGTCGAGCGTCCCGTAGACCTTTTCGCCCAATATCTCCTGGCCGGCCGCAACCGGATTGACCGGTATGACGCGATAGCCTTTCTCCTGCAGGTACTTCATGGCGAAGTAGGAGGGCCGGTTCCAGTTGGCCGAGGCGCCGACCATGGCGATGGTCTTCACCTCGCGCAGAATGCGGCGCAGATAGGAATCGGCGTAGCGGTCATGATCGACCGCCTCTCTCGGCGCAGTGTCCATGAAAGCCTACTTGCCGCGCCATTCCGGCTGCGGCTGCTTCTGTACGAAGGCGTCGATGCCGTCGCGGGCGTCCTGCGCCATCATGCCGCCGGCCATGACAGGCGAAGCGTAGGCATAGGCCTGCTCCAGCGTCATCTCGCTGTGCTTGTTGTAGAGGTCCTTGCCCATGCGCAGCACCAGCGGCGACTTCGACGCGATGTGTTGGGCCAGAGCCATTGCATCGGCGTCCAGCGCCTCGGGGCGCGAGACGCGGCTGACCAGCCCGTAGATCTGCGCCGTCTCGGCCGAGATCGGTTCGCCGGTGAACAGCATGTCGAGCGCATGCTTGGGCGCCACGTTGCGCGCCAGCGGCACCGAAGGCGTGCCGCAGAACAGCCCGATATTGACGCCCGGGGTGGCGAACTTCGCGTCGGTCGAGGCGATGGCGAGATCGCAGGCGGCGACCAGCTGGCAGCCGGCCGCCGTGGCGATGCCATGCACCTTGGCGATCACCGGCTGCGGCAGCTTGCGGATCGACAGCATCATGCGGCTGCAGCGACCGACCAGATCATCGAAGAACCGGTACTCCTCGGTCGAGCGCACCTCGCGCAGATCGTGCCCGGCGCAGAAGCCGCGGCCGGCGGCCTGCAGCAGCACGACGCGAATGTTCTCGTCGCCGGCCAGCCGGTCGAACTCCGCCTGCAGCGCGTCGATCAGATCGCCCGACAGCGCATTCATCGCTTTCGGGCGGTTCAGGGTTAGAATGGCGACGCGCCCGTCGTCCTGGCGCAGCAGCACCGGTTCGTTGGCCGTTTCCGTGGTGGCGGTCATGGCGTCTGCTCCCGCGAATTCCTCGTTTCTTCGCAAAGGATAGACCCGGGGTCCCGCAGGCGCCAGCCATTGAACGGGCGTTTACCGGCCGCTATTGTCGCGGCCCGAACGCGGGGAGACGTCCATGCCGGTGATGACGATCGAGCAACTCGAGGCCTTCCGCGCCGAGCATTTCGCCCAGTCCAATCCGCTCAACATGAAGATCGAGCGGCTGGACGGCATGACCATGCGTGTGCGCATGCCGGTGCGCGACGACCATCTGCGGCCGGGCGGCACGGTGTCGGGGCCCACCCTGATGTTCCTGTGCGACGCCGCCTTCTACCTGCTGGTGCTGGCCCAGATCGGCCCGGTGCCGCTGGCCGTCACCACCAACCTGAACATCAACTTCATGCGCCGGCCGAGCACGGCCGACGTTATCGCCGAGATGCGGATTCTCAAGCTGGGCCAGAAGCTTGCGGTGGGCGACGTGCTGCTCTATTCGGACGGCGATGCCGAGCCGGTGGCGCATTGCCAGATGACCTATGCCATCCCGCCGAAAGAGAAACGGTAATATTTTACCGTCATTCTAGGCCCTTCAAATATCAGCGAAACTAGTGTTGACAGGGGCGGGCGCGAAGCCTACAAACCGCGCCGAACCGGGGCGCCCCTCTGCGGGCGCCTCTCTCGATTTCAACGCACCGGGCGAGCCATGAAAACCACCGTATCGCTGAAGCCGGCCGACGTGCAGAAGAAGTGGGTGCTGATCGACGCCGACGGCCTGGTCCTGGGCCGGCTCGCGACCGTCATCGCCACCCGTCTGCGCGGCAAGCATCGGCCGAACTTCACCCCGCATGTCGATTGCGGCGACAACATCATCGTCATCAATGCCGAGAAGGTCCGCCTGACCGGCAACAAGCTGCGCGACAAGAAGTTCTATTGGCACACCGGCTATCCCGGCGGCATCAAGGAAGCGACCATGTCGCAGCGGCTGGGCGGCAACTACCCCGAGCGCGTCATCGTCAAGGCGGTCGAGCGCATGATCTCGCGCGGCCCCCTGCAGCGCCAGCAGATGAAGAACCTGAAGGTCTACAAGGGTTCGGAACACCCGCACGAGGCGCAGCAGCCCGAGACGCTCGACGTCGCGGCGCTGAACCGCAAGAACAAGAGGACTGCCTGATCATGGCGACGCAGACCACCGAAACCCCGATGTCCGGCCTCGTCAAGGCCGCCGGCCTGCGCCCCGCCGCCGAGGCGCCCGCACCCGCGCGCGAACGCAAGGTCGACGCCAAGGGCCGCGCCTACGCCACCGGCAAGCGCAAGAACGCCATCGCCCGGGTCTGGGTCATGCCCGGCAGCGGCAAGATCATCGTCAACGGCCGCACGCTCGAGGTCTACTTCGCGCGCCCGACGCAGCGCATGGTCATCGCCCAGGCCTTCGAAGTGTCGAACCGGGTCGACCAGTTCGACGTCATCGTCACCGTCAGCGGCGGCGGGCTTTCGGGCCAGGCCGGCGCGGTGCGGCACGGCATCTCCAAGGCGCTGACGCTCTACGAGCCGGAGCTGCGCGCGCCGTTGAAGAAGAGCGGTTTCCTGACGCGCGACAGCCGCGTCGTCGAGCGCAAGAAGTACGGCAAGCCCGGCGCGCGCCGCAGCTTCCAGTTCTCGAAACGGTAATACGGCCCCTCGCGGGGGCCTTGCCCCCGGAACAAAGGGCGTCCCCGCGAGGGGACGCCCTTTTTGTTTTGTGTTCTAATGGCCAACCACAGGAGGCGACCATGGCCAAGCGGGTATTCATCGACGGCGAAGCGGGCACCACGGGGCTGGGCATCCGCGAACGCCTGGCGGGCGTGGCCGGCGTCGAGCTGGTCTCGATCGATCCCGACAAGCGCAAGGATCTCGACGCGCGGCTGAAGCTGATGCGCGAGGTCGACGTCGCCATTCTCTGCCTGCCCGACGACGCCGCAAAGGAAGTGGCGCAGGCGGTCGGCAGGTCCGGCGTGCGGCTGCTCGACGCTTCGACGGCGCATCGCGTGGCGCCCGACTGGGTGTACGGTTTCGCCGAGATGGAGAAGGGCCAGGCCGACAGGATCGCCGGCGCGCAGCTGGTCAGCAATCCCGGCTGCTACCCCACCGGCATGATCGCGCTGGTGCGGCCGCTGGTCGACGCCGGCATCCTGCCGGCCGACCAGCAGATCAGCGTGTTCGCCGTCTCCGGCTATTCGGGCGGGGGCCGTTCGATGATCGAGGCGCACGAGGCGGGCACCGCGCCGGTGTTCGATCTCTACGGGCTGAACTTCGCGCACAAGCACGTGCCGGAGATGCAGCTCTACGGCCGGCTCAAGCACCGGCCGATCTTCATCCCGCAGGTCGGCAATTTCCGCCAGGGCATGCTGGTCAACGTGCCGCTGTTCCTCGATCAGCTCAACGGCGGCGTGTCGGAGATCAAGGCAGCGCTGCAGGCGCATTACCGCGGGGCGGCGCTGGTATCGGTGGTCGACGCGAAGGAGATGCGGCTCGATCCGACAGTGCTGAACGATACCGACAGGATGGAGCTGCGCGTCTATGCCGACGAGAAGCTGGGCCAGGTACTGCTGGTCGCAAGGCTCGACAATCTCGGCAAGGGTGCCTCGGGCGCGGCGGTGCAGAACCTTCGGCTAATGCTTGGTTTGCCGCAGGCTTCGAGCCTGGCGGCGGAATAATCCTCACCACTGGCGAACACGGCCCCGGAAGCGAAAGCTTCCGGGGTTTTTTCTTGACCACGGACGAGGGGCCGGCAAAGTCGGCTCATCCTTCGTCGCAGCAGAGAGTTCCCATGTCCGGCCTGATCGTTCCCTTCCTCAACCACAAGCCGATCGTGCACGAAACCGCCTGGGTCGCGCCCAACGCCACTGTGATCGGCGAGGTCGAGATCGGCGCCCATGCCGGCATCTGGTACAACGTCGTGCTGCGCGGCGACGGGCCCGGCATCAGGATCGGCGAGAACACCAACATCCAGGACGGCGTGGTGATCCACGTCTCGTCCGGCCGCAACGGCACGGTGGTGGGCCGCAACATCACCGTCGGGCACATGGCGCTGCTGCATGCCTGCGAGGTGCAGGACGACAGCTTCATCGGCATGCATTCGACGGTGCTGGACGGCGCGGTCGTCGAAACCGGCGCCATGGTGGCGGCCGGCGCGGTGGTGACGCCGGGCAAGATCGTGCGCAAGGGCGAGCTGTGGGCCGGCAACCCCGCGAAAATGATCCGCGAGATCAAGGAGACCGACCTGCTGGTCTTCAAGGGCTCCTATCTGCACTACGTCGAGCTGGGCAAGGCCTATCGCGGCGCGCCCAACATGTTCGACGGTTCCGGCCCGGTGCCGGAGTTTTTGAAGGGGCGGAAGTCGATTACTTAGTATTCCAAGGCAACTGAATTTCTGGTATTCTTGTAGGATGCTTATGCACGTTCTAGTTGCAGATTGGGGAGCGATGAATGTGGGGACGGTGGTTCGGAAAAAAGCCAGCCGGGATGACGAAGCTGCAGTTTACGGATCGTTTCGTCGAGAGATTTAGCCTCTACTTTCCCGAATCGGAATTCTTCGTGCCGCGTGAACTGGAAATCCACTGGCGTTCGCCTGGCCAGGAGACTTTCGAGCAAACTCTTGAGAATTTCTGGCCTGAGATCCGGGAAGTCCCCCCGGAACTCCAGTTGGAGATTGTCGACGTGATGGTTGATTACGTAATAGAGCACTCGTATCCGGAGCGACTTCGTCCCGCATCAAAGCCTTCGACCCGCTTTGGCATCGAACAGGTTCTCCCGGTGATCCGGCCCAAAAATCACGGAATGACGGCTGTTGGACTGATCAAAGGCATGCCGCACCGTCCGTTCGTCGGCGACCTCGTCGTACATTACGTGTTCGATCAGCCTGGGTCGATGGCGTCGTTGCTGAACGCCCAATTGGAAGAATTGGGCGTAGACGAGGCGACGCTTTGGAACGCCGCGATCGAAAACCGGCGACGAATAAATCAGAAGGTCGAATACACAGCGAAGGGTTTCGGCATCGTCATGCAGGGCACCGACTACGAATCGAGCATGATCCTCGACGACGAATTCTGGTCGGGCGTCGAGGGAATGCACGGTGGCGAGCACATCGCCATTATCCCTTGCTCAAACACATTGCTGTTCGCTCGCCCCGATTCGGAAGAGGTCGGTGAACTGCTCCGGCTTGCCGCCCAACTTTTCCTCGAGCAAAAGATCCCGATCTCCAAGGATCCTCTGGTTCGGCGCAACGGCGTCTGGCAGTTGTGGCCGGTGCCGGACCATCTGAAGCCGGATATCGCGATAAACTAGCTGCCGGGATGGCGAGTCGATCCTGAAAGGGCGAGGGAGTCTCAGCTGCCCGTCCGCACCTTGACATACGACCCCGGCGCATCCTCGATCACCGGCAGGCCGCCCTTGGCGGGATCGCGCGCCGGCACCTTGGGGCCGGATTTCTCCGACAGCCACTTGTCCCAGTCGTGCCACCACGAGCCGGGATATTCCTTGGCGCCGCGCAGCCAGTCTTCCGGCGTCGGCGGGTTGACGGTCGTTTCGTTCAGCCAGTGCTGGTATTTCTTGGCGTGCGGCGGGTTGACGACGCCGGCGATGTGGCCTGAACCCGCCAGCATGAAGCGCACTGGCCCCTTGTAGAGCTGCGTCGCCTTGTAGACCGACGGGTAGGGCGCGATGTGGTCCTCGCGGCCGGCTTGGATATAGAGCGGCGTGGTGATCTTCCGTAGATCGATCGGCGTGCCGTTCAGGGTCAGACCGCCCGGCTTCACCAGCAGGTTCTCCTGGTACATCTTGCGCAGGTAGAAGCTATGCATCGCCGCCGGCATGCGCGTGGCGTCCGAATTCCAGAACAGCAGGTCGAAGGGGAAGGGGTCCTTGCCCATCAGGTAGTTGTTGACGACGAACGACCAGATCAGGTCGTTGGCGCGCAGCATGTTGAAGGTGGTCGACATCTCGCCGCCGTCGAGATAGCCGCGCTTGCTCATCACGTCGTCGATGAAGTTGAGCTGCTCCTCGTCGATGAACACCGACAATTCGCCGGCCTCGGAGAAGTCGACCTGGGCGGTGAAAAAGGTGCAGGCCTTGACCCTGTCGTCGCCCCTGGCAGCCATATTGGCCAGCACCGCCGCCATCAGCGTGCCGCCCAGGCAATAGCCGATCGTCGTCACCTCGCGCACGCCGATCGCCTGCTCGATGGCGTCCATCGCGGCGAGCGGGCCCTCGCGCATGTAGTCCTCGAAGCTCTTGTTCGCCAGTTTCTCGTCCGGGTTGACCCAGGAGACGACGAACACCGTGTAGCCCTGCGCCACCGTCCACTTGATGAACGAGTTCTCCGGCTTTAGGTCGAGGATATAGAACTTGTTGATCCAGGGCGGAATGATCAGCAGCGGACGTTCGTAGACCTCCTCGGTCGTCGGCGAATACTGGATCAGCTGGATCAGGTCGTTCTGGTAGATCACCTTGCCCGGGGTGACGGCGATATTGCGGCCGACCTCGAACGCCTTCATGTCGGTCATCGAGATGTTGAGCCGGCCCTTGCCGCGCTCCAGGTCGCCCAGCAGGTTCTCGAGCCCCTTGAACAGGTTCTCGCCGCCGCTGTCGAGCGTCGCCTTCAGCACCTGCGGATTGGTCAGCGCGAAATTCGACGGCGCCAGCGCGTCGACGAACTGGCGGGTGTAGAAATCGACCTTCTTGGCCGTCTTCTCGTCCAGCCCCTCGACGTCCTTCACGGTCGACTGCATCCAGCGCGCCGTCAGCAGGTAGGACTGCTTGATGTAGTCGAACATCAGACTTTCGGTCCACGACTTGTCGGCGAATCGCTTGTCGCCCTTGCCGGCCTCGACCAGCGGCTTGGTCTCCTTGCCCATGAAGCGGTCGGCGGTGTTCTGCCAGAGCTTGATGTAGTCCTGCCAGAGTTGGACCTGCGCCTGCACGACCTTCTCGGGATTGGCCATCATGCGCTGCGTCATCTCGAGGAACGCCTGGCCGATATTCAGCGGGTCGGCTTTCTGCGGCCCTTCCTGCGCCTGCTTGGCGAGGAAATCGGCGACGACCTTCTGGCTGCGTTCGGCAAGCCGCACCCAATCCTTGGCGAGTTTCTCCGGGTCGGGTACCTTGGGATCGGTCGCCTGTTGATTGGCCATGGCAAAACCCTTTATGATTAAGGGACTTCGTGGCGGGCTTTTAGTCGGGGGATCAATCCCGTCGCGTAACCGTCCCCAGCCTCCGGCATCTTGTGCGCCGGTCGCCAGGGTTCAAGCTATTAAGATTGGCGACGGCCGTCAATTTGGCTATCGCTTGTGGCCGCAAGCTCAGAGCATCGAGGAACGCTTAAATGTGGTGTGAAATCGGATCGTGGCCCTCGCTCGCCACTGCCGTCCTGCAGGAGAATGTCCGCACCCTGCATCCTCTGCGCACCACGCGCACGCGCCGCATCGCCGTCGCGCTCGGAATCGCTCTGACGGTGGCCGCCTGCAGCTCGATCGATTCTATGTTCGAGGAGGACGCGCCGCCGACGGCGCGCACAACGACCTCCGGCGATACCGGCAAGCCGGCCGACAAGGACTATCCCAAGCTCTCGACCGTTCCGGCGCGCCCGGAGCGGCCGACCCCGCCGCCGCAGCAGGGGCTGGCGGCCGACCGCGAGAGCGCCCGTTACGCCGATGGTTCGGTCCAGCCGGTCAACGAAGCCGCCAATGCCGTCGTCGGCCAGTCGCTTGGCGGCAGCACCCGTCCACCTCCGTCGAATGCGACCGTCGCTGCCGCTCCCGCCGGTCCGGTGCAGTCGGCGCCGGTAACGCCGGTGCAGGCTCAGCCTCAGCAGGCGCCGGCTCAGTCCGCGGCGCCGGTTCAGCAGGCACCCGTCCAGCAAGCCCCCGTCCAACAGCCGGCGGCGCAACAATCTCCTGTGCAACAGGCCCCGGTCCAACAGGCCCCAGTACAGCAGACTCAGGTGCAGCAGCCTCAGGTGCAGCCCGCACCGGCTCAGCCGGCGCCGGCCGTCGCCGCGCCGGTGGCGCCGCCGGTTGCCGCGACCTTGCCGCCGCCGCCGCCGCCCTCGCGGCAGGCCCTGATCCTGCCGCCAACCACCCGTCCGCCGGTCGGCCAGGTCGTGGCCGGTCGCGCTCCGGCTGCCGCGCCGGCCCCGGTCTATTATGGCAACACCATCCAGGTTGCCGTCGTGCAGTTCGGCCGGGCTTCGTCCGGCCTGTCCAGCGACGATCTGCGGGTGCTGCGCGACGTCGCTGAAATCCAGAAGAAGCAGGGTGGGGTGATCCGCGTCATCGGCCATGCCAGCCAGGACGCCAGCGGCTCGGACGTCGAGCGCCTGGAGCAGGCCAACTATGCGGTTTCGCTGGCCCGCGCCAACGCCATCGCCGGCCAGTTGGTGCGCTTCGGCGTGCCGCGCAACGCGGTTACGGTGGAAGGCGCGTCCGACCGGCTGCCGGAATTCGATCCCTCGACGGCGGTCGCCGTTGCGTCCAACCGCCGGGCCGAAATTTATCTCGCTTTTTAGGGGCCGCCGCCATATCACGGTGCCCCTCCCGGTGAACGCCGCAGCAGGCCGCGTTCGCCGGGTTTCCTGAGGAAAGCGCCTGCCAGCAACGGTCACCGAGCCATGGATCACGAATTTCACCGCATCAAGCGCCTGCCGCCTTACGTTTTCGCGGAAGTCAACGCGATGAAGGCCAAGGCGCGAGCTGCCGGCGAGGACGTGATCGATCTCGGCATGGGCAATCCCGATCTCGGGACGCCGCCGCATATCGTCGCCAAGCTGGTCGAGGCGGTGCAGGATCCGCGCACGCATCGCTATTCCAATTCGCGCGGCATTCCCGGCCTGCGCCGCGCCATCTCGTCCTACTACAAGCGTCGTTTCGACGTCGACGTCGACCCCGAGAGCGAGGCGATCGTCACTATTGGCTCGAAGGAAGGCCTCGCCAACCTGGCGCAGGCGATCACCTCGCCGGGCGACATCATTCTCGTTCCTAATCCCAGCTATCCGATCCATCCGTTCGGCTTCATCATCGCCGGCGCCGCGATACGCTCGATTCCGATGACCGAAGGCGCCGATTTCCTGGTGTCGCTGGAGCGCGCCGTGAAACATTCGGTGCCCAAGCCGACCTGCCTGGTGCTGAACTATCCATCCAACCCGACGGCGCAGGTGGTCGGTCTCGATTTCTACGGGCCGATCGTCGAGTTCTGCCGCCGCCACGAGATCTACATCGTGTCGGATCTCGCCTATGCCGAAATCTACTTCAACGACGTCAAGCCGCCCTCGATCCTGCAGGTCCCGGGCGCGCGCGAAGTCGCCATCGAGTTCACCTCGATGAGCAAGACCTATTCGATGGCGGGCTGGCGCATCGGCTTCGGCGTCGGCAACAAGCGGCTGATCTCGGCGCTCGGCCGGATCAAGTCCTATCTCGACTACGGCGCCTTCACGCCGATCCAGGTTGCGGCCACCGCCGCGCTCAACGGCCCGCAGGACTGCGTCGACGAGGTGCGCCGCATCTATCGCGAGCGCCGCGACGTGCTTATCGAGGGGCTGAACCAGGCCGGCTGGCCGATACCCGTGCCGGACGCCACCATGTTTGCCTGGGCGCCCCTGCCCAAGGCCTACGCGCATCTGGGATCGCTGCAGTTCTCCAAGCTGCTGCTGCAGCACGCCAAGGTGGCCGTGTCACCCGGCGTCGGCTTCGGCGAGTACGGCGATACGCATGTGCGCATCGCCATCGTCGAGAATCGCCAGCGCATCCGGCAGGCGACCCGCAGCATGAAGGCTTTCATCGCCAATGCCGATCGCGTGCTCGAACAGCACGAGCGCGAAACGGCCAACGTGACGCCGCTCAAGGCCGTCGCTTACTAGGATGTCCGTCCTTCGTATCGGCATCGCCGGCCTCGGCACAGTCGGCGCCGGCCTCGTTCGCCTGCTGCAGGAGCAGCGCGAACTGCTGGCGCTGCGCTGCGGCCGCACCCTTGAAGTGACGGCCGTCAGCGCCCGCGACCGCAAGCGCGACCGCGGCGTGTCGCTTTCGGGCATCGCCTGGCACAATGATCCCGTGTCGCTGGCGCGCGACAACAACGTCGATGTCGTTGTCGAACTGATCGGCGGCAGCGACGGGGTGGCGCGCAAGGTGGTCGAAACCGCCATCGCCGCCGGCAAGCAGGTGGTCACCGCCAACAAGGCGCTGCTGGCGCATCATGGCACCGCCCTGGCGAAGGCTGCTGAAAAGTCCGGGGTCGCGTTGGGCTACGAGGCGGCCGTGGCCGGCGGCATTCCGATCATCAAGGCGCTGCGTGAAGGGCTGGTCGGCAACCGCATCACGCGCCTCTACGGCATCCTCAACGGCACCTGCAACTACATCCTCTCGACTATGCGCGAAAGCGGCCGCGACTTCGCCGACGTGCTGGCCGAGGCGCAGGCGCATGGCTATGCCGAGGCCGATCCGAGCTTCGACATTGACGGCGTCGACGCCGCCCACAAGCTGGCGATTCTGACCAGCGTCGCCTTCGGCCGGCCGGTGGATTTCGCCGGCGTGCACGTCGAGGGCATCCGCCACATCACCGCGCTCGACATCGCCTATGCCGCCGAGCTCGGCTATCGCATCAAGCTGCTGGGCCTGGCGCGGCAGACCGAGCATGGCATCGAGCAGCGCGTGCATCCCTGCATGGTCCCGCTCGACGCGCCGATCGCCCATGTCGAGGGCGTGTTCAACGCCGTGGTCGCCGAGGGCGATTTCGTCGGCAAGACGCTGTTCCAGGGCCGCGGCGCCGGCGCCGGGCCGACCGCCAGCGCGGTGGCGGCTGATCTGGTTGATATCGCGCGTGGCTGGCGTCTGCCGGTCTTCTCGGTGCCGGCCGAACGGCTGTCGACCCTGGGCGCGGCGCCGATGGAGCGGCATCAGGGCGCCTACTACGTGCGGCTCATGGTACGCGACCAGCCCGGCGTCATCGCCGGCGTTGCGGCGGCCTTGCGCGACGAGCAGGTTTCGATGGAATCCATGCTGCAGCGTGGACGCAGCAGCGACCCCGGCGCCTCGGTGCCGGTGGTGCTGACGACGCATGTGACCGAGGAGGCCGCCATGGCGCGAGCGGTGGCGCGGATCGCCGCCCTCGACACGGTGGTCGAGAAGCCGTGCGTGGTCCGCGTCGAGCAGCTCTGACACTCGAGCGATGGGAGAGACGACAATGGCGCAGCAGAAGACGACCGGGTCGATGGACCGCAATCTCGCCCTTGAAGTGGTGCGCGTTACCGAGGCGGCGGCGCTGGCGGCGTCGAAGCTGATGGGGCGCGGCGACGAGAAGGCCGCCGACCAGGCCGCCGTCGACGCCATGCGCACCGCGCTGAACAGCCTGTCGATCGAGGGCACGGTGGTGATCGGCGAGGGCGAGCGCGACGAGGCGCCGATGCTCTATATCGGCGAGAAAGTCGGCTCGGGGCAGGGCCCGCGCATCGACATCGCGCTCGATCCGCTGGAAGGCACCACCATCACCGCCAAGGGCGGGCCCAATGCGATGGCCGTCATCGCCATGGCCGATCACGGCAATTTCCTTAACGCGCCCGACGTCTACATGGACAAGATCGCCGTCGGCGGCGGCCTGCCCGAAGGCGTGGTCGATCTCGACGCCAGCCCGGCCGAGAACCTGAAGAACCTGGCCAGGGCCAAGAAGGTCGAGATCTCCGATCTGGTGGCCTGCATCCTCGACCGGCCGCGCCACAGCGAGCTGATCGTCAAGGTGCGCGAGGCCGGCGCGCGCATCATGCTGATCTCGGACGGCGACGTCGCCGGCGTCATCGCCACCTCGGAGGCCGAATCGGGCGTCGACATCTATCTCGGCAGCGGCGGCGCGCCGGAGGGCGTGCTGGCGGCGGCCGGCCTGCGCTGCATCGGCGGCCAGATGCAGGGCCGTCTGCTGTTCCGCAACGACGACGAGAAGGGCCGCGCCAATCGGCTGGGCATCACCGACCTGAACCGCAAGTACGGCATGCTCGATCTCGCCAAGGGCGACGTGATGTTCGCCGCCACCGGCGTCACCACCGGCTCGATGCTGCGGGGCGTGCGCCGCTTCCACGGCGGCGCGGAAACGCATTCGCTGGTGATGCGCTCCAAGACCGGCACGGTGCGCTACATCACCGGGCGGCACAATTTCCATCGCAAGTCCGGCTTCGACGCCTGACGCGGGCGGCATGGACGCCCCGCAGCCGGCCTTCCTCGGAGTCGAGCGCTCGCTGAGCGGCCGGCGCTGGTACGCGCGCGACTGCGACGAGCGCCTGTCGCTGGCCATCGCCCAGCAGCGCAACCTGCCCGAGATACTGGCGCGCGTTTTAGCCGGTCGCGGCGCCGATCTCGCCGCCATCGACGACTATCTCGAGCCGACCCTGCGCCGCGCTTTGCCCGATCCCTCGCATCTTCTCGATATGGACCGCGCCGCCGAGCGGCTGGCGCGGGCGGTGCGCGAGAACGAGGAGATCGCCATCTTCGGCGACTACGACGTCGACGGCGCGACATCCTCGGCGCTGCTGCTGCGCTTCCTGCGCGCGGTCGGCGGGCGGGTGCGGGCCTATATCCCCGATCGCCAGAAAGAGGGCTACGGCCCCAACGCGCCGGCGCTGCAGGCGCTGCGACAGGCCGGCGTGTCGCTGGCGGTGACTGTCGATTGCGGCATCAGCGCCTTCGAGGCGCTGCAGGCCGCCCGCGACTGCGGCCTCGACACCATCGTGGTCGACCATCACGTTGCCGAGCCGCGCCTGCCGCAGGCTGTCGCCGTCATCAACCCCAACCGTCTGGACGAGACCAGCCCGCACCGCAACCTCGCCGCCGTCGGCGTCGCCTTCCTGCTGGTCGTGGCGACCAACCGCGCGCTGCGCCAGGCCGGCTGGTTCGTGGGCGCGCGCACCGAGCCCGATCTGATGCAATGGCTCGATCTGGTGGCGCTGGGAACGATCTGCGACATGGTTCCGCTGACCGGGCTGAACCGCGCCCTGGTGGTGCAGGGGCTGAAGGTGATGGGGCAGCGAGGCAATCGCGGCCTGGCAGCACTTGCCGACGTGGCGCGGGTCGCCGAGCCGCCGGGCACGTTCCATGCCGGTTTCCTGTTCGGCCCCCGGGTCAATGCCGGCGGCCGCATAGGCGCGGCCGATCTCGGCACCCGATTGCTGTCGACGGAGGATGCCGCCGAGGCGGCGATGCTGGCGGAGCGTCTCGACGTGCTCAACGCCGAACGCCGCGCCATCGAGGCTTCGGTGCTCGACCAGGCCTTGCGCCAGGTCGAGGCCCTGGCCGAGGCGAGGGGAGACCTGCCGCCCTTCCTGCTGCTGGCCGGCGAGGACTGGCATCCCGGCGTCATCGGCATCGTCGCCAGCCGCGTGCTCGAGCGCACGCACCGGCCGGTCTTCGTCGTCGGGCTGTCCGGAGACACCGGCAAGGGCTCGGGCCGCTCGATCCGCGGCGTCGATCTGGGCAGCGCCGTGATCGCCGCCCGCCAGGCCGGACTGCTCATCAACGGCGGCGGCCATCCCATGGCGGCGGGCCTGACCGTGGCCCGCGACCGGCTCGACGCCTTGCGCGACTTCCTGACCGAGCGGGTCTCGGCGGCGCTGGGCGGCGTGCTGCCGGCCCCCGGCCTGGGCATAGACGGTCCGTTGATGCCTGCCGCCGCCACGCTCGAACTGGCCGGCCAGATCGAGCGCATCGGACCCTTCGGGATCGGCAACGCCGAGCCGCGCTTCGTGCTGCCCGGCGTACGCATCGAATATGCCGGCCGGATCGGCGACGGCGGGCATGTGCGCTGCGTGCTGGGCGCCGGCGGGGCGCGGCTCAACGCCATCGCCTTCCGGGTCGCCGACAATCCGGTCGGACAGGCGCTGCTGCAGCGGAACGGCCTGCCGGTCCATGTCGCGGGCGCCCTGCGGGTCAATCGCTGGCGCGGCAAGGCGGAGGTGCAGCTGCAAATCGACGATGCCGCGCCCGCAGGGCTTGGCGCTTGATTTCCCGGCGAAAACTGCTAGTTAAGCGCCCTGCCGCGATGGCCCTGCGTCCCCATCGTCTAGAGGCCTAGGACACCGCCCTTTCACGGCGGTAACAGGGGTTCGAATCCCCTTGGGGACGCCATTT
>JBFWZG010000019.1:0-34345 GCA_050185515.1 Reyranellaceae bacterium
GCATGGCGCTCGGCCAGCAGGGCGATCGACTGGCCGGTCGTCAGGCCCTTGAACGGATTCATGCCCGCCGGCCCCGATCCAGCGCCCCGAGCAGCGCGGCGTTGACCGCTTCGGGCTCCTCGTACATCACCCAATGGCCGGCGCCCGCGACGATGCGGGTCCGGAGCATCGGGTAGAGGAGCTGCGTGCGTTGCAGGCAGGTCGCGACGTCGGGATCCATGTAGCAGTCGTGCTCGCCGAACAGCATCGTGGCCTTGCCGGAAACCTGGTCCAGCGCATCGAACATGGTGGTCGAGGTCGAGATCGGCATGCCGATCAAGGTGCGCTTCTGGGCCAGCAGCTCGCGCTGCACATCAATGGCCAGATCGTCGATCTTCGCGCGGTCGTGGATCATCGAGACGGCAAGATTCTCGCGCACGATGGCGCGGACCTGGTCGACGCTCATGTCGCGGCTGAGCTTGCGCAACCGGTCGGTCTTGTTGGCCCACATCTCGCCCATGCCGGACGCGCCCAGCACCACAAGCGCCGCCGCCTTGTCGCCGAGCAGCGCGGCTGTATGCGCGGCGATCGATGAGCCCAACGAGAAGCCGGCGATCAGCACGCCATCGTCGCCGGGATCGAGCAGGCGGACGGCATCGGCGAAATACCTGGCCAGCGCCGGCGCGGTGTGCGGCTGCGGCGCGGTCGGCGAATCGCCCAGACCCGGAAGATCGGCGGCGAAGACGCGATGGTTCTCGGCCAACCCGTCGATATTGCGCAGCCAATGGCGCCAGGAGCCAAAGCCGCCATGCAGCAGGAAGATGGCCGGACCGTGATCGCCCCAGGCGCGCCAGACGATGTGTCCCTCGCCGCAGGGCGTCCGGTGCAAAATCGCCGTGGCGTCGAGCGCGCGGTCCAGCCGCGGCGCCTGCGGGGCAGCCTGCTGCTGCTCAGCCAGCATGATGCGCGCCCTCGCCTCCCCGCTTCTCGTATTTGTGGCCGAGCTTAATTTCCCAGTCGAGGTACTGCAGCATGCCCTCGCGGCCGCGCTCGTAGGGCGGCAGCCAGTAGTCGGGGCCGCCGAAGGTTTCGGTCGGCTTGCCCTTCTCGACCGGCAGTCCGGCAGCGCGCCAGGCCTTGGTGCCGCCTGCCAGAACGCTGACCTTGCGATAGCCCAGGTCGTGCAAGGTGGCGGCGGCGAACACGGCCTGGCCTTCTTCGGCGGCGGTGACGACGATGTCGTCGCCCGGGCCGGCGGTGTCGCCGATGATGGTTTCGAGCCAATTGCGCGGCCGCCATTTGGCGCCGGGCAGATGGCCGGCGGCGTATTGCAGACTGGCGCCGACATCTATCACCACCGGCTTGCGCTCGCGGATCAGCGCGTCGATCTCGGCCGGCTTGAGCTTCCGCACCTTCGCCTCGGCGGCCTCGATGCCGAGCGGCTTCGGATGCTTGCGGCCGGCGACAAGCTGGCCGCCGGCGGCGGTCCAGGCGTCGACGCCGCCCTTGAGCACGAAGACGCGCTCCATGCCCATGCGCCGGTACCAGTAGCCGGTCATCATCGCGCGGGCCTCGTTCTGATCGATCAGGACGACGGTGCCGTCGCGCACCAGCACGAAATCGTCGGTGCGCTGCACCGCCTGGCCGCCGGGCAGCGATATGGTGCCCTCGATATGGCCGGCCTCGTAGGCCTTCAGCGGCCGCACATCGAACAGGTAGACGTTGCGCCCGGCGCGCGTGCGCAGCAGTTCACGGAATTCATCCTGGCCGATATGGCGCACGCCGTATTCCGCGCCGAGCCGGGCCGCCGCCACTTCCGCCCGGGCGACGCTTTCCCGGCTGGGGTCGCCCACCGGCGCCGCCTCGCCCTTCTCCAGCTTGCCGTCCTCGAGCAGCCAGCCCGACGTGCCGTTCTCCAGCGCGAACACGTTGTCGAAGCCCAGCCGGCGCAGGCTGCTGGCGCCGATGATGCTGCGGGTACGGCCGGCGCAGTTGACGACGATGGTGGAATACTTCTTCGCCAGATCGCCCGCCTTGAGGGCGATGTCGAAGCTCGGGCAGCTGACGGCGCCCGGCAGGTGGCCGCCGATGAATTCCTCCGGCGTGCGCACGTCGCAGGTCACGACCTTAGGATCCTTCACCATTTCGGCGTACTCGGCGACGGTGATCGACGGCACGTGCTCGACGACGTGGATCATCTCGCCGAAATCCTTCGATGGCACGTTGGTGCCGGTCATGATCTCGCCGCCGGCCGCGACCCATGCCGGCAGGCCGCCTTCGATCTCCCGGGCATTGGGATAGCCGATCTCGTGCAACGTCTTGAGCGCCCGCGCCGCGCGGTCGTCCTTGCCGTCGCCGTAGACGAAGACGCGGGTGCTGCGATCGGGCACCAACTCGGCGATGCGGAACTCGATCAGCCGCCGCGGCAGAGTCGAGGCACCGAAGATATGGCCGTCGACGGTTTCGCCCTTCTCGCGAATGTCGAACAGGGCCCAGTCGCGGGCCTTGGCATCGTAGAGTTTCTTGAAATCGCCGGCGCTGATACGGCTCATGACTGCCTCGTGGAAACTGTCGGGAAAGGAGAAGAACGCGCTCTCGCGCCTAGTTCTTCTTCCGCTGGTCGTTCTTTCGGCCGAGTATCTCGGCGGCGATCATGTTCTTGTGGATCTGCACGGTGCCGCCGTAGATCGAGCCGCCGCGAACCTCGGTGTAGCGCTGCACCATCGGGTAGTCCTTGGTGTAGCCGTTGGCGCCGAGGATCTGCAGCGCGTCGTCGCAGATCTGCTTGGCGGCATTGGCGGTGAACACCTTGGCGATCGAAGTCTCCAGCCGATCGGGCAGGCCCGTGTCGCCGGCGCCGGCGGCGGCGCGATAGGTCAGCAGCTTGGCGGCGTCGAGCTTGATGCGCATGTCGGCCAGCATCCACTGCAGGCCCTGGAAATCGGCCAGCTCGCGGCCGAACTGCTTGCGCTCCTTGGCGTAGGCCAGGGCGTATTCGTAGGCCGCCTGCGCCGAGCCAAGCATGCGCGAGATGCTGCCGAGCCGCTCGCCGTTGTAGATGCTGATCAGCTTGCCGAACGCGTTCTCGCGAATCAGGATGTTCTCGACCGGCACCTTGCAATCGTCGAAATAGAGCTCGAACAGCAGCTCGTCGGCCATGTTGACCGTGCCGTTGGAGCGGGTGAAGCCCGGCGCGTCGTGCGGCACGATGACGGCGCCGATATCGGCGGCGCGGCCGCTGTCGCCCAGCCGGCAGTAGAGCACGGTGTAGTCGTTGGCGTTGACGGCGCTGACGAACTGCTTGTGGCCCTTGATGATGACGTGGTCGCCCTCGATGCGGCCCTTGGTCTTCATCTCGGTGGCGGCGGAACCGGCTTCCGGCTCGGTGATGCCGATCGAAATGCCGATTTCGCCGGCGCAGGAGCGCTTCACCAGCTCCTTCTGCTTGTCGTTGCCCAGCTTGGCGATGGCGCCGACGGCGCCGGTCGAGGAGCGGTGGGCGATGCTACCGATGGCCGAGTCGCAGGCCTGCAGCGTCTGGGTCAGCAGCAGCGTGTCGAGCAGCGGCAGGCCGGAGCCGCCCAGCTCGACCGGCATGTTGACGCCGAGCAGGCCGTAATGCGCCATCTCCTTGCGCAGCTTGCGCGTGCCGTCGGCGGAATGGACGTCGTTGTTGTCGATGAACGGCTTGAGCTTGCGCTGGTAAACCTCCCGGGCATTCTCCATCAGCTCCCGCTGGCGCTCGTTGATCGCGAAATCCATTGCGTTTCTTCCCCTGAGTCTGCGCACTTACGTGCGGGCCGGCGTCGCGCGACAGCCCGTTGATGCCGTATGTCGATACAAGTCGGAGCGATTGTTGCCCCCAGAAATGAAACAATCAAGGTCAATTGATGACATCGTTCCGACTGTCCCTTCAGACGAGCTTTGCAGGAAAGCGGGGTGTCATAAGAGCTTAGTCTCAGTCCATCCCAGCGGACCCGATAAGCCCGGCACCCTGCCGATTGCCGCCCACCCCCGATCTCGCGCGGATGTCTTCTGGCGTTGTGGATTGAATATGCTCGCGTTTCCTCCGCTCTCCGTTCTGCACAGCGCATTTCGCAGATTGAACGAGGCAATCTATATTGATTGTATCTATTACATTGCCTATTGCGCCGGCTTCAGGCTTAAATGCGACAGTCATAGGGATGTGAAACGGCCGGTCGCTTGGCGAGCGGAGGTATGTTGCGGCCGGTGACGGCCGGAAGCGTTCGCGTCTGCGACAGGTTCGCCGCCTGGCGGCATTAGGGGCAAAGACAAGAAATGGATAAAGCACTACTCGACGAACTTGAGGAAAAGCGCAAAAAGGGCCGCTCGCCTGGTCACGTCAACCAGAAGAAGAACGCCCAGTCGCTTCATCCCGACAAGCTGTCAGCCCGCGAGCGCCTGAACGTCCTGCTCGATCCCGGCTCGTTCGAGGAAATAGGCGTGCTGGCGCGCAGCCAGAACCCCGATCTCTACGACCGCTCCCCGGCCGACGGCCTGATCGCCGGCTCCGGCACCATCGACGGCCGCATCGTCTACGTCAGTTCCGACGATTCGACGGTGCTGGCCGGTACTCGCGGCCGGGTAGGCGAAGCCAAGACCGCGCGCGTGCGCGAACTGGCGGAGAAGCATTGCAAGCCCTACATCGCGCTGATGGAGGCCGGCGCCGGCCGATTCCAGGAGATCAACGGCGCGACGGCAGCCGGCGTCGGCAACCGCTTCCGCGAACATTTCCGCCTGTCCGGCCGCGTACCGCAGGTCGCAGCCTTCATGGGCGCCTGCTTCGGCGGCCCCTCTTTCACCGGGGCGCAGTCTGACTTCATCACCATCGTCAACGGCACCGGCTTCATGGGCATGTCGGGCCCGCCGGTCGTCAAGGTCGGAATCGGGCTGGATGTGACGCGCGAGGAGATCGGCTCGGGCGAGCTCAGCGCCTCGGTCACCGGCCAAGCCGACCATTTGGGCGTCAACGAGAAGGAGTCTCTGCTGGCGATCCGCGCCTTCCTTTCGTACTTCCCATCGAGCTGCTTCGACCTGCCGCCCATACATGAGCCGAAACCGGCGGCCGTCGACACGCCGGAAGGCAAAGCGAAGATCGACGCGCTGGTATCGGAGAACCACCGCCGCGGCTACAGCATGGAGCAGCTGGTGCGCCTGCTGGTCGACGGCGGCGAGCTGTTCGTCTACCGCCCGACTTACGGCCGCAACCTGCTGACGGCGCTGGCGCGCATCAAGGGCCGGTCGGTCGGCATCATCGGCAACAACCCGATGCATCTGGCGGGGGCGCTAAACCACGAAGCGGCGATCAAGGCGCGCAAGTTCCTCGACCTGTGCGACGCCTTCCACATTCCCATGGTGTTCCTGTGCGACTGTCCGGGCTTCCTGGTGGGGCCGGACATCGAGAAGCAGCGCATGGTCAGCCTGGCGTCGCGCATGCTGAATTCGGTCATCGCCACGACCGTTCCCAAGGTCACCATCGTGGTGCGCAAGGCGATCGGGCTGGCCTACATCGCGATGGGCGGCAAGACCATGAATCCCGACGCCATCGTCGGCTGGCCGACTTCGTTCTTCGATGCCATGGGCCCGGCAGCCGGCGTCGAGCTGGTGCATGGCCGCAAGATCAGGGAAGCGGAAAATCCCGAGGAGCTGCGCGCCCAGCTCATGCAGAAAGTGCTGGAAGACGGCAATGGATATCTCGCCGCCGAACGCGCTTTGCTCGACGACATCATCAAACCGTCAGAAACGCGCGATCTAATCGTCAGCGTGCTTGAACGGCATCCGCAGCCGCGACAGCCGGGGTTCAAGCACCGCATCGATCCCTGATCCGGCGCTTCGCTTTTCCACCTCCTCTGGCTCGAGCGGAGCAACCATGCCGAACTGGGATCGTACAACCGACATCGTCGTAGTCGGCTTCGGCGCGGCCGGCGCCGTCGCGGCCATCGAAGCCGCCGACAATGGCGCGGCGACGCTCGTGCTCGAGAAAATGCCGGATCCGGGCGGGCTGTCCGCGGTCTCAGCCGGCGGGGCGCGCGTCTGCTTCGACGTCGAGGAATGCTACAAGTACCTCCTCGCGACCAGCGGCGGGCGCACGCCCGACGACATCATGCGTCGGCTGGCCGAGGGTATGCTGCAAATACCCGACTATCTGCGACGCCTGGCAGAGCCGCTGGGCGCCGTCGTCAAGGTGACGCCGGCGCTCGGCAACTATCCCCTGCCCGGCTACGAATCGCTGGCCTATTGCCAGGTCGACAGCGTACCGGCCTTGCAGGGCCTGACTTCCTACCGCGCCATCCGCGGTATCAAGGAGGGCACGAAGCTGTTCAAGGTGCTCGAGGACAACGTCGCCGCCCGCAACGTGCCGGTGCTCTACAACGCCGCCGCGCAGCGCCTGTTGCGCAACGCGGCAGGCGAGATCGCCGGCGTCCTTGCCACCGTTGAGGGGCGGGAGCAGCGCATCCGTGCGCGCAAGGCCGTTATTCTGGCCTGTGGCGGCTACGAGAACAGCGCCGAGATGAAGCGGCAGTTCTTCCAGGCCCAGCCGGTGCTGACGGGTTCCTTTGTCGGCAACACCGGCGATGGCATTCGCATGGCCCAGGAGATGGGCGCCGATCTGTGGCACATGTGGCACTATCATGGCCCATACGGCATGAAGCACAGCGACCCCGACTATCCGCTGGCCTTCTACATGAAGGCGGTGCCGATGTGGACGCCGGGCCGCATGGACCAGGTATCGGATCTCGGCGTGACCGACGCGCACGGCAACCGGGTGTCGCAGAAATCGCTGGCGCGCATGGCATGGATCCTGGTCGACAAGACCGGCCGGCGCTTCATGGACGAGTATCCGCCCTATCCCGGCGATACCGGCATCAGGCCGTTCGACGCCTACGATCCCAAGACCCAGGATTTCCCGCGCATTCCCGCCTTCGTCGTGTTCGACGAGGAGGGACGCAAGATGTATCCGATCGCCCGCGCCATCTCGAACAGCCGCGAGCACCACTACCAATGGAGCCCGGACAATCTGAAGGAGGTCGAACTCGGCATCCTGCATCGCGCCGATTCGCTGGCCGAACTGGCGCGCGCCATGGGCGTGCCGCCGGCCGCCCTCCAACGCACGGTCGAGACGTGGAATGACTACTGCGCCGCCGGCAGCGATCCCGATTTCGGCCGCCAGCCCGACAGCATGGTGGCGATCCGCACGCCGCCCTTCTACTACGGCCACATCTATCCGGTGGTCATCAACACCCAGGGCGGGCCGGTGCACAATGTGCACCAGCAGATTCTGACGCCCTTCGGCGAGCCGATCCCGCGGCTCTACGCGGCCGGCGAGCTGGGCAGCAAGTTCGGGCATCTCTACATGGGCGGCGGCAATCTGGCCGAATGCTTCGTCGGCGGCTGGACCGCCGCCCGCCACGCCGCAGCCCTGACGCCCCTGGCCGACTGAAACCGGGTGGCGAGGAGGCCGCGCGAGGATTGGAGCCCGCCGCCGGTCGCGCTATGGTGGGGACGACCCGGCGACAGGAATTACCGTGTTCTCTCCCGTCAAGGCGCGACGCATCTTCGAGGAAGTCGTCGTCCAGATCCGCGAACAGATAATGGCGGGCCAGCTCAAGCCCGGCGACAAGCTGCCGCCGGAGCGCGATCTGGCCGAGCAGCTCAACGTCAACCGCAACGCCGTCCGAGAGGCTCTGCGGGTGCTGGAGATCGCCGGCACGGTACAGCTGAAGAAGGGCGTACGTGGCGGCGCCTATATCGCGGCGGCCGATCCCAGCATGCTGGCCGATTCGCTGCAGGACATGCTGCATCTGGGCCGCATTACGGCTGCACAGCTTACCGAGGCGCGCATCTGGATCGAGACCATGATCACGCGGATCGTCTGCGAGACCGGCACCGAGGAGGATTTCGCAGCGCTGGAGGCGAATGTCGCCGAGGTCGAGCGACTGATGCGGGAAGGCCGCGACCGCGAGCGCGTCGAGGCCAATATCGAGTTCCACAACGTTCTGGCGCGCGCCACGCGCAATCCGGTGCTGATCCTGAACATAGCGATGCTGATGGACATCATGCGCTATTTCGCCAGCAGGGTGCCGATCGGCTATGGCGACATCATTCTGGAATCGCGGCGTCGCCTGTTGCGCCATATGCGGGCGCGCGACGCCGATGCGGCGGCGGCGGAGATGGAATCGCTGCTGCGCGTGGTGTCCGAACGCTACGAGAAGCTCACGCCGATCATCAAGGATCTGCCGGATAGCGCAGGCAACCCGCCTGCCAGATCGCGCAAGACGCCGGCTAGCCGCCGTCGACCTCGATCACCGTCCCCGTCGTGAAGCCGGCGCGGTCGGAAACGGCGAACAGAACCGCGTCGGACACTTCCTCCGCCGTCCCCAGACGGCCGAGATAGTTCGATCCGGCGATCGCCTTGTCGGCGCCGGACTGGTCGAGACTGTTGCGTTCGGTGGTGGACCGGCGAATGGCGGCCAGGCGCGGCGAATCGATGACGCCGGGCGACACCGCGACGAAACGCACGCCGTCCTTGCCGTAAGTCATGGCCAGGCCCCGCGTCAGAAGATTGAGCGCGGCATTGGCGCTGCAGCCGGGCAGATGCACGTCGCGCGGCGCCCTGCCGCCCTTACCGGTGACATTGACCACCACGCCCTTCTTCTGCCGGATCATATGCGGCAGCGCCGCGCGCGTGGTGCGCATGTAACCGATCTGCTTGGTCTGCAGCACCCTCTCCCAGACGTCGTCGTCGAGGGTGAGAAAATCGCCGAACAGCGACAGCGAGGTGCTGTTGACCAGAATGTCGATGCGGCCGCTACGGTCGACGATATCGGCCGCAGCCCGATCCACCGACTTGCGCTCGGTGATGTCCATCGGCATCGGCGTCAGCCCGCCGGTTTCGCCGGCCATCGCCTGCAGCTTCTGCTCGTCGCGCGAGGAGGCGAAGACCTGGGCTCCCGCCGCCGCCAGATCGGCGCAGATCCGCCGTCCCAGCGTGCCGCCCGCCCCCACGACCCAGGCCGTGCGGCCCCGCAATTCGTCCCGCATCTCGCTCTCCCGCTCCAATGTCAGTTTGCGGCCAGCCGCCGGCGCGCAAGATTGCCGGCGCTGGACTGCGCCCGGGCCTGCTGCGCGGCCAAGGCGTGATAGCGCTCCTGCAGCCGGAGCAGCCGCTCCTCGAGCGCTCTTATGGCTCCGGCCTCGTCGCGCGCGCGCAGCAGCGCCACCATCTTGCGTCGCCACTCGATGTGGTAGGGATCCACGTCAGGCTGGGCATGCCGCGCGAAATGCATGGTGAGATCCATCAGCAGCCGCATGTTGAGGATCAGCACCGGGTTCTTGGTCGCCTCGGCGAGAATATTGTGGAACTCGACGTTCACCACGACCTTCTCGGCCAGCCGGCCCTGGCGCAGCAACTCGACGCCAAGTTCGATATTCTCCTCCAGGGCGGCGAAGTCCTCGTCGGTGGCGCGCTGGCAGGCGATGCGGACGACGACGGTCTCGATCCATTGCCGGGCCTGGGTGAGATGCTCGATGGTGAGCTGCCCCAGATGCAGCATGTCGCGCATCGAATCGGCCACCAGCCGGGCATCGACCTCGCGGCAGAAGGCACCGCCTCTGGCGCCCGTCTGAAGTTCGATGAACCCGGCCACTTCCAGGGTGCGCAGCGCTTCGCGGACGGCGTTGCGACTGGCCTGGAACTGGCGCGCCAGTTCGCGTTCCGACGGCAGCTTGTCGCCGGGCTTGAGCTGCCCGTTGCGCATCTGCTCGCGGAACTGGTCGATGACCTCCTCGAAGACGCGCCGGGTGCGGATCGGGGTGAAGTTCATGCCAGACCTTATACCCCGATCCGTCCGCTTTTGCCTCAGCGCTGCAGCGTCGAGTCGAACTCGTCGCCGAGCTGCGACTGGCCGACGATCTGCGCCGTCTTGTCGTGGCCTGCATGCAGGATGTGGGTCTGCAGGTCGCGGATCATCCGACCCAGCGGGAACTCCTCGAACAGCGCCGTCGATCCGGCGCCCTCGGTGATGGCGCGCGCCAGGTTCAGCGCCGTGTGGGCGGCAGTGTACTTGGCACTCATCGACAGCAGCTCCGCCTCGACCACCGGCCTGGTCTTCCAGGCGCGGATGGCGTCGTGGAACAGGGACTGGGCGGCATTGAGCTGAATCTTCATCTCGCCGGTGCGCAGCAGGATGATCGGATCCTTGCCCTTGCCTTTCTTGACGACGTAGTCGCGGAACCACTCGAACATGCCCTCGGCGGTGCCGAGATAATTGGCGGTAAAGCCGAGATGGTACTTGCCCTGCCAGCGCTGGCGCGGATAGGCGCCGGGCTCGCCCAGCACGTGCTCCTTGGGAACCTTGACGTTGTCGAGGTGGATCACCGGGCTGGCGGCGCCGCGCATGCCGAGCGGGCGATACCACTCGTTGTCGATGCGCACGCCGTCCTGCTTGGTCTCGATGATCGTCATCAGATGGTTGTTCTGGTAGTCGTTCACCCCCTCGATCGAGGCGAAGATGATGGCGAACTCCATCGTCGGACCGTTGGTGGCGTAGTTCTTGACGCCGTTGACCACGTAGCCGCCCTTGCCGTCGGGCTTGGCCGTCGTGTTCATGATGTACATGTGCTTGCGGTTGAACTCCGAACCGACGAAGGAGGCCAGGAATGGCTTCTTCAGGCCCGGCTTGACGAACTTCTCCTTCTGGTAGTCGGTGCCGATGACGTCGAGAATCCAGGCGGTGTGGTTGTTGACCTGCAGGCAATGAGCGGTCGAGGAGCAGCCGCGCGCCGTGACGCGAATGGCCTGCAGGTAGGTGGCGGGATCCTCGGTGTCGAGATTGCTGCCCATGCCGCCGGTCTTCTTCGTCACGGCGCAGGTCAGCCAGCCATTGGCGAACAGATCGTCGATGTTCTTGGTCGGCATGTCGCAGGTCGGATCGTATTCGGGCGCGCGCGCCCGGAACGTCGTCACCGCCTGCTCGGCCAGCGCCTGTATCTTGTCGCTGCGCAGTGCAGCTTCCGGATCGATGAACATGTCTCTTCCCTCTTCCTTTGCCAGTCGTTATGCGGTTGCAGCCGTTGCGCGCGCGGCATCCTGCGCCAGTCGCGCCGCGGCACGTTCCTTGAGTTCGAGCTTCTTGATCTTGCCGGTGCTGGTGAACGGAAACTCGTTCACCAGTTCGACGAAACGCGGCACCTTGTAGCCGGCGATATGCTGGCGGCAGCGGGCGATGATCGCCTCGCCATTCGGCTTCTCGCCTTCCTTCGGCTGCACGTAGGCATAGGCGACCTCGCCCATCCGCGCATCCGGTACGCCGACCACCACCGCCTGCTTGACGCCGGGACAGGTCAGCAGGAATTCCTCGATCTCCTGCGTGGCGACGTTGAAGCCGCCGGGCTTGATCATCTCCTTGACGCGGCCACGGAACACGACGTAGCCGTCCTTCGTCAGTTCCCCGAGATCGCCCGTGCACAGCCGGCCCCGCGCGTCGAACGCCTTCTCGTTCTCCTCGGGTCGGTTGTAGTAGCCCTTCATTACGGTATAGCCGGAGATGCGCAGCTCGCCGGTGCGCCCGGGCGGCAGATCCTCGCCGGTTTCGACGTCGACGATATGCACGCCAACCCCGGGCATCGGCTTGCCGTTGGTGGCGAGCTTCTGCTCCAGCGATTCGTGCCAGAACGAGCGACTGATCGAGTTCGACGTCTCGGACATGCCGTAGACGTTGGTGAAGCCTTTGACGCCCAGCTCCTCGACGATGTAGCGGAAGGATTCGCGCGACAGCGGGCCGCCCGTACCGGTGCGCAGGCTGGACAGGTCGTGCGAGCGCAACCCCTTATATTCGCGCAGGTCGTGGACGATGGCGTCGACGAAGAAGGTGAAGGTGATCTTCTCCTTTTCGACCAGGCGGCAGAAGTTCTCCGGGTCGAAGCGATCGGCCAGCACCATGGCGCAGCCGCAGATCAGCGTCGACAGCGTATAGGACGTGCCGGTGGCGCTGAACAGCGGCACCGCCGCCAGATAGCGGTCGCACGGCCGCATGTCGAAGCGCTCTATGGTGTTGCGGTTGTTGGCCAGCAGCGCGCCGTGCCGGACCATGGCGCCCTTGGGGAAGGACGTGGTGCCCGACGTGTACAGGATCTGCGCGACATCGTCGGACCGCACGCGACCGCGAAACAGGTCGAGCTTCTCCTGGAGCTCCGGCGTGTTGCGGCCGATCGCCCCGATCTCCTCGAAGCGCCACATAGAGCCCGGAATGTCGCGGCCGCGGCCGATGGCGCCACGCAGCTTCGGCAGCTCCGGCAGCTCCGGCAGCTTCCAGTCGCCCTGCGCCTGCTCGCGAAAGCCCGGCGCGATGCGCCCGAGAATGTCGAGATAGGAGATGCCGGCCACGCCCTCGTCGACGATGAGGAAGCGGCTGTCGGACTGCTTGAGGATGTAGCCGACGTCGTTGTCGCGGAAGCGGGTGTTGATGGGCACCAGAACGGCGCCCAGGTAGGGCACCGCCCAGCGTGCGACGACCCAGTCGACGCAGTCGGGCATCCACAGGCAGACATGATCGCCTGGACGCACGCCCAGCGCGACCAGGCCGCGCGCGAACTCACGGACGCGCTGTCCCAGCTGCGCGAAAGTCAGCCGTTCGGCGCCATGCACCAGCGCCTCGCGCACCGAATGGGTCCTTGCCGCCCATTCGATCGCGTCGGCAAAAGTCTGTTGGGACCAGTCGGGCTCGCGTTCTACCATGGGCTAGCGCCTCGTCTCCGGACCGCCGCGCACGTATATGATCTGGCCGGAGACGTAGGACGCCTCCTCGCTGCACAGGAAGCAGATGACGTTCGAGATGTCGCGCGGCACGCCGACGCGGCCGATCGGGATGGCCTTGGCGCGGGCGGCCTTGTACTCCTCCGGATCCTGACCCAGCCGGCGCGCGGTCTTGCGCGTCATCTCGGTGTCGACGAAGCCCGGCGCGACGCAGTTGACGTTGATATTGAACGGGCCCAGCTCAATCGACAGCGTACGGGTCATGCCCTGAATGGCGGCCTTGGCCGCCGAATAGTTGAACTGGCCGCGATTGCCCAGTGCGGCGGTGGAGGACAGGCTGACGATCTTGCCGAAGCGCTGCTGCACCATGAATTTCTGCGCGTACTTGGTGCAGAGGAAGTTGCCGCGCAGATGCACCGCCATGACCTGATCCCAGTCTTCCTCGGTCATCTTGTGAAGCAGGTTGTCGCGGGTGATGCCGGCATTGTTGACCAGCATGTGAATGCCGCCGAAACGTTGCGCGGCTTCCTCGATCGCGGCTTCCGCTGCCTTGGCGTCGGTGATGTCGACGACCGCGCCCCAGCTTCCCACACCATGTCGTTCGGCGATCTGACGGGCGGTGTCGCCCACCGACTTGTCGAGGTCAAGCAGCACGACGCTGGCGCCGCCCTCGGCGAAGAGGTCGGCGGCATCGGCGCCAATGCCGCGCGCACCCCCGGTAACGACGGCGACCCGTCCCTCGAAGCGCTTGCCGGCCATGGTCTCCTCATCCACCTGCAACCCTGGGGTCAGCGCGCGTTGGGCGCCGATTGAGCCCCGGATCTTCAGGTCGAGGGACACAATAAGGTATCAATACCTATGGTTCAACCATTTAACCTAAATATGAGAAAAATTCCCGTTTCTTTGGCATGAAACTTGGCATTTCCCACGTTAGGC
Organism: Reyranellaceae bacterium; assembly: GCA_050185515.1. Lineage (GTDB taxonomy): Bacteria > Pseudomonadota > Alphaproteobacteria > Reyranellales > JAQSWP01 > JAQSWP01. The sequence goes on from JBFWZG010000019.1 coordinate 13,691, forward strand.
AGCGGACAGTGTCCGACTGAGGCCGGACCAAAATCAATGAAAATTCGGCGCAATTAGAATAGATTGATACTTATCATTGCTGATACATTCGATTCGATTCTTCAGGCGGAAGTTGCAGAAAGCGCTTCCTGGACAGCGGAGGATGGTACGTGACAGTCGCGGTAAAGTCGGAAATCACCGGCAAAATCTGGAAAGTGGAGGCGGCCGTTGGCCAGACGGTCAGCCAGGACGACCAGATCATCGTCATCGAATCCATGAAAATGGAAATTCCGGTGCTGGCGCCGACTGGCGGCGTCGTGCAGGAGATCCGCGTCGCCGAGGGCGAGGACGTGCTGGAAGGCCAAGTGCTGGCGACGATCGGTTCCTGACGAAACGCACGCGGGACGACGGTCCCGCTCCTATCTCTGGATCCGCTTCCAGCGCAGCAGATATTTCTCCGCCGCCAATATGGCGCCGTTGAAGGCGGTCGAGATGATGACCAGCAAGACCAGCGCCGCAAAGGCGCCGGCGGTGTCGAACTGCCCCGTGGAATTGGTCAGCAGGAAGCCAATGCCGCGATTGGACGCCATCATCTCGCCGACCACCGCGCCGATCAGCGCATAGGGCACCGAAACGCGCAGTCCGACGAATATCGCCGTCAGGGCTGACGGCAACACCACGCGCCAGACCACCTGGGTCGGGCCCGCCCCCATCAGTCTGACGATGTCGACCAGTTCGCGACTGGTGTCGCGCACGCCCGAGAAGGTGTTGAAGAACACCAGGAAGAAGACGATGGTCGCGGTCAGGATAATCTTGGTCTCGATGCCGATGCCGAACCAGAGGATGAACAACGGCGCCAAGGCCACCTTGGGCAGGCTGTAGAAGGCGATGATGAAGGGCTCGAGCAGATCCGCCACTTTTTCGAACCAGCCGAACACGAAGCCGGTAATGCCGCCGACGATGGTGCCGAACACGAAGCCCAGCACCGCCTCGATGATGGTGATGGGCACGTGTTGGACCAGCTGGCCGCCCACGGCCCACTGGTGGAGCCGCTCCCAGATTTTCGACGGCTGGCTGGTGAAGTAGGGATCGATCGCGCCATAGCGCACACCCCATTCCCACAGCGCCAGCAGGGCTGCAAACAGCAGCAACCGCTTGGCGATCAACGTCAGACGCGCCCGCACCGGATCGACGCGCTGCTCGAGCAGCGCGTCCTCGTTCTTCCTTCTGCCCAGCGGCACCGCGGAAGTTTCGCTCATATTCGCCTCACTAAGCCGCTTCGCTCTTGCGGATGTCGTCGCGCAGCAGTTCCCAGACGCGATGGTAGATTGCGATGAATTCCGGGGTGGTCTGCAGCAGGAACGGATCGCGCGGTCGCGGCAGATCGATGTCGATGACGGCCTTGACCGTGCCGGGCCGCGCCGAAAGCACGATGACCTGGTCCGACAGCGTTATGGCCTCGGTCAGGTCGTGGGTGATGAACAGAATGGTCTTCTTCTCGACGTCCCAGATGCGCAACAGCTCCTCGTGCATCATCATCTTGACGTGGGCGTCGAGGGCGCTGAACGGCTCGTCCATCATCACAAGTTCGGGCGAGTAGATCAGCGTGCGCGCCAGGGCCGCTCGCTTGCGCATGCCGCCCGACAGCTCCATCGGATAGTGCTTGGCGAAGTCCTTCAGACCCATCAGGTTCAGGTAGTAGTCGGCCAGCTCCTTCTGGCGGGCGCGCGGAATCCGGCGGATGCGCAGAGCGATGACGATGTTGTCGTAGACCGTCGACCATTCCAGCAGGTTGTCGCGCTGGGTGATGTAACCGAGCCTGGTATTTATGCCGGTGACGGGTTCACCACGATACAACACCTCTCCCGAACTCGGCCGGCTCAGACCAGCCGAAAGATTGAGCAAGGTCGACTTGCCGCAGCCGCTCGGTCCCACCACCGAGACGAACTTGCCCTCGTCGATGTTGAAGCTGACGTTGCGCAACGCCGTGATCTCGGCGTCGCGCTTGTAGAACTTCTTCGTTACGCCTCGATATTCGAGCATCGGGCCCTCCTGACAGACGCTTATTGCTGCTCCGTCGAGTCGAAATTCATGCCCAGCGCCGCCTTGCCGATCGACTGGGCGGTATTATGCAGGTTCGCGTGGGTGCTGTGCACGTGGATATCGCGCATCATGCGATTCAGCGGAAAAGTCTCCAGCAAGGCGGTCGAACCGACGATGCGGATGGTCTCGTTGATCATCCATTCCGCCGTGGAAATGGCGTAAAGCTTTGCCATAAGCGAATATTCCTCGGCCTCGGCGATGCGCTTGGCCTGCCACAAGGCGGCGGCCCGATAAACCATGTTGCGCGCCGCGGCGACCCGCATCTTCATCTCGCCAATGGTGCGCTGGCTGTGCGGATTGCCCGCCGTGCCGCGCTTGGGCAGATAGTCGATGGCGAAATCGAGCAGGCCCTGGGCGGCGCCGAGATGGCTGGCCGAGAAGCCAAGATGCCAGCGCGCGCCGAGTTTGCTCTTGGGATAGAAGCCCGGCCCCTGCAGCACGTCCTCATGCGGCACGAACAGATCCTTGAGGATCAGTTTGGGGCTGACGCAGGCCCGCATGCCCGTCGGCCGCCACCATTCGGCGTCGACGGTGAACCCCTTCGCGCCCTTGGGGATCAACAGCATCAGGAAGCCCTCGGCCGGCTCCATCCCGGGCAGGCTGACGGTGACGATGTTCCACGCGCCCTCGGAAGCGTTGGTTCCGTACTGCTTGATGCCGTTCAGAACGTAACCGTCGTTGCGTGGCGTCGCTTCCGACACCATGCTGTATTGCCCGCGCGCGGTGCGGCCCGGCTCGCCGCCGGTCCAGGAAAGGATGCCGCCATGGTCGAACAGCGGCGCGAACCAGCGGTCCTGCTGCTCCTTCGCTGCATGCATGCTGAGCAACTGACTGCTATGCGCATGCACCTGGAAACAGTGCGCCGCCGACATGTCGATGCGCGCCAGTTCCTCGATCACAAGAAGGAAGGCGAGCGGCTCTTCGAGATTGACCATGCCCGTTTCCATCCCGCCCAGACGCTTCGGCGCCGAGATGGCAAGCAGCTTTGCATCGTTCAGAGCTGACAGGGTCTCCATCGGCATCGAGTACTCGCGATCATGCTGGGCGGCGTACTTGCTGGTGACGCTGCTTGCCACCTCACGCGCCGCGCCCTGAATCGCCTCCAGCCGCGGCCCAAGATCGATCTGCATACCTGTGCTCCCTACAATAAATCGTCAGATAGTTGGATTACGCCGATCGCGCCATGTCGGCGCCGGCCAGCCGCTCGATCGCCATGTCGCGCAGCTTGAACTTCTGTATCTTTTCCGTGCCGCCGGTCACCGGAAAGGCGTCGACCACGAACACGTGCGCCGGCAGCTTGAACGAGGCCAGCCGCGGCGCCAGGAAGGCCAACACCGATTCCGACGTGAGGTTTGCGCCTGACCGCGGAATGACGAAGGCTACGCCGATCTCGCCGAAGCGGCGGTCTGGGATGCCGACCACGGCGACCTGCGCAACGTCCGGATGATCCGCGGCCACGCGCTCGACTTCCGGCGTCGAAACGTTGAAACCCTTGTGTTTGTAGCCGTCTTTGACGCGACGCAGGAATGTCACCGTGCCGTCTGCATTGAGGATGCCGAGATCGCCCGAGCGCAGCCAGCCGTCTTCGGTGATGGTGCGGGCCGTTTCCTCGGGCTTGTTGTAGTAGCCAGGCATGACCGAATAGCCGCCGATCCAGATCTCGCCCTCTTCGCCCCTGGCGAGATCGCGGCCGGTCTCGGGATCGACGACTCGGATCGGGCAGTCGGGCAGCGGACGGCCCTGCGAGGCGAACCGGTTCTCCAGCGGCTCGTCCCAGCGGCAGCGGGTCACCAGGCCGGTCGATTCGGTAAGTCCATAGCCCGTGACGACGCCACGCACGCCAAGCTCCTCGGCGGCGCGACGCAGCACGACCGGATCGCTGCTAAGCACAACGCCTGTGCGCAGGCGCAGACGCTCGCGCGAGAAGCGCGGATGCCCAATCAGGGCATCGATCATCGCCGGCAGCATATGGAGCGCGGTACAGCGCTCGTTCTCGAGTGACGCCAGGCAGGCGTCGACGTCGAACCGCTCGTCGAGCACGATGCGGGAGCCGTGACTCCAGAACGACAACACGCCGTTAAGCGAACCCAACACGCCGAACAAAGGCACGCAAAGATAGAGGCAATCGGCGGGGCTGAGGCCGATCAGAGTTCCCCCGTCATAGGCCTTGCGCCAGATGCACGAAGTGAGCATTGCGCCCTTGGGCAAGGCGGTGGTGCCGGACGAATAGGCGATCAGGGCCGGCGCGTCGGGATCGGTCGCCGGCGGCGGCACCGGCAGGGCCGCCATCTCTGACCAGTCCAGCACGCCCGGCAGGGCTTTGGACGGACGGTCGCAGCACACGACCGCCCGAAGTTTCGGAAAGACCGAACTGTTGAGACGACCCGGCGATCTGGTCGCCAGTTCGGGACAGGCCTCGACAAGCTCGCCGAGGAAGTCGCGGAAGGCGCGGCGGCCGGGAACGATCACCACAGCACTGTCGGACTGGGCGATCTGGTAGACGAATTCGTCGCGACGCAGACGCGTGTTGAGGAAAACCGCGATCAGCCCCGACTTTGCGGCACCAAACCAGTACCACATGAATTCCGGCCGGTTCGGCATCCACAGCGCGACCTTGTCGCCCGGCTTCAAGCCGAGCGATTTCAGCCGCGCTGCGGCCCGATCCGACTCGCGCCTGATATCGGCAAAACTATAGCGCCTGCCCTCGAACGAAAGCGCCTCGCGCTCGCCATAACGTTCGGCGAGGTAGTCGATGGCCTGGGCATAGGTCTTGCCGGTATAGGGATTCACGACGAGTTAGTCCTCTGTTTACGCTACTTCTTTTTGGCGAGCGCATCCTTGACGAACGCATTGGCCGTCGCCGCCTCGAAATCGAACTCCCCCTGGGCATAGGCGAGACCGCCGAAGGCAAGCAGTTCGCGATACTTCTTGAGCCCTTCGATCGGCGTTTCGGCACTCTTGGGCGTCGCCCTCTGCATTGCCTTGATTCCGAGTTCGTAGAGATCCGAGTCCATCGCCGTCATGTGCTTGCGGGCTGCCTGACCTGCAGCGAGAATATCGCTATGCACAAGCTTGTCGGCGGCGTCGATCGCGCGAACGAATGCAGCCAGTTGCTTGCTCTTTTCGCTAAGCGCCTTTTCCGTGACTGCCATAGCGGTGAAAACCATGCCCCGGGTCTCCGGCACTTCGCCACCAATCATATCGAGCAGAATCATGGCGTAACCGTCGGCCACCGCCTTCTCGGCCACCGGTGGCGAGAACGCGCTCACGTCGATAGCACCACGACGCATCGCCGCCAGCGTATTGGCTGAATCGCCGATCGGTACGATCTCGGCGGCCTTGTCGACATCTACGCCACCGGCGTACTTGGCGAACAGAAAGCGCATCATTGTATGCTGGCCGCCATTGAACGAAATAACCCCGATCTTCTTGCCTTTGAGGGCTGTAATCTTCTGTTCGACAGTCGATTTCTCGGTGATGCCAGCCTTCTCGAAAACGTCCTTGCGCCCAAAGATCGTCGAAGTGTATTCGACATTCATCGGTGTGAGCAGCTTGATCGGCTGGCCCGCCTTGCGCGAGGCGAACACGGAATTGCCGCCGACGCCGGCTACGTCGGCGTCGCCGTTGAGGATTGCCGTTACCACTACGGCGCCGTCCTTGACGTTCACGATCTCGACGTCGAGGCCTTCCTTCTCGAACAGCCCCGCGCCGTCGGCGACGTAAAGCGGCAGCCAGGCGAATGAGGTGCTGCTCAGCACCACCTTCAGCTTGTCCTTAGCCTGCGCCACGCCGCCCAGCAACAACGCCGCCGCGACGAGGCTGCCGGCAGCGATGTGCCGGACAATCCGTGCGTTCATTAGACTTCCCTCCCTGTTGCGTTTCTCTCTTCCCGGTACGACGCTCACTGCTTCTTGGCGAGCGCGTCCTCGACGAACTTGTTGACCGTGATCTTGCTGACGTCGAGGCTATCGAACTTGTAGCCGCCCTCCTCGAGCAGCGACTTGAAGCGCTGCAGGCTCTCGGTCGATACCGTCGCGGTCTTCGGCAGGGCCGGCGCCATAGCCTTCACGCCCTGCACGTAGAGATCGGATTCCATCGAACCGACCAAAGAACGAGCGGCCTCGCCGGCGGCGACGATGTCCTTCTGCGCCAGCTTGTTGGCGCGCTCCAGAGCGCGGACGAACGCGGCCACCATCGGCCCATCGGTCTTCAGCTTCTCCTCGGTGACCACCAGCACGACATAGACCGAGCCGGCGATCTCCGGCACGTCGCCGCCGATGAAGTCGATCAGCACCTCGCCAATGCCGTCGGCGACCGCCTTTTCGGGCACCGGCGGCGAGAAAGCGCTGGCATCGATTACGCCGCGCTTCATGGCAGCCAGAGTCGGGCCGGAGTTGCCGACCGGCACCACCTCGGCCATCTTGTCGACGTCACCGTTCAGGTACTTCTTGAACAGATAGCGGTACATCAGATGAGGCCCCGCGCCGATCGCGGTCGTGGCCAGCTTCATGCCGACCATGGCCTTGACGCGATCCTCGATCGGCGAATTGCGGTCGACGCCCTTGGCCCGCAGCACCTCGGGGCGCGCGAAGATGGTCGAGGTGTACTCCGTCACCATCGGGGTCAGTATCTTGATCGGCTGGCCCTTCTCGATGGCGTTGAAGGCGGTCTGGACGCCCAGACCGCCGAGGTCCACGGAGCCGTTGATCATGGCCGCCGCCGGGGTGGAGTTGGCCGGGACGTTGACGATCTCCACGTCAAGGCCCTCGTCCTTGAAGAATCCAGCCCCGACCGCGACGTAAAGGGGGAACCAGGCGAAACTGGTGCTGCCGATCGCAATCTTTACGTTGCGCTCCGCGGCCTGCCCCAATCCGGCGAACAGCACGGTCACCGCCAATGTCGCGGCGACAAAAAGAGACAATTTGCCTGTTTTCATGGTCGATTCCCTCCTGACCGGCGCTTATTGACTGCGCTATTTGCTTCGTTCTTCCACACGCCATGCTGGCGACGGGGGCAGCAACTCCTATGGAATCTTTAGAAAACCTAGGATAAAATTGCTGCCATCGTTTTCGGTGCAATGATCCTAACGATCGATACAAAACACTGTCAATGTCATAGTTCGGAATCGAGTCAATTCTCCGGATTGTGAACCTCAACAGGGGCGCAAATGTGGATTCCTGATATCAGCAAGCTCGACGGACCTCGCTATCTGGCCGTCGCCACCGCCATTGCAAAGGCGATCGACGGCGGCGAACTGCCGCCGGGCGCCCAGCTGCCGCCGCAGCGCGACCTGGCCATCAAGCTTGGGGTCACGGTCGGCACCATCAGCCGCGCCTACACCGTCGCCAAGAAGCGCAAGCTGGTGAGCGGCGAAGTCGGTCGCGGCACTTTCGTCAGCGGCTCGCGCGACGAGACCAACGTCGCAAACTTCATTCCGCAGAACGAGACCCGTGCCGTCGACCTCGCCTGCTACTCGACTCCGATCGCCGATCTTTCGGACGCGATCGGCAAGGCACTGTCGGATCTCGCGGCCCGAACCGATCTGCTGCCCCTGCACCGCTATCCGCCGGCTTCCGGCTTCGTCAGCCATCGGGCCGCCGGCGCCGCCTGGATCGCACGCAGCGGTCTCGAAGTCTCGCCCGACAACGTGCTCATCTGCAATGGCGCGCAGCAGGGTCTGTCGCTGGCGCTGGGTTCGCTGGTAGCGCCCGGCGAGCGAGTGCTGACCGAAACGGTGACCTACTCCGGCACCAAGGCGCTTGCATCGCTGAGCGGCATCGAACTGCAGGCCGTCGCCATGGACGACCATGGCATGATTCCGGAGGCGCTCGAGCAAGTCGCGGCCGAGACCGATGCGCGCGTCGTCTACATGCAGCCGACCGTGCATAATCCCACCACGGCGATGATGCCGGAGGAACGGCGGCGGCGGATCGCCGACATCATTAGGCGCCACGACCTCACCCTGATCGAGGACGACGCGGCCTGCAGCGCGCTGAGCGACCGGCCGCTGCCGATTTCGGCGCTGATTCCCGAACGCAGCTGCTATATCACCGGCGTCTCCAAGGCGCTGAGCCCCGCCCTGCGGGTAGGCTTCGTCGCCGCGCCGCAGGAGATACTTTCGCATCTGCAGAACATGTTCCACGCCGCCGTGCTGGGCGCCTCGCCCATCATGGCCGAACTGGTGGCCCAGATGATCGCCAGCGGTACGGCGCAGGAAATCTGCAGGCGCAATCTGGAGGAAAGCGCCCGGCTCAATCGCGTGGCGCAGCGCGTCCTGAAGGGCCACGATTTCCAGTCGCATGCCGCCTGCTTCTACCTGTGGCTGAAGCTGCCGCGCCAGTGGAGCGCAGAGGAATTCGCCGCGGCCGCGCGCGCCGACGGCGTGTCGCTGGTGCCTGCCGACAACTTCCTCGCGTCGCGCGAATCGCCGGTTCACGCCGTGCGCGTCTCGCTCAACCCGTCCTTCAATCCCGACGTTCTACTCAAGGGCCTCGACGTGCTGACGCGATTGCTCACGAGCAGTCCGAGATTGCGCCAGCAGGTGATCTAGCGGCGACGCGTCCTAGACCGGATCCCAACTGAAGATCTCGCCGGAGCGCTGCAGGGGCGTGAACCACGGACGCAGGGCGGGCATGGCGTGATCCGCCACGCTCGCCGCGGTCCAACCCTCGCTGCGATGGACGGAGCGGATCGGGCGGTTGTGGCTGAAGACGAAAATCTCGTTCTGACGCACTGCGAAGATCTGGCCTGACACGTCCTTCGACGCGTCGCTCGCGAGATAGACTGCCAACGGCGCGATCTTGTCGGGCGTCATCGCCATGATCTTCTTGCGGCGCTCCTTCTGCTGCTCGGTCTCGACTGGCACGGTGCCGGTAAGCCGGCTCCAGGCGGACGGCGAAATGCAGTTGGAGCGGATGCCGAAACGCTGCATGTCCATGGCGATGCCTTTCGACAGGCCGACGATGCCGAGCTTGGCGGCGATGTAGTTTGCCTGGCCGGTCTGGCCGATCAGCGCCGAATTCGACGTCATGTGGATGAAGCTGCCGCCATTCTGCTCGCGGAAATGCGGCGCCGCCGCGCGCGCGACGTTGAACGACCCCTTGAGATGGACGCCGACTACCGCGTCCCAATCCGTCTCTTCCATCTTGTGGAAGATGACGTCACGCAGGATTCCGGCATTGTTGACGACGCAATCGATGCGCCCGAACTTCTCCATGGCGGTCGCCACCATGCGCTGCGCGCCGTCCCAGCTCGCCACAGAATCGCCGTTGGCCACGGCCTCGCCACCGGCGTCGCGGATCGCCTTGACCGCCTCCGCAGCAGGCCCTTCATCGGCGCCCTCGCCGCGATCGGTGGCGCCAAGGTCGTTGATCACCACTTTCGCGCCGCTCTTCGCCATGGCGATGGCGATATCGCGGCCGATGCCGCGGCCGGCCCCGGTGACCAGGACGACTTTTCCGTCAAGCAGCTTGTCCGACACGTACTCCTCCTTCGGGCTGCCGCGCCGCGCGCCGCCCGTGTGCAAACCGGTCTTCAGGAACGCTGGGCGAACTTCGGATCGAGGCGATCGCGCAGCGTATCGCCCAGCAGGTTGACAGCCAGGACAGTCAGCATGATGGCCAGACCCGGGAAGGTGACGCTCCACCAACCGAGTTCGACGTAGGGCCGCCCCTCCGCGATCATGATGCCCCAGGTCGGCGTCGGCGGCGGCACGCCGACGCCGAGGAACGACAGCGTCGATTCGAGCAGGATCGCCGCCGCCACTTCCAAAGTCGCCAGCACAATCATGGTGTTGACGAGGTTCGGGAAGATGTGCAGACGCAGGATGCGCATCGGGCTGCAGCCGATGGCGTAGGCCGCCTGCACGTAGTCCCGCTCGCGGATCGACAGCGCCTCGCCGCGCGCCATGCGCGCGAACTGCGCCCAGTAGAGCAGCGAGATGATGAGAATGACGTTGATCAGACTCGGCCCGACGGTTGCCGCCACGGCCAGCGCGATGAGAATGCCCGGCAAGGTCAGCGACAGGTCGGTGAGGCGCATTATGGCATCGCCCAGCCGGCCGCCGATCATCGCAGAGGCGATGCCGAGCAGCACACCGATAACCATGGCGACGACCACCGACACCACGCCGACCAGCAGCGAGATGCGGCCGCCGTAAAGCATGCGGCTGAACACGTCGCGCCCCAGCGAGTCGGTGCCCATGATATGCGTCCAGCTCGGCCCTTCCAGAAGATTGGCAAGGTCTTGCTGGTTGGGATCGTAAGGCGCCACGAAATCGGCGAACACCGCCGCCAGCAGAACCAGCAACAGGAACATTGCCGGCACGGAACGGAGCAGGAAGGCGGCGCCACTCAAACGCTTGAGGAACGGGCGGCGCGCGGGGCGGGTCGTCAGGGGGATTTCGGCTGTCATCGTTTCACGTAGCTGATGCGGGGATCGAGCACGACGTAGAGCATGTCGACCACGAAGTTCACGACCAGAAACACCACGCCCATGAACAGCACCGCCGCCTGCACCAAAGGAAAGTCGCGGCCGTAGACCGCATCGATCGCAATCTTGCCGATGCCGGGCCAGGCGAAAACGGTCTCGGTCACCACGGCGCCGCGCAGGATGGTGGCGGCCTGCAGAGCGGTGATGGTGAGGATCGGGATGGCGCCATTCTTCAACGCGTGCACGAGCACGACGCGCCATTCGGGGACTCCCTTGGCGCGGGCCGTCCGTACGTAGTCGGCTTCCAGAGCATCAAGCATCGCCGATCTGGTAACGCGCATGATCGAAGCCGCCACGAACAGTCCCAAAGTGACGGTAGGAAGGACGAGATGCTCGTCATAGCCGAAGCCGGATGTCGGCAACAGCGGGATATAGAGCGAGAAGAACAGGATCAGCAGAATGCCGAACCAGAAGGTCGGCATACTCTGCCCGGCCAGAGCCACGATCTTGCCGGCGTTGTCGAACCAGGTATCGCGCCTCACCGCCGACCATATTCCGACCGGCAGGGCCAGCAACAATCCCAACGCCATCGACGACACCGACAGCACGATGGTCGCGGGGAACCGTTCGAGCAGCATCTCGGCCGCCGAACGGTCCCATTTGATCGAGCGGCCGAAATCGCCCTGCAGGGCGTTGGTCACGAAGTACCAGTACTGAACCACCAGCGGCTTATCGAGACCGAGCGATGCCCGAATGCGCTCGATGTCTTCTTGGGAGGCCTCCATCGGAGCCATCAGATTGACTGGATCGCCCGACAGTCGCGACAGGCCGAACACGATGACGCTCAGCAGCAGCATCGTGAGCAATGCCTGCATCAGCCTCTCGACAACGAAACGCGTGGACACGTGGATTTGCCCTCTACTTCAACCGCAACGAACGCATGGTGGTATGATATCCGCTCCCCAGCGCCGGCTGCCATTCCTTGATTCGCTTGTTGCTGACAGCGAACGGGGTATGACACCACAGTAACGGCAGATTCTCCACGTTTTCAGCTTCCATTTTCGCGAAGCTCTGCAGGATCTTGGTCCGTTCCTTGGGGTCTACGGTCTGGATCTGCGTCTTGAATATCCGGTCGTACTCCGGATTCTGAACGCTCCTGGCGGTCCAGCCCGACCATGAGACGAAGTACGAGTTGATAACCTCGCCGCCATCGTCGGGAATGGAGATCGGCGTGTAGAAAATTCCAGTCGGCTTGTTGCCGCGCATCATCGCCAGCCAGGCGCTGTTGTCGACGCTGACGCGTTCGACATCGAATCCAACCGCTTCAAGATTGCCGGCGACCGCCTCGAGCACCTGCGGCGCGTTGGGCACGGCGACGAAGGACTGGGTATGAAGGGTGAAGGTCACCTTGGTGCCCGGCTTGACCCCGGCTTCCTTGAGCAGCGCCTTGGCCTTGGCCGGGTCGTACTTCACCTGCGGCAAACCTTCGAGGAAGCCGAATGTTCCGGGCGTGAACATGCTGGTGGCAGGCTCGCACACGCCGCCCTGTATCTTCTCGGCGATGTCCTTGCGGTTGATGGCGTGACCGATTGCCAGCCGGACGCGCTTGTCGGCGGACTCCGGAAACAGGTCCTTGTTGAACATGATGCCCGACGTGCCGCTATAGCGCGAATAGGCGATACGGACGTCGGAGTTCTTGCGGGAACGTTCCAGCAGCGGCCCGGTCAGGCCGGATACGATGTCGGCCTCGCCGCGCTCCAGCATGGCGTAGCGGGTGAACGGCTCCTTCACGAGAAGCTGGGTCACCGTCTTGATCGTTGGCGCGCCGTTCCAGTATGCGGGATTGGCCTCGTATTTGGTCCACTCACCGGCCTTGAGGCCAGCCAGCTTGAAGGGGCCGGTCCCGACAGGATTCGCCTGGAAACCCGCGGCGCCGACCTTCTCGAAGTATGCCTTGGGCGCGATCGGGGTCAGGGCGTAGCGCGTGGTCGTGAAGAACGCCGGCCAAGGCTGCTTCAACACGAAACGCGCCGTGTGTGCATCGACAACTTCAATGCGGTCCACCGATTCGATAAAACCTTTGCGGTAGGCATGTTTGCTGTCGGGCGCCATCACGCGGTCGAAGGTGAACTTGACGTCGTCGGCGGTGAAGGCATCGCCGTTGTGGAACTTGACGTTCTTGCGCAGCTTGAAATCGATCTGCTTGCCGTCCGGGCTGATGACCCAGCTCTCGGCCAGCGCGGGATACTTGCCGTCCTTGCCGACATTGATCAGTCCGTCGAATAGGAAGTCGTAGTCCATGTGGGGGGTTGCGCCGACCATCGATGTCGGATCGAAGAGCTGGCTAAGATTGGGCAGCGCGATGGTCACATCACCCTTGGGTTCGGCATAAGCCGGCATGCCTAACGCCAGGGCGAGCGCAAGCGCGGAACCGACCGTAACGGATGCAAGCGATGCCGGCCGGCGGCGCGGGCCACGCGTGGCGCCGATTGAATGCATAGCGATGTTCTTCGTCATGGTGATTCCTCCACTGTTTTCGTGTGTTCTGGTCGCGGCCGGAACGGCGCGCATTCCGCCGTTCCGGATCGAAGCGAACTTGCGAAAGCTATTTCGCCAGCTGGAGATTCTTCAGCGACAGGTAGTAGCCGCTGCCCATCGCTGGGCTCCACGACTTGACCCGCTTGACGACGGCGTAGGGCGTGGAGCACCACAGCAATGGCACCATTTCGAGATTCTCCTGCTCCATCCTGGAGAACTTGTGCAGCAGCTTCTTGCGCGCCTCGACGTCGACGGTCTGCTGCTGTTCCTTGAACAGTTCGTCGTATTCCGGACGCTGTACGGAACGCGGCGTCCAGGCCGATTTCATCGAGAACCAGGTGTTGATCAGTTCGCCGCCATCGTCGGGCGTGCCCGACGGCGCGTAGAAGATGCCGTGGGCCTTATTGCCGCGATAGAGAGACATCCAGCCGCTGGTGTCGACGCTCTTGCGCTCGATCTCAAGACCGACCGCCTCGAGATTGCCGGCGATGGCCTCCAGCACTTGCGGCGCGCCGGGAAGGGCGGCGAAGGCCTGGGTATGGAGCACGAAGGGCACCTTGGTGCCGGGCTTGACACCGGCTTCCTTGAGCAGCGCCTTGGCCTTGGCCGGATCGTAGGGGATCAATGGAATGCCCGGCAGATGCCCGAAAGTGCCCGGCGAAATGATGCTGGTGGCCGGCTCGCAGATGCCGCCCAGCAGCTTCTCGGCGATCGCCTTGCGGTCAATGGCATGGGCTACGGCCAGCCGCACGCGCCGGTCTTCGGCCTGCGGGAATTCCTGCTTGTTGAACAGGATGCCGGACGTGCCGGCATAGGGCGAAATGATGACGCGCAGATCCTTGTTGCCGCGAACCTTGTCGAGCAGCGCGCCGGTGAGGCCGGTGGCGATATCGGCTTCGCCCTTCTCGATCATGGCGTAGCGCGTGAAGGGCTCGGCGACCAGGCGATAGGTCACTGTCTGAATATGTGGCGGCTGGTTCCAGTAGTTCGAATTGGCCTCGAACTTGGTCCACTCGCCGGCCTTCCAGTCCGCCAGCTTGAATGGGCCCGTTCCGATCGGCTTTTCCTTGAATACCTTCTGCCCGACCTTCTCGTAGTAGTTCTTCGGCACGATGTGCGTCAGCGCATATCGGGCGGTGGTGAAGAAGGCCGGCCAGGGATTCTTCAGGACGAAGCGTGCGGTGTGCGGGTCGACGACCTCGACGCGTTCGATCGAATCCTGAAAGCCACGGCGATAGGAGTGGGTGCTGTCGGGCGCGAGAATCTTCTCGAAGGTGAACTTCACATCTTCCGCGGTGAACGCATCTCCGTTGTGGAACTTGACGTTCTTGCGCAGCTTGAAGTCGATCTGCTTGCCGTCCGGGCTGATGACCCAGCTTTCAGCAAGGCCGGGCACCTTGCCTTTCTCGTTGAGATTGATCAGCCCGTCGAAGATCATCTCGTGGATCATGTAGTCGGCTGTCGACACCGTGGCGGTGGGGTCCGCATTCTGGGCGAGGACCGACGAGGCGACCACGATGCTGCCCTTGGGCTCGGCCTGCACCGGCAGCGACGCGCCCAGCGCCAGACCGAGGGTGGCGAACCCGAATAGAGCCGCTCGCGCCGACATTCCGACTTTTCCTGCAATTATCATCTAAACTCCCTCCCAGATAGGTTGACCAGTGGCCTGCGGGCTGCCCGCCACCGGTTCTTCTTGTTTTCGGTTACTGCGCCAGTTCAATAGTGGCGAGCGACAGGTAGTTGCCGCTGCCCAATGCCGGCTTCCAGTCCTTCACCCGCTTGGCGTTGATCGCGTAGGGCGTAGAGCACCAGAACAGTGGCACCATCTCGAAATTCTCCGACTCCAGCTTGGCGAATTTCTGCAGCAGCGCCTTGCGCTTCTCGAGGTCCGCCGTCGTCTGCTGCTGCTTGTAGATCTCGTCGTACTCCGGAACGCTGATGCTGCGCGTCGTCCATGCAGCCTTCGCCGTGAAGTAGGAGTTCAGCAGTTCGCCGCCGTCATCGGGCGTACCAACAGGCGTGTAGTAGATGCCGTGCGCTTTGTTGCTGCGCATCATCGACAGCCAGGCATCGGTATCGACGCTCTTGCGGTCGATCTCCAGACCAGCCGCTTCGAGATTGCCGGCGATCGCTTCCAGCACTTGTGGCGCGCCCGGAAGGGCTGCGAAAGACTGCGTGTGATAGACGAACGGAACCTTGGTTCCGGGTTCCACACCGGCTTCCTTCAGCAATGCCTTGGACTTGGCCGGGTCGTACTTGACTGGCGCGATCCCTTCGAGAAATCCGAATGTGCCCGGCGTCATCATGCTGGTCGCCGGCTCGCAAACCCCGCCCGTGATATTCTTCGCGATTGCCTCGCGGTTTATGGCATGCGCGACCGCGAGACGCACGCGGCGATCCTTCGCCTGGGGGAAGTCGTTCTTGTTGAACAGCAGCCCGGATGTGCCGCTATAGGGCGACATGATGACGCGCAATCCTTCGTTGTTGCGCACCCGCTCCAGCAGCGCCCCGGAGATCCCGGCCGCGATGTCCGCCTCGCCCTTTTCCACCATTGCGTAGCGGGTGAACGGTTCCGCTACCAGACGCTGGGTCACGAACTTCACCTTGGGCTTTTCGCCCCAGTACTGGTCGTTGGCTTCGAATTTGGTCCACTCGCCGGCCTTCCACTCAGCCAGCTTGTAGGCGCCGGTGCCGACGGGCTTCTCCTTGAAGCCCTTGGCGCCGACCTTCTCGTAGTAGTTCTTCGGCACGATATGGGTCAGCGCAAAGCGAGCCGTGGTGAAGAAGCCGGGCCATGGCTGCTTCAGGATGAACCGAGCAGTGTGTGGATCGACCACGTCGATGCGCTCGATCGCGTCGATGAAGCCCCGCCGGTAGGAATGGGTGCTGTCGGACGCAATGATGCGCTCGAAGGTAAACTTGACGTCCTCGGCAGTGAACGGATCGCCATTGTGGAACTTGACGTTCTTGCGCAGCTTGAAGTCGATCTGCTTGCCGTCCTCGCTGATCGTCCAGCTCTCGGCCAGCGCCGGCACCTTGCCCTTCTCGGTGAGGTTCAGCAGCCCGTCGTAGACCGCCTCGGAGAACATGTAATCGGCTGTTGACACAATGGCCGTCGGATCCGAATTCTGGCTCAGGACGGGGACTGCGAGAACGGCGCTGCCCTTGGACTGCGCCAATGCCGTCGCCGCTCCGGCCAGACCAAAACCGGACGCCGTCAGACCGATCAGAAGAACGGGCGCACGGAGAATGAATTTGAGTTTACAGACCATTGATATTCAACTCCTCCCAGAGTGGCGGCCGGCATTGCGAACCGATCCGACAGCCTCATGTACCATTTTTTTCTAGGTACATTAAAAAAAATTGTATCTTAAGCCTGCTATCAATTGTATCACTCTGTCAACAAGGAACGACAGTCAATCACCGCGATATGCGACGATCGGCAGCTCGGCGATAATGAAGCGGCAAGGGAGCGTTGATGAATTCGATGGTGCATGACTCCGGCGTGGAAAAGGGTGCGGCGACCGCCGCTGCCGAAGACCCGATCCTGCAGGTCCGGAACCTGCGCACCGTGTTCCAGACGCGCAGCGGCGCGGTGCCAGCCGTCAACGATGTCTCCTTCGACGTCCGCCGCGGGGAGACGCTCGGCCTGGTCGGCGAATCCGGCTGCGGCAAGAGCGTGACGTCGCTTTCGATCCTGCGGCTGATTCCCGCGCGCGCCGGACGCGTCGAGCAGGGGTCCGTGCTCTACGCCGGCCGCGACCTGATGCAGCTCGGCGACGATGAGATGCGCAAGATCCGCGGCGGCGAGATCGCCATGGTGTTTCAGGAGCCGATGACGGCGCTCAATCCCGTGCTGACGATCGGCCAGCAGATCATCGAGACCGTGTTGCTGCACGAGGACATGAGCCGCGAGCAGGCGCGCGAGCGGGCTATCGAAATGCTGCGAGTCGTGCACATTCCCGAAGCCGAGCGGCAGATCGACAATTATCCGCACCAGCTCTCCGGCGGCATGCGCCAGCGCGCCATGATCGCCATGGCGTTGTCGTGCAATCCCAAGGTGCTGATCGCCGACGAGCCGACCACGGCCCTCGACGTCACCATTCAGGCGCAGATTCTTGAGTTGATGCAGGAACTGCAGGACAAGTTCGGCACCGCCATCATCATGATCACGCACGATCTCGGCGTCATCGCAGAGACCGCACATCGCGTGGCGGTGATGTATGCCGGCCGCAAGGTCGAAGAGGCCCAGGTCGAGGCGTTGTTCGAGGACGCGATTCATCCCTATACGCAGGGCCTGCTGCAAGCCATCCCGGGGATGGAGGACGACAACGAAATCGACGGCAAGCGCCGCCGCCTTTACGCCATCGAGGGCACCGTGCCGGCGCTGGCCGATCTGCCGCCCGGCTGCGCCTTCGCGCCGCGCTGCCCGCTGGCCAGCGACATTTGCCGGCAAGAGGTTCCGCCGCTTGAGGAAAAGAAGCCGCGCCACTACGCCGCCTGCTGGAACAGCCCGCATCCTTACGCGTCCGTCAGAAAGTAAGAGCAGCCCATGTCAGTAGCGTCCCAGGCCGAAACGGCCGCCTCCCCTGCTGCCGTCCGGCAGCAGCAACCTCTGCTCGAGGTCGAGGGCTTGAAGAAGCATTTCCGCGTCCGCAAGGCGCTGCTGTCGCGCAACGCGCAATACGTTCAGGCGGTGGACGGCGTCTCGTTCCATATCGATGCGGGAGAGACGCTGAGTCTGGTCGGCGAATCCGGCTGCGGCAAATCCACCATCGGCCGCATGATCATGAAGCTGATCGAGCCGACCGAAGGCGCCATCCGCGTCAACGGCCGCGATATCGCGCCGCTTTCCCGCCGGCAGATGCAACCCTACCGCAAGATGATGCAGATCATCTTTCAGGATCCGTTCTCGTCGCTCAATCCGCGCATGACGGCCGGCGATATCGTCGGCGAGCCGATGCTGGTCCATGGACTGACCGACGAAACGGAGCGCAATGCAAGGGTTGTGGAACTGTTCCGCCGAGTCGGGCTGCGGCCCGACCAGATGCCGCGCTATCCGCACGAATTTTCCGGCGGGCAGCGCCAGCGCATCGGGATTGCACGCGCTCTGGCTCTCGGCCCCAGCCTGATCATCGGCGACGAACCGGTATCGGCGCTCGACGTCTCAGTCCAGGCGCAGGTCATCAACCTGATGACTGATCTGCAGCAGGAATTCGGCCTGTCCTATCTCTTCATTGCCCACGATCTGTCGGTGGTGAAGCACATCAGCCACCGGATCGCGGTGATGTATCTCGGGCGGATCGTCGAGCTGGCCGATTGCGGCGAACTGTTCCGCAACCCGCTGCATCCCTACACTGAGGCGCTGCTGTCGGCGGTGCCGGTGCCCAATCCACGCAAGACCCGCAAGAAGCGGATCATCCTGAAGGGTGACGTGCCGAGCCCGATCGCGCCGCCGCCGGGCTGCCGCTTCAACACGCGCTGCCCGCTGGCGATCGATCGCTGCCGCGTCGAAGTACCGGATTTTCGCGAGGTCGCGCCCAAGCACTGGGTGGCGTGCCATCTGCGCTAGACGGCGCGGAATATGAACCCGTTTGCCGGCCTGACCTACGGCGGGGCTATTTCCGCCATCGCCGAACGTTTCAGTGACCGCAACGCGCTCTCGTTTCACGGTCGACGCTGGACTTTCCGCCAGGTCAAGCGTGAGGTCGACGTCGCCTCGGCCAGGCTCGCCTCGCTGGGCTTGCGGCGCCAGGAAAAGGTCGCGCTCTGGATGCCGAATCGTCCGGAGGCTATCTGGTACTGGCTCGGAGCCGCGCAAATGGGATGCGTCGCGGTATTCCTCAACACCCGCCTGACGCGGGACGAAGTCGCTTACCAGCTTTCGCAATCCGACAGCCGCGTGCTGCTCCTGCAGGGCGCCGACAGCCACCGCGACTACCTCGCGGATGTTCTGGAGCTTTGCCCGGAGCTGGCGACCGCGGCGCCGGGAACGCTGCGCAATCCTGCCGTGCCGGAGCTACGCCATGTCGTCAGCGTCGACCGGCCGACCATGGCGGCGTCCGGGCTGACCGACTGGTCGATGGCTGGGTCATCGGACCTGCCGCTGCCGGCGATGGAGACCGACATTCTGGCGCCGGCCACCATCATTTACAGCTCCGGCACCACCGCCCTGCCCAAGGGGGTGGTGCTGACCCATGTCGTGTGGCGCAAGGCGTTCGATCATGGGCCGCGCTTCGACCAGACCGCGGACGACAGGCTATGGCTGTGCATGCCCCTGTTCGGCATCATGGCCAACGTAAACGGCGTGCTGACCTTCTGGGCCCGGGGCTCCTCCATCGTGCTGGAAGACCGTTTCGAACCGCGGACGGCGTTGAGCACCATCCAGGACGAGGCTTGCACGACCGCCTATCTGATGCCGGTGATGCTCGAAAAAATGCTGGCGCAGCCGGATTTCCGGTCCTTCGACCTCTCCCACCTGCGTACCGGAACCGTCGTCACCAACGATCCCGACGTTATGATGAAAGCCATCAACGAGCTCGGCATGAGCGGCTTCTACTCGACTTACGGGATGAGCGAGTTGTCGAGCGTCGTTCTGCGTTCCTTTTCCGGAGATACGCTGGAGGTGAGGCTCAACAGTCACGGACGGCCGATGCCCGACATCGAAGTGCGTATCGCCGACCCCGATACCGGCGAGCCCCTGCCGGTCGGCCAGCAGGGCGAACTGCAGGTGCGCGGCTACAACATCATGGCGGGCTACTACAAGAAGTCGGCCGAGACCGAAGCTGCGTTCACCGCCAATGGCTGGTTCAAGACAGGCGATGCAGGCGTCGAGCGTGAGGACGGCAATTTTCGGTTCATCTCGCGGCTCAAGGATGGCTACAAGTACAACGGCTTCAACGTCTCCACCGTGGAGGTCGAGGCCGCGCTGCGCCGCCACCCCGCCATCGCCGCCGCCGCCGTCGTCGGAGTATCCGACCCGACTGCGGGCGAAATCGGCATCGCCTTCGTCGTAGCCCACCATGGCCGGGAGATCGAGACGGAAGCCGTTGCGGAGTTTCTCAGGCCGATCCTCGCGCCTTACAAGCGGCCGCAGCGCATCGTGGCGCTCGACGAGCTGCCGCTGACGGCCGGCACGGGGAAGGTGCAGACGCGGCGGCTCAAGGAGATTGGCCGGCAGATCGTCGATGAGGAGAAGGCCCGGATGTCGGCGTGACATCCGGGCCGCGAATCCGCTCCTCGTGGCGCGGACCGGCTACTTCGCCAGCTCCATGGTGTTGAAGTTGTAGTGGTAGGCGCTGCTGATCGCCGGTGCCCACTGCTTCACTCGCGGTCCCGCCGCGTAGGTGGTATTGCACCAGAACAGCGGCAGTGCTTCGCGCCGCTCGTCCTCGAGCTTTGCCCAGTCCTGCAGAACCTTTTCGCGCTTTTTCAGATCGGTAATCCCGAGCTGCGTCTTGAACACGGTGTCGTACTCGGGGACTTTGATATGGCCGGCGGACCACACAGCGGTCGAACTGAACCAGCCCTCCAGCGTCTCGCCACCATCGTCCGGCATCGAAGACGGTCCGTAGAACACTGCCGGCTGTTTGCCGCTACGCCATG
>JBFWZG010000020.1:0-34152 GCA_050185515.1 Reyranellaceae bacterium
AGAGCGGCTGGAAGGTCATGGACGGCGTGAGCGGCGTGCCGCAGGCAGCCTTCGCGGCATGGAACGAATTGCTGGTCGGCCTGCTGTCGGCGCACGACCGTTTCCTGACCCTGCGCACCGAGGATCGTCGCGCGCAGGACGGCACTGTGGTCTGGCAGGTCGTCGAGAACTGAGCGGCGTCTAGCTGGAAAGCTCGCCCATCTGCAACTGCAGATAGTTCTGGGTGCCGACCTCCTCGATCAGCCGCAGCTGCGTCTCGATGAGGTCGATAATTTTGAGCGTTATTCCTTGCACTTAGCGGGAGCGGAGCCAAGCGGAGATGGAATTCCGGTAGCCGTCCGGAAGGTTCAGGCTACCCAGCGCGCCAGGATCAACCAATTGCAGGGACCTGTGCTCAGCCGAATATCGCAACCGCGAAGCGTCCAGCACTATGCAGCCATAGGTCACGATGACGACCTCGCCATGGCCGGCTATGGCGTAGAGCCAGGAATCGACGATCCGATCCACCCGCGCGACGATGTTGAGTTCCTCGGCCAGTTCCCGCGCCAGCGCCACCGCCGGCTGCTCGCCCGCCTCGAGCCGGCCGCCAGGCAGTTCCCATTCGTTGCGTTCGTTCTGCAGCAGAGGGATGCGGCCGTCGATCGCCATCACGCCCTTGATCGATATCGGAAAGCGCGGCGACGTCATTTCCCGTCCTCCAGAGCCCAGCGTTCAGCCCAGCGCGTCAGGGGCGACAGCGCTTCGATCAGGTCCAGTCCACGCGCAGTGAGCCGGTAGCCGACATCGCCCGACTCGACCAGGCCCGCTTGCTTCATTTCCGACAGCCGCGTGTTGAGCACGGTCGGCGAGATCGACCCGCAGCGTTGCTGCAGCGCGCGAAAGGTCAGCGCCTCGGCGCGCAGTTCCCACAGGATGCGCAGCAGCCAGCGCCTGCCGGCGAGATCAAGCGCCGCCATGATCGGCCGCCCGGTGGTCGAGCCGCGCACCTTCCGTCCCGGCACGGGCACATTGCGCGCCATGCGATTCTCCCTTGCGCTACGTTTTACGTAGCTATACGCTATCAAAACCGTAGCACAAAGGAGCCCGTCATGGCCAGACTGCCGCCGCTCGAAGCCCCCTTCCCGCGGGCCGCCGCGGCGGTGCTGGACAAGATGAATTTCGGCATGCCGACGCCGCTGGCGCTGTTCCGGACCCTGGCGCATTACCCGCGTGTGCTCGACCGCGTGCGTACCGGCGGTCTGCTCGACAAGGGCAGTCTGAGCCTGCGCCAGCGCGAACTGATGATCCTTCGCACCACGGCGCGCTGCGGCGCGGAGTACGAGTGGGGCGTGCATGTGCGCATCTTCGCGCCGCATACCGGCATGACGCCGGCCGAGATCGCGGCGACCGTGCATGGCGCGGCCGATGATCCCGTCTGGCCGGCCGAGGATGCGCTGATCGTGGCGCTGGCCGATGCGCTGCACGAGACCGCGCGCGTCGACGAGGCTCTCTATGCGCGGCTGGAAACGGCTTTCAGCGTCGAGCAGCGGCTGGAGCTCGTGGCGCTGGCCGGCTTCTACCACCTGATATCGTTCGCCATCGGCGCTTTCGCCATCGACAACGAGGCCGAGACCCCGCGCTTCCCGCCGGCTACTTCCTGACTTCGATCTCGACGAAGACGAACTCGAAGTCGTTGGGGTTGATGACGTCGTGTTCGACGCCGATCTCGCGCGCATAGGAGACGCCGGATTTCAGATCGGCCCGGAAACTCTTCTCGCCGTCGAAAATCTCCAATGCGCCGGTCGTGATCGGCACCACGACGTAGTCCATCTCGTGGCGATGCCAGCCGGTATGGCCGCCGGGCGGAAAGCGCCATTCGGTGACCTTGACACGGGCATTGTCGATCTGGACGGTCGGCACGGCGGCGGGACGGCTCATAATCACCCCACGAAGGCGCGTTCGATGACGTAGTGGCCGGGCTGGGCGTTGGAGCCCTCGACGAAGCCCTTGGCCTCGAAGATCGCCGACAGATCCTTGATCATGTCCATGCTGCCGCACATCATCGCCCGATCGGTCTCCGGCGACAGCTCGGCCGGCCCCGGCACGCCGTGCGAGAACAGCGAGCCGTCACGGATCATGGTGGTGATGCGCAGCCGGTTGGGAAACTCCTCGCGCGTCACGGTCGGCACGTAGGTGAACTGCGTCGCCGCGTTCTCTGCCACCAGCGGATCGTCCGCCAGCTTGCCGGTCAGTTCTTCGCGATAGGCCAGATCGCTGACCCGGCGCACCGAGTGGACGACGATGACCTGCTCGAAGCGTTCGTAGATCTCCGGATCGCGGATGATCGACAGGAACGGCGCCAGGCCCGTACCGGTCGCCAGCAGGAACAGCCGCTTGCCCGGCAGCAGCGCGTCGGCCACCAGCGTGCCTGTAGACTTGCGGCCGAGCCAAAGGTCGTCGCCCGGCTGGATCAGCTGCAGGCGCGAGGTCAGCGGGCCGTCCTGCACCTTGATCGACAGGAACTCCAGTTCGTCGGCATGGGCCGGCGAGGCGACGGAATAGGCGCGCAGCAATGGCTTGCCCTCGGCCGGCAGTCCGATCATGACGAACTCGCCGGAGCGGAACCTGAAACTGGCTGGCCGCGACACGGCGAAGCTGAACAGCCTGTCGTTCCAGTGGCGCACCCACAGGACGGGTTCGGCGTGGAAGGCCGAGGACGGGGCGAGCTTGGCGCCCGCGGCGGCTTTGGCAGGTTCGTTCATCGCGATCGCATCCGGTATGCTCTGGCAGGCGGGCGAATTCACCGCGCTGCGGCTCCGGCAGGCTATCTCGACCGGCCGAAGGAGCCGTTTTTTGGCATTTGAGCCTGCGCCTGTCCAGAACTGCCGCCCCCGCGCCGGGGTTGCAGGCGTCAGCTCTGCGGTCCGCGCGGCCATGTGTCGCAAAAATTCCGCAGCCCGCAGCGGAAAATTGCGCGTATTTGTTTGCGGAATTAGCATGACAGACCTTGCCGCCCTGCCCCTCGCCGAACAGCCGCCGCGCGCCGATCGCGCGCGACCTGTCGCCGTTTGGCTGCTGATCGTGGCTGGCCTGATCTTCGTCATGACGCTGATCGGCGCCCTGACGCGGCTGACCGAATCGGGGCTGTCGATCGTCGAGTGGCGGCCGATCACCGGCATCCTGCCGCCACTCAATCTCGAGCAGTGGCAGGCCGAGTTCGCCAAGTACCAGCAATCGCCCGAGTACCGCCTGGTCAATCGCGGCATGTCGCTGGCCCAGTTCCAGGGCATCTTCTGGCTCGAGTACATCCATCGCCTGCTCGGGCGCTTCATTGGGCTTGTCTTCGCCCTGCCGATGGCGTGGTTCATGATCAAGCGCCGGCTGCCAAACGGCGTGGCGATGCATCTGTGGGCGATGCTGGCGCTGGGCGCGGCCCAGGGTCTGATGGGCTGGCTGATGGTGCAGAGCGGGCTGGTCGACCGGCCCAGCGTCAGCCAGTACCGGCTGGCGGCGCATCTCGGCCTCGCCATTGTCATCTATGCCTACATTGTCTGGGTGGCGCTGGGCCTGCTCGAGCGCCGCCATGCCGTGGCGCGACCGCCAGCCGGCATCGTGCGCGTCTTCGCCATCTACGTTTTCGCAGTCATCGTTTCGGGCGCCTTTGTCGCCGGCCTCGATGCCGGCGCTGTGCACAACACCTTCCCCGACATGTCGGGATACCTGTTTCCGCCCGGCGGCTGGGAAGCGTCGCTCGGCTGGCTCAACCACTTCGAGAATCCGACCACGGTGCAGTTCCAGCATCGCTGGCTCGCCAAACTGGCCATCGTCTTCGCCTTCTTCGTCTGGCTGCGCGTGCGCAGCGCGCAGCGCGCCAGCTGGAGCGCACGTCGGGTCGCCGATCTGCTGCTGGCGATGGCGCTGCTGCAGCTGGGCCTGGGCATCGCGACCTTGCTTCTGCACGTGCCGATCGCCATCGCCACCCTGCACCAGGCGGGCGCACTGGCGCTGCTGACCCTCGCTCTCCTGCTGTTGCACCGCCTGCGCACGAGCGGCTGACGCCCATCCAGCGACCACCCGTTGTCGCAATGTCGGCGCGCCGCCTTGCCGGTGGTTGCGTCCCGCCCGCCAGCCACAACCGCTCAGGTCTTGGAATCGTCTATGGTTTTTTCCCGCAACGGATTAGAATGCGCCAAAGGTCGACAGCGTATGGTGCGGTCCGGTCATGGGGGATGGCAAATCCGACGCCGATACGGCGCGAGCTGAAGCGCGCGGCCGTCCGCTCGATGGGCTGGCTCGGCGGCTGGGCGCGCTGGAGGAATCGCTGACGGTCGTCGCCAGCGAAATGGGCGTGGCCGCGATTCCGAATTTCAAGCGGCTCGATCCGGATCAGGTCTATCGCGAAGCAGTACGGCGCGCGGAGAGCGCGGCGGAACCGCTGCGCATCGCCATGCGGCGGCTCGAAAGCCGCCTCGATGAGATTGTCCTGGTTCAATCGCAGCTGCGACGCGAAATAGCGGCAGCCACCGACACCGCCGCCGCGGCGCGAACACAGGCAGGCGAAGCGAGGGCGGCGATCGAGAGCCTGCCCGACACCGGACCACCGCTCGACGAGCTGCGAGAGCGATTCGATGCGCTGGCCGCGCGCGTCAACTCCCGCGATCACGAGCCGGCGGCGACAGCGCCCGAACCAGCGCCGCCGGATCCGGCGATCGCCAATCTGGGGCAGCGGCTTGCCGTGCTGGAGAGCGCCATAGCGGCGCGCGCATCCGATCAGGCGACCCCGGCAAGCGGCAACGACATCGCCGTGCTGCTCGCCAGCATCGACGCCAGAATCGAGCAGCGTCTCCCAGGCCGGCCATCGCCATCGGAGCAGTCCGCGGCGATCGAACGCGAAGTGGCGCGGCAGATCGATGCCCTCCTGAAAACCGCATCTGGCGGCGGTGCCGCCGTCAGCCCGCTGGTCATGGGGGCGGCCGAGCGCGCCATCGTCCGCCTGACTCGCCGGATCGAGAAGCTCGAGGAACGCGCCGCAGCACGCAGCGATTCGGATGGTGCGCGCACCAGCCGCGGCCTCATGGGGCGCCTGTTCGAGAGCTGACCGGAAAGGCGCCGCATCTGCCGCACCAGTCCGGCGGCGGAGGTTGACATGCTGCCCTGAACCGGCAGACTGCCGCGGTTTTCCGCTCGCTAACGATACGGGCTGCATTGGGGAATGAGCGTCTGGCGCATCGGCAATATCGACCCGCAGACCCGCGCATTGGCGGATGCGGCAGCCAAGGCTGCCGGACTGCCGCTCGGGGTCTGGCTCGAGCGTGCCATCATGCGGCGGGTGGGCGCCAAGGGCAGCGGCAGCATCGACATCCTGCCACCCGCGCCGCCGCAGGAGGAAATCTCACCCGAAATGCAGGCCGCTCTCGATGCCGCCGAGCGGCGGCGCCGCCAGCGCGGCAGCGATGGGAAGGCGGCCGGACCAGCGTCAACTTCGGCAATGGTTTCGCAAAGCGAGAAAGCGGACGACGAATTGCCGACGGATCCCTTTGCCGCGCCTGAGCCTTTGCCGGAGGACGCACCGTTTGAAGCCGTCGAACCGGAAGGCAGCGTGGCGCGTGCCGCTTCGCCTGCCATGAAGGAAGAGGCAGCCGAAGCGTTCCCCGAGCCGGCAACGGCCGGAACTGAGCGCCTGGACACAAGCGAAACGAACCCGGCATCGGACGACGACGACGTGGTCACGACGGGTCGCGAACCGCTAATGCCGGCCATCCGGTCGCCCGGCCGTTCCGCGCCTTCGGGCGTCGCGCTGCTGCTGGTCGGCCTGGTCATCGTCGCCATCGGCGGCGGCGGCGCCTGGTACTATTTCGACCAGACGCAGCCGACGGACCCGACCGTCGCCGACCAGTCCGCCGCCGAGAAGCCGCAAACGGCTGATGCGACCGCACGACCGGCAGGACCGCCCGCTGCGGCCATGCCGACACCGGTTGCGCCACCGCCAGCCGCGTCGCCCGCACAGTCACCGGCGCCGGCACCGGCTCAGAACACGGCTCCGGCTGCGACCGCCCCTGCCGCCGACACCGCGGCACCGTCTCAACCGTCACCAGCGCCGTCCGCTCCGCCGCCCCCGGCAGCTCAAGCCGCCCCGCCTCAGCCGATCGGGCCGTCGATAGCCAGTCTGGCTCAGCCAACGGCGCCACCACCACTGACGGCCGTTCCGCCGGCCGTCGCCGTGGCCCCCATAACAGAAAAACCCCCGGCTGCCGCCGCGCCACGCGCCGATGGCGCCCCGCCGCCGCCAGTCGCCGATGCTGCGCTGCCGGCGCTGCTCGGTCGGGCGGAGGCGGGCGAAGTCGCCGCCCAGCTCGAGCTCGGGCGGCGCTACGTGCAGGGCGTCGGGGTCGGCCGCAACGAGGTCGAGGCGGCGAAGTGGCTGACCCGAGCCGCCGCGCAGGGCAACGGCCAGGCGCAGTTCAATGTCGGCGTGATGTACGAGCGCGGGATCGGCGTGACAGCCGATATCGGCAAGGCGATCGACTACTATCGCCGCTCGGCGGCGCAAAACGTGCCGATGGCCTGGCACAATCTCGCATTGCTCCATGCCGGCGGCGCGCCCGGACTGAAAGCCGATCCGGCGCAGGCGCGACAGTTCATGATCCGCGCCGCCGAACTCGGGCAGATCGAATCGCAGTACAGCCTGTCACTGATGTATCTGCAGGGTGTCGGCGGTGCAGCAGACAGGGTAACGGCAATGTCCTGGCTGGCCGTCGCCGCCCGGCCGAATCAACCCAAGCTGATCGAGGCGGCCAAGCAATTGTCAGCGCAACTCAGCGATGGCGACAGGCAACGCGCGCAGAAGCTGGCCGAGGGCCATGTGCGTCGCATTTCGGCCAACCTGCAGAAACTGCAGTCCGCGACGACGACAGCCGCAGCATCGGCCGACGCCAATGGCGCGACACCGGCGACGCCACGCGCCATCGACAAGGCGGCGATTGCGGAGATGCAGAAGCTGATGATCAGCCTGAAGCTCTATGACGGTGCGGCGGACGGGCTGATGGGACCGCGCACCGGCGCGGCGATCAGGCAGTTCCAGGAAATGGCCGGCCTGCCGGTGGACGGCAAGCCCAGCATTGCGGTTCTGGAAAGCCTGCGCGAGATCGCCGAACTGAGCAGGCAATAGGCCTAGCCGGCGAGCGACCGGCAGGCGCGCACGAACCAGCCCGGGCGAAGGGCGCGCAATGCGGCTTCCGCCGCGACGGCCGCCTCCGCGTCGTCGAACAAGCCAAAGCATGTAGCGCCGCTGCCCGACATCTGCGCCATTCGGCAGGACGGCAGCGCCGACAGATCGTCGAGGGCCTGGGCGATGGTCGGGCACAGGGAAATCGCCGGAGCGCGAAGGCTGTTGCCGAAGCGTTGCGCCGTTTCTGCCACCGCATCCCGGTGCGCAAGCGATGCTGGCATCTCCAGCGGCTGCTCGTAGGGCGGCGTGACTCGGCCGAAAACGTCGGCGGTCGCAACCGGTATGCCGGGATTGACCAGCAGCAGATGCAGCGACGGCAGCGACAGCGGCGCGAGTTCCTCACCGACGCCGCCGACGCGCGCCGCCGATCCGCCCAGACAGACCGCGAGGTCGGCACCGAGCGGCGCCGCCAGCGCGCGCAGGCGCTGCAGCGGCAAATCGAGCTGCCACAGGCTGCCCAGCCCGCGCAGCACGGCGGCGGCATCGGCCGAGCCGCCGCCCAGCCCGGCAGCCACCGGTATTCTCTTGTCGATTTCGATGGCGGCGGCGAGCGGCGCGCAGGCGGCGGTGTCGGCGCCGGCGAGATCGGCCATGAGGCGCCCGGCGCGCAAGGCCAGATTGTCAACTCCTGCCAGATTGGCGCCGAACGGCCCGCTCACCCGCAGAGACCATGCCACGGCGGGCTTCAGCGCCACGCGATCGGCAAGGTCGAGAAAGACCACCAGAGACTGGAGCAGATGGTAGCCATCGGCGCGGCGGCCGATCACGCGCAGGCAGAGATTGAGCTTGGCCGGCGCCTCGAGAACGAGCGGGGCGTCCACCGTAGCGGTCAGTTCCGCGACGGCTGCGACGGCGTCGTCTCGCCGTCGGGCAGACCATTGGCAATCTTGTCCTCGACCGCCTTGATCTTGTCCTCGTCGGGCTTGAGCGTCAG
Source organism: Reyranellaceae bacterium (assembly GCA_050185515.1). Taxonomy (GTDB): domain Bacteria; phylum Pseudomonadota; class Alphaproteobacteria; order Reyranellales; family JAQSWP01; genus JAQSWP01. The sequence continues at coordinate 8,142 of JBFWZG010000020.1, forward strand.
TGCCCGCTGCCACTGAAAACGGGCCTCCTGCTTGCGACCGACCCGCCAGTAGGCGTCGCCCAGATGGTCGTTGATGGTCCAGTCGGTCGATTGCAGGGCGACGGCCCGCTCGAGCAGTTCGACAGCGCGCGGATACTCGCCCAGCCGGTAATGCGCCCAGGCGAGACTGTCGACGATCGCCCCGTCATTGGGACGCTGGCGAACCGCGCGTTCCAGCATCTCCTTGCCCTCGCGTAGGTTGATGCCCTTGTCGATCCAGGAATAGGCCAGGTAGTTCAGCACATAGGGCTGGTCGGGCTGCAGTTCGAGCGCCTTGCGGAAGGATGCCTCCGCCTTGTCCCACTGCCCCGATCGCTCGAGCGCGATGCCGCTGGCGTAGAACAGCGGCCAGTCGCGGGCCTGCGGAGTGCCGGTGCGCTGCACAGCCGTCTCGTAGGCCTTCGCCGCCTCCTCGAATCGCTCGCGCGAGCGCAGGAGATCGCCGAGCGATTGGGCGGCGTCGGCGCGGTCCTTGCGCTCGTCGATCATCGCCCTGATCTGCGCCACGGCCTCTTCGGTGCGGTCCGACTGGTCGACGGCCATCGCCATCTTGATCCGCGTGCGCCAGGAGAACGGCGAATTCTTGTCGACGCCGCGATAGATCTCGAGCGCGGTCGCCTGCTGGTCGTTCTGGACGAAGAGATCGGCGAGCAGGATGCGCGCCAGATCGTAGTCGGGCCGCATCTCGATCGTCAGCCGCCCGAACAGGACCGCGGCATCTTCGACCGTCTCGTTGCGGCCCGCATTGGTGGCCAGCGCGGCGAATACATCGAACAGCACTTCCGCCATGCCATCGGCGACGGTCGGCAGACGCTGGAACTTGTCGGCCAGCAGCGCGTCCAGCGGCGCGAACTCCGGCGCCTTGTCGTGGAAAGCGCGGAGCACCTTCTCGGCTTCCTCGGGCTTGCCGTTGCGGCGATGGAAGGCGGCGAGCGCCATTGCGATGCGCACCGTCGCCGCATCGGGCGAGGCGTAGGCTTCGGCGAGCTTGCGCTGCGCCTCGTCCTTGCGGCCGGCGATTTCGTCGACCAGGCCGGAATGAAGCAGGAAGACGGCGGACGGCTTGCCGCCCGGACCGGTCGGCGCGCTCGATTCGAGGCTTGCCATGGCGGCCGCGTAGTCTTTCTGGCCGACCTTTACCCACGCCAGCAGATAGGGCCGCATGAAACCGAGTTGCTGGCCCGAGGGAATGCGGGCGAGGAATTTCTCGGCGCCGGTGTAGTCCTTGCGCTTGGCGGCGTCGAGGGCGAGCACCAGCGGCGCGATCGGATCGTGCGCGAACTGATCGGCGATGCGCGGCGCCAGCTCCATGGCGGAGGCGAAACGGCCGGCGGCGATGCGCATGCGGAACGCCAGGAACTGCATCGCCGTATCGCCGGGATTGAGCGCCAGCGCCCGGTCGATGTAGACGACGCCGGTGGCGTAATCGCTGATGCGGCTGGCGTAACGTCCGGCCAGATAGGCGCCGGTGGGCGATGGCGCCAGGCCGTTGCGCGGGGCGCGCTGCTGCTGGGCTTCCGCCACCAGCGGCGGTCCCGCCAGCGCCGCGACCGCGATTGCCCCCGCCAGAAACGCCTTGATACGCATCTTCATGAAGCTGCCATCCTTAACGCCGCGCGCCTTGCGGGCGCTACATGTTCGGGTAGTTGGGTCCGCCGCCGCCCTCGGGCACGGTCCAGTTGATGTTCTGCGACGGATCCTTGATGTCGCAGGTCTTGCAGTGCACGCAGTTCTGCGCGTTGATCTGGAAGCGCTTGCTGTCGCCCTCCTCGATCACTTCGTAGACGCCGGCCGGGCAATAACGCTGCGCCGGCTCGGCCCATAACGGCAGGTTGACCGCGATGGGAATCGAAGGGTCCTTGAGCTTGAGATGGACCGGCTGGTCCTCCTCGTGGTTGGTGTTCGACAGGAACACCGAGCTCAGCTTGTCGAAGCTGACCACGCCGTCGGGCTTGGGATAGGCGATGGGCTGCGACTCGGCGGCCGGCTTGAGCGTCTCGTAGTCGGCCTTGCCGTGCTTCAGCGTCCACGGGATCAGCTTGCCCAGACCGAGGCTGTTCAACCACATCTCGATGCCGCCATAGAGCGTGCCCAACGCCATGCCCCATTTCAGCGCCGGCTTGACGTTGCGCACCTTCCAAAGGTCGGTGTAGGCCCACGACTTGCGGAACGCCTCGGGATAGCTGGAAAGCTCGTCGCCGGCGCGCCCTGCCTTGAGCGCCTCGAAAGCCGCTTCGGCGCCCAGCATCCCGGTCTTCATCGCGTTGTGCGAGCCCTTGATGCGCGGCAGGTTGACGAAGCCGGCCGAACAGCCGATCAGCGCGCCACCGGGGAACACCAGCTTCGGAATCGACTGCAGCCCGCCCTCGTTGATGGCTCGCGAGCCATAGGCCAGCCGCTTGCCGCCCTCGAAGAACGGCCGGATCTGCGGGTGGGTCTTGAAGCGCTGGAACTCGTCGAACGGCGAGAGATAGGGATTTTCGTAGTTGAGGTGGATGACGAAGCCGACCGCCACCTGGTTGTCCTCAAGGTGATAGAGGAACGAGCCGCCGCCGGTCTTGCTGTCGAGCGGCCAGCCCTGGCTGTGGATCACCAGGCCGGGCTTGTGCTTCGCCGGATCGATCTGCCACAGCTCCTTGAGCCCGATGCCGAATTTCTGCGGCTCGACGCCATCGCGCAGATTGAAGCGGTCGAACAGCATCTTGGTCAGCGAGCCGCGCACGCCTTCGGCGAACAGCGTGTACTTGGCGTGCAACTCCATGCCTGGCGTGTAGCTATCCTTGTGGGTGCCGTCGCGCGCGACGCCCATGTCGCCGGTCGCCACGCCCTTGACGCTGCCATCCTCGTTGTAGAGCACCTCGGCGGCGGCGAAGCCCGGATAGATCTCGACGCCCAGTTCAGTGGCCTGCTCGGCCAGCCAGCGACAGAGATTGCCGAGGCTGATGACGTAGTTGCCGTGGTTGTTCATCAGCCGCGGCATGAGAAACTCGGGAAACCGGAAGCCGCCCTTCTCGGTCAGGAACATGAAACGGTCTTCGGTGACCGCCGTGTGGACCGGCGCGCCCTTTTCCTTCCAGTCGGGAAACAGTTCATTCAGCGCCATCGGATCGATCACGGCGCCAGAAAGGATATGCGCGCCGACCTCGGAGCCCTTCTCGATGACGCAGACGCTGACCTCGTGTCCGCTTTCGGCGGAAAGCTGGCGCAGCCGGATGGCGGCGCTGAGCCCGGCCGGACCGGCGCCGACGATGACGACATCGTATTCCATTGCCTCGCGCGTCATGGGATACTCCTCGAACGACCTTTTTGGTTATTTGTTCGCGCGACGGGCCCGGCAGGACCATGTCGCGCGCCGGAAAGAAATAACCTACCAGCCCCAGCGAGGCCATGCCTAATCCCGTCGAAAATTCGGGCGATATTGCCGCAATTCTGGCCTTTTGGCGGGATGCAGGCGTCGACGAGGCGATCGAGGATGCGCCGGTCGATCGCTACGCCCGCAGCGCCGATGCGGTGACGCGCACACCGGCGCCGCAGCCTGCGGCGTCGCGCGAGGCTGTCGCGCCCGCCGTTCGACCGGCGGCGACCAGCCGCGAGGCGGCGCCCGCGGCGATGTCGGTGCCGCTAGAGTCGCCCGCCGCGGTCGACGATGCGCGCGCCGCGGCGTTGGCGGCCGGCACGCTGGACGCCCTGCACGCGGCGATCGCGGCCTTCGAGGCCTGCGCCCTCAAGCGCACGGCGAAGAACACCGTTTTTTCCGACGGCAATCCGCAGGCGCCGGTGATGGTGATTGGCGAGGCGCCGGGCGCCGACGAGGACCGCGTCGGCAAGCCCTTCGTCGGGGTAAGCGGACAATTGCTCGACCGAATGCTGGCGCAGATCGGCCTCGACCGGCAGACCGGCTTCTACATAACCAATATCCTGCCATGGCGGCCGCCCGGCAACCGCACACCGACTTCCGGCGAGATCGCGCTCTGCATGCCCTTCATCGAGCGCCATGTCGCGCTGGTGCGGCCCAGGCTGATCGTGCTGGCCGGCGGCGTCGCGGCCAAGACGATGCTGGCGACCAGCGACGGCATCATGAAATTGCGCGGGCGCTGGTTCGAATACGGACCGCCGGGGCTGGAGAGCACGATTCCGACAATGGCGACTTTCCATCCTGCCTACCTGCTGCGTTCGCCGGCGCAGAAGCGCGAAGCGTGGCGCGACCTCCTCGCCATTCGCGCCCGCCTTGACGTCCTGATGGCGGGCTGACGACAACGACAAGGCAGATATGGTTGGCGCTGCGGGCGCGCCGGCAACATCTAGGGCCGACACCATTCGAGCCCGAATAAAAGCTTGCCCCGACACGAGCGCGGCCGGCAGTCTCCGGTTCGCAGGGAAGAATCGGCCCAAAAAAACCGGACCGAACGAGATGGGGTTCAGCAGATCGCGCCGGAGCTGGCGCATCACATTGCCGGCTGCGGCGACGGCGCTTGCGCTGTGCGTCATGGCGCCGGCCGCCTATGGCGGAACGCCGCACAACGAAGCCGCCTCACGCGACGGCGTCGGTCCGACCACCGAGCGCGACGCCGAGCAGCGCAGCTTCGCCTTCGGCCGCATCATGTCGCCGGAGGACGGTGAGCGCTATCGGCGTATTTTCGATGCCCAGGACGACGGCGACTGGAAGCGCGCCGACGCCGAGATAGGACGACTGCAGGACCACATGCTGCTGGGTCATGTCCTGGCCCAGCGCTATCTGCACGACAGCTACCGCTCGCGTTACGCGGAGCTGGCGGAATGGCTGGCGACCTACTCCGACCATCCCGACGCGCCGCGCATCTATCGCCTGGCGTTGAAACGTCGGCCGGCCGGCGCGCCCGAACCGACGCCGTCCAGCTTCATAACCCGCTCGACCGTCGGCACGCCGCAGGCGACGACGCCGGAGCCGGAAACGAAAAAGCTTTCCAGCCGCGATCGGGCCCGCGCCAACGCGCTGCGCAAGAAGATCGAGACGCTGGCCGCGCGTGAGAGCTTCACCCAGTCATTGCGTCTGCTCGAAAGCGAGGATGCCTCGGCGCTTTTCACCGATGGCGAGATCGACCGCATGCGCGCCGGCATCGCCGTGCGGCTGTTCCTGTCGGGCAAGGACGACGAGCTGGCGCTAGGCACGGCGCTCGACGCCGCGGGCGACGAGGCGGTCATGGCGAACTGGACCGCCGGACTGGCGGCCTGGCGGCTGGGCGCCTTCAGCGAGGCGGCGCGGCGCTTCCAGATCCTGGCCGATGCGCCCGACATCTCGCCGTGGAATGCGTCGGCCGGCGCTTTCTGGGCGGCGCGCGCCAACCTGCTGGCCGGCAATCCCGAGCTCTACAATCCCTGGATGCGCAAGGCGGCGGCGCATCCGCGCACCTTCTACGGCATCCTGGCGCTGCGGACGATCGGCGCCGACCCCGGTTTCCTGTGGGCGCCGCTGACGCTGACGCGGGCGCAGTTCGATCTGGTGGCGGGCGATCGCGCCGGCAGGCGAGGCCTCGCGCTGCTCGAAGCGGGCGAGGTCGAGCGGGCGGAGCGCGAACTGCATTCGCTGACCCTCGATGCCGACCCGTCGGTGATATCGGCCGTTCTGGCCCTCGCCGAGGACGGCAAGCTGCCCGACCTGGCGCTGCGCGTCGCCAACTCGGTGCGCGACGATTCGCTGCGCAATTCGATCCGGGGTCTGGATGCGGCGCTGTACCCGGTGCCGGAATGGCGGCCGAAGAACGGTTTCATCGTCGATCCGGCGCTGGTCTACGCTTTCATCCGTCAGGAATCGGCTTTCAACCCGCGGGCCCGCAGCCGCGCCGGCGCCGCCGGACTGATGCAGCTCATGCCGGTGACGGCCCGCGCCATGGCCAAGCGCGTCGGATCGCCCGCCGATGCGCGCCGGCTGTACCAGCCGGAAGTCAACATGATGCTGGGCCAGCATTATCTGTACTATTTGATGGAATACGGCGCCATCGGCCCCAACCTGTTCCTCGTCGCGGCCGCCTACAATTCCGGTCCCACCAAGCTGGCGCGCTGGCAGCGCGAGGTTAACTACAACGACGACCCGCTGCTGTTCATCGCTTCGATTCCCGTGCGCGAAACGCGGCTGTTCATCGAGCGGGTGATGGCGAATTTCTGGATCTACAAGATGCGTCTGTCCCAGGAAACGCCGACCCTCGATGCCCTTGCCTCGCATCGCTGGCCCCTCTATGTCTCGGTGGACAACAAGGTCGGCGGCGGCTTCGCCCAGGCGAGCGGATCGGAGAGCACAGGTGGCAGTCGATGAATCGCGGCAGTTCAGGCCGGTCAACATTGCGGTCCTGACCGTTTCCGACACCCGCAGCGAGGCCGACGATCGATCAGGCCCCGTGCTCGTCGAACGCCTGCAGAATGCAGGCCATCATCTCGCGGCCCGCGCCATCGTCACCGACGACGCCGACAGGATCGTGGCGCAGCTGCGCGCCTGGATCGACGATCCGGCCATCGAGGTGGTGATCGCCACCGGCGGCACCGGCGTCACCGGCCGCGACGTCACCCCGGAAGCCTTCGAGAGCGTCTATGAGAAGCGCATCGACGGCTTCGGCGAGCTGTTCCGCTGGATCAGCTTCCAGAAGATCGGCACCTCGACCATCCAGTCGCGCGCCACCGCCGGCGTCGCCGGCGGCACCTATCTATTCGCCCTGCCGGGCTCGCCGGGCGCCTGCCGCGACGGCTGGGACGAGATACTGAAACACCAGCTCGACATCCGCTTCCGGCCCTGCAATTTCGCCGAGCTGCTGCCGCGATTGAACGAAGGCAAGCCCCCGCGCAGCGGCTAGACTTCGACCATGTCGGATCTTTTACCCTTGCTGCGCGAGCTCCATCGCGTGCCGGCCCTTGCCGCCCTGCGCGAGGGGGACCTGACACCGCTGTCGAGCAAGGGCACCGCGCACGGCCATGTCGCCATCGTGCCGCCGATCGACGGCCGCAATCTGGTCGTGCGCATCGCCTACGCCTTCCCCGGCGATCCGACCGCCGCCAGCCGGCTGCAGCTTCAGGCCGAGGCATTCCGACGCTGCGCGCCAAGCAAGGTCACACCGCGCCTGTTCGACGTCGTGCTGCAGAGTGGGGCGATGCCCGGCGGCCTGCTGATCGTCGACCGCATCGATGGCCGCGTGCCGCGCCTGCCGGCCGAACTCGATCTGATGGCGCATAGCCTTGCCGCCATCCATTCGCTGCCCGTGCCGGCGCCTGAGCAGGCCGCGCCAATTCCCTTTCCGCCCGATCCGGTCGTGGCGCTGCTGCAGGCGATCGAAGCCAACGCTCCGTTCGTCGACAGAATGCAGATCGCCGACGAGGTCCGCCGGGCGCTGAAGGATGAGCTGGAATTCGCGCGCGCCCATGCGCGTTCGAGCGGGCGGGGCATTCCCGAAACGGTGCTGGCGCTGGCCGATACTCATCCTGGGAATTTTCTCGTCGACGACGCCGGCAAGGCCTGGTTCGTCGACATGGAGAAGGTCCACTACGGTGCGGCGGCAATCGATCTGGCGCATGCGACGCTGGAAACCTCGACGCGCTGGGATCGCGATGTCGATCTGGTCCTGCCGCTCCAAGCCGTAGCCTCATTCTATCGCCGCTATCTCGAACTGATCGGGCGCGACCGCGCGGACCGTCTGCGTCCCTGTCTGCTGCCGCTGCGGCGCATGACCTGGTTGCGCACCATGACCTTCATGGCGCGCTGGTCGGTGCAGACCGATCCCGCCTATGCCGGCACCGAACCTGATCGCTGGAGCGATTCGGGCCTGTCCCCGGAAATGAGAGCGCACGCCCGCGCCGTCATTGCCGACCTCTATCGGCCGCGGGCGGTGCAACGGATTCGCGCGGAATGGCTCGACGGCGAATTGCTGGCGTCCTAACGCGCTGATTTTCCATCCCGATATTTGTTCTTGTTTTGTTCCGTGCGAGATGGCTTGAATCGGCCATGAACCGCACCCCGACATACCTGCCTACCGACCTCGACGCGCCGCTGCCCGATCAGGCGCGCAAGGGCCGCGGGGCGGTGTCCAACCGTACGAATCGCTACGAGAAGGAAGTGCGGCTGGCGACCGACGACGGCTGGAGCTCGACGCCCGACGAGGATGAGATGCTGCCGCCGCTGCGGACGACGCTGGTCAAGGACGCCAGCCGCACCGTCATCGCCCGCAACACCTCGCCCGACGTGCCGTTCGACCGTTCGATCAATCCCTATCGCGGCTGCGAGCATGGCTGCGTCTACTGCTTCGCGCGGCCCTCGCACGCCTGGCTGGGCTTCTCGCCCGGCCTCGATTTCGAGACACGCATTCTGTTCAAGCCGGAAGCGGCGAAGCTTCTGCGCAAGGAACTGAGCGATCCGAAATACCGCTGCCAGATGATCGCCATGGGCACCAACACCGATCCCTACCAGCCGGCCGAGCGCCAGATGCAGATCACGCGCTCGATCCTGCGCACCCTGGCCGATTTCCGGCACCCGACCGGCATCGTCACCAAGAACCATCTGATCACCCGCGACATCGACATACTGAAGGAGCTGGCGCAGGACGACCTGGTCGAGTGCTTTCTGTCGGTGACGACGCTGGACGCGGAGCTTGCCCGCACCATGGAACCGCGCGCCTCGACCCCGCGCCGCCGGCTGGACGCAATCGAGGCGCTCGCCAATGCCGGCATCCAGGTCGGCGTGATGGCCGCACCGATGATACCGGCACTCAACGACCACGAGCTCGAGACTATCCTGGAGGAAGCCCACAAGCGCGGCGCCAGGCGAGCGGGCTACGTATTGCTGAGGCTGCCGCTGGAGATCAAGGATCTGTTCCGCGAATGGCTGGAAGCTCATGTGCCTGACCGCGCCGCCCGGGTCATGAGCCTGGTGCGCCAGATGCGCGGCGGGCGCGACTACGATCCCGAATGGGGCCAGCGCATGAAGGGCGACGGTCCCGTGGCGCAGCTGCTGGCCCAGCGTTTCGATCGCGCCTGCCGCCAGCTCGGCCTCAACGTCGACCGCTTCCGCCTCGATACCGGGAAATTCACGGTCCCGGCCGACGCCATCGCCGAACGCAATGGCGGTCAGCTCTCGCTGCTGTAGATGGCCAGCCGCCGCGCCGCCTCGCGCGCGCTCATGCCCTCTTCCAGGCCCGCCTGCTTCGCCGCCTCGTTGACGCGCGAGAGATAGCCGTGGTCCCACATGTCGAGCGCATCGCCGATGCGGCCGGTGGTATGGGCGATGGCGGCCGCAGCTACCCCTTTGTCCTGCAGCATGGCCAGCGCCACCACGCCGGCTTCGTCCTTGCCGATGCCGGCATCGTTGAACAGCACCGCGCGCAGCGGATATTTCAGCGCGTATTCGCCCGCGCTCTGCCCGCCATGCGAGCCCGTCAGAACGATGCAGCCCTCATGCGCCGACGCGATCGAGGCGATGCTGTCCATCCCCCAGACCACCATTCCATTCGATTCTTCGAGTTTGCCGACGAACATCAATGCCTCTAGAGGATGAAGGTCGCCATGGGCCAGCGCCGGCGCCACGGCTTGGTGTCGATCCGCTCGCGATAGGCGGCGTAGTGCTTGCGTCCCGACTCGGTCGGCCGGAACACCAGCGCCAGCAGATCGTCCAGCCCTTGCGGCGCCACCAGTTCGATCCGGTCGTCCCCCGTCAGGCGCGCGCCGACGGCCGTGCAGGTTTCCAGCCAGAAGGTCATGGCGTGGGCGGTATCGCGATAGGGCGGATCGCCGTTGAACTGGTGCATGCGCGCCTGGTTGCGCACCTGCCAGTCGATCTGCGGCAGGATCTGCCCCAGCGCGGCCTCCAGCGCCGCCTCGCGTTCGCGCGAACAATCCGCCGGGTCGAAGAACAGCACGTCGGTATCGGCGGGGAACTCCTCGCTCTGGCCCGTCAGCGCATCCCACACGCGATTGCGCACGAAACCGCCGGCAATGCACCAGTCGGGCAGATCGAGCGAGCGGACGGCGCGCAGCTGCGCCATGGCGCCGGCGTCGGCGGCCAGGATATCCACGACTTTGGACTGTTGCGCGGCAAAGCTCATTTGCACAGGATGGGCCCGACCCATTGGCGAAGGCAACAGCGGCGCGGCATGCCGACATTCAGGATCGAGCGCGAATGCCAGGGCATCGTCGCCGGCATCGACGAGGCCGGCCGCGGGCCGCTGGCCGGACCCGTGACGGCCGCGGCGGTGATCGTGCGCGACCTTTCGATACCGCGACGGCTCGCGCGCATGATCGACGACTCCAAGAAACTGACGGCGGAGGAGCGCGAGGAGGTTTTCGCCCGCCTGCACGATTGCGCGTCGGTGACGATCTCCATCGGCATGGCGAGCGTCGAGGAGATCGACCGCGTCAACATACTGCAGGCCACGTTCATCGCCATGCAGCGCGCCGTGAGCGGCCTGCCGGCGGCGCCCGACCTGGCGCTGGTCGACGGCAACCAGGTGCCGCGCCAGCTCGGATGCGCCGTGCGCACGGTGATCGGCGGCGATGCGCGCTCGCTCTCCATCGCCGCCGCCTCGATCATCGCCAAGGTGACGCGCGACCGGCTGATGCGCGAACTGGCCGGCGATCATCCCGTCTATGGCTGGGAGCGCAACGCCGGCTATGGCACGCCTGAACACCGCGCCGCCATCGACCAGTACGGCCCCAGCCAGCACCACCGCATGAGCTTCATGCCCATGCCGCTGTTCGCCGTCGCCGCCGGCCATCGAAGGGATTGAGTCGTTCACGATTCGGACTCACCACATCTTGTGGATAACCATAATAAGTAATTGATTCCAATAGAAGAATCTTGACGGCGCGAGTCGAGATGACTCACTCTGTGCGCCTTGCTTGCGACCGTGGCTTTGGGGATAGGGGCACGGGGACCGGCAAGGCGGGAGCAGTCCTCCCGCACCTGAATTCGAGGGGCAGGCGGGCCGGTCATGGGGACAGAGCGCATCATCGTCGGCGAGTGCGTCGCGGAGCTGGCGAAGCTGCCGGCCGCGTCGATCGACATGATTTTCGCCGACCCGCCCTACAACCTGCAGCTCGGCGGCGATCTGCTGCGACCGGATAACAGCAAGGTCGACGCCGTCGACGACGACTGGGATCGGTTCGACGATTTCGCCGCCTACGACCGCTTCACCCGCGCCTGGCTGGCGGAGGCGCGACGCGTGCTGAAGCCGAGCGGTTCACTGTGGGTGATCGGCTCCTACCACAACGTCTTCCGCATCGGCACGGCGCTGCAGGATCTGGGTTTCTGGATTCTCAACGACGTGGTGTGGCGCAAGTCCAACCCGATGCCGAACTTCCGCGGCAAGCGGTTCACCAACGCGCATGAGACGCTGATCTGGTGCGCCCGCGACAGAAAGCAGAAGCGCTACACCTTCAATTACGAGGCGATGAAGGCGCTCAACGAAGGAATCCAGATGCGTTCGGACTGGGTGCTGCCGATCTGCTCGGGCGGCGAACGCCTGAAGATCGACGGCCGCAAGGCCCATCCGACGCAGAAGCCCGAGGCCCTGCTGTGGCGTGTGATCCTCTCCTCCACCAACCGCGGCGACCTGGTGCTCGATCCCTTCCTGGGATCGGGCACCACGGGCGCGGTGGCCAAGAGGCTGGGCCGCCGCTTCATCGGCATCGAACGCGAGAAGGAATACGCGACCATGGCCGCCGCCCGGATCGACTCGATCGAGCCCCTGCCCGAGGACGACGTGCTGCCGACGCCGTCGAAGCGCGCCGAGCCGCGCATTCCATTCGGCGTCGTGGTCGAGAGCGGTCTGCTGATGCCGGGTTCGGTGCTGTCGGACGACGCGCGCCGCTTCAACGCCCGGGTCAAGGCCGATGGCACCATCGTTTCCAGCGGCCGCTTCGGCCAGCATCGCGGCTCGATCCACCAGGTGGGCGCCGCAGTGCAGGGCGCGCCGGCCTGCAACGGCTGGACCTTCTGGCATTTCGACGCCGAAGGTCAGCTGCTGCCGATCGACACGCTGCGCCAGCAGATCCGCGCGCGGATGAACTGACGCCTACTCCGTCAGACGAAGCAGGGCCGGCAGCGCCACCGCCGTCAGCAGGCCGTTGAGGCCCATCGCCAGCCCGGCATAGGCACCGGCCGTGGGATGCACCTGGAAGGCGCGTGCCGTTCCAATGCCGTGCGCCACGGTGCCGACCGCGAAACCGCGCGCCCGCCAGTCCGTGACGCCGATGAAATTGAGCGTCGCCGTGGCGATCACAGCGCCGACGATGCCAGTCAGTATCACCAGTACCGCCGTCAGCGACGGCAACCCGCCGATCTGCTCAGCCACGCCCATGGCGATCGGCGTCGTGGCGGATTTTGGGGCCAGCGACAGGAGAGTCTGGCGGTCGGCGCCGAGCAGCCAGCCGATGAGGACGGCGCTGCCGGCCGCCGTCAGCGAACCGGCAAGCAGCGCCGCGGCAAGCGCCGGCAGAGCGCGCCGTACCCCGGCAAGCTGACGGAACAGCGGCACGGCCAGCGCGACCGTCGCCGGGCCGAGCAGGAAGTGCACGAACTGCGCGCCGGCGAAGTAGTCGCGATACTGCACCCCGGTTCCCAGCACGATGCCGACCAGCAGCAGCACGGCGATCAGCACCGGATTGAGCAGCGGGTTCCCGCCGAAGCGGCGGTGCAGCCACAGCCCGCCCTGATAGGCGACCAGCGTCAACGTCAGCCACAGCAGCGGATCGGCGGCGAGGTAGACCCAGAGCCTGGCCAGATCTCCACTCACTTCTCCGCCTCGTTCTCGAGCGGCGGCAGCAGCGCCCGCAGGACCAGCGCGGTGACGATCAGACCCAGCACCGTGCTGCCCAGCAACGCGGCCATAATGGCGAACCATTGATCGGCGATCAGCCCGAGATAAACCAGTACGCCCACTCCGGCCGGCACGAACAGCAGCGACAGATGCTGCAGCAGCTCGTCGCATGTCCGGCCGAGCGCCTCGGGTTCGCGGCCGCGGATCGCCAGGACCCCAAGCAGCAGCGCCAAGCCGATAACCGGTCCCGGCAGCGGCAGGTTCAGCGTGCGAGCGATCACCTCGCCGATCAGCTGGCAAACGAGGAGAACGGTGATCGCGGGCAGCATTTCAGATCGGCCTTACGCCGGTTATCAGTGCGTAGGAAAGATTCTGGTACCAGCAATTGACCTCGACGAAGCCCGCGCTCGATACGGCGGCGAGTTCGTCGGCCACCGTGCCCAGACCATCCGGCTTCAGATCGGCCAGGTGCTGCGCCGCCAGCGCCGCATCGCCGCCGCCTGCCAGCACCTGCTGCTGCCAGGCGCTGCGATAGGCCTGGTCGACCGCCGGCGTGCCCGCCTTGACACGCTCGATCAGCAGCAGCAATCCGTTGCGCCGCAGCGCGCCGAACGCCGCCTCATAAAGCTCGCCGCGCTCTTCGGCATCCAGCGCATGCGTCGAGAGCACGATGCTGACCACGTCGTGACTGCCCGGCGGATCCTCGACCGTCCAGTCCAGAACCACGGCGTCGGCCCGCGCCGCGTCCGGCCCCAGCCGCGACAGCGACTTGCGCAGCAGTTTTTCGTCAGGCTCCAGCAGGGTCAGCCTTGCCTTGGAGAAGGCGCGGGCGATCTGAGCGGCGAAAGCACCCGAGCCGCTGCCGATATCGAGCACCGCGAATTCCTCGTCCGGACGGCGCGGCACCAGCGCCACGCCGAGTCCGAAGAGATCGCCATGGCACGGCACGTAGGGCGGCTCTTTCCAGTAATCGTCGGCCACGAATTTCTCCCTTCACGCGCTGCGAAGCGACGGCGGCCGCGCCAGATGCATCATGGCGTGATCGAGGACCTTGCGCATCACGCTGGGCAGCGCCTGCCCGCCCAGCGCATCGAGCGGCACGAAATCGCCGTCCGTCTTCGCCCGCGATCGCGCGATCGCGGCAACGACGCGCAGCTCGAGATGGAAATGAGTGAAGGTGTGGCGCACCACGCCCGGCAGTTCCGTCCATCCGGCATCGACAGGCGCCGCCGCCATCAGTTCCTGCGGCGGCTGAATGCGCGTCAGCCAGTCGCTCGACGGCACCTCCATCATGCCGCCGAGCAGCCCCCTTTCCTCCCGTCGCCGTAGCAGAATGGCGCCGTCGGCACGCTGCAGCACGAAAGCCATGCCGTAGCGCGTCGGCTTTTCGGCCTTCTGGGTCCGACGCGGAAAGGTTTCCTGAATGCCTAGCCGGCGGGCGACGCAGACATCGACCAGCGGGCAGATCACGCATTTCGGCTTGCGCGGCGTGCAGATCGTGGCGCCCAGATCCATCAGCGCCTGGGCATAGTCGCCGGCGCGCTCTTGCGGAACGTGCTGGGCGGCCAGCGCTTTCAGGCGCGGCTTGGCATGGGGCAGCGGCGTTTCCTCGGCATGCAGGCGCGCCATGACGCGCTCGACATTGCCGTCGACGACGTTGGCGCTGCGGCCGAAGGCGATGGCGGCGATGGCGGCGGCGGTATAGGCGCCGACGCCCGGCAATCGCTGCAGACCTTCCTCGGTATCGGGAAAGACGCCGCCGAGATCGCGTGCTACCACGACGGCGCATTTGTGCAGGTTGCGCGCGCGCGCGTAATAGCCCAGCCCGGCCCATTGCTGCAGCACATGGTCGAGCGGCGCATCGGCCAGCGCCCGCACGTCGGGCCATCGCTCGAGGAACCGCGCGAAATACGGGCCGACCGTCGCCACCGTGGTCTGCTGCAGCATGATCTCCGACAGCCAGACGCGATAGGGATCGCCGGTTTCACCGGGGCTGGCGCGCCACGGCAGGGTGCGGCGATGGCGGTCGTACCAGGCGAGCAACCCCGGTGCGATGTCCGGCATTTCCGCGGTGTTCGATTCCTGCGACGACGGCTTCTGGCGCGGCGGCATGGGCGCTACCATAGCGCGCGGCAGGGAAAGGTAGCGAGCGGACGTGAACGAACCGGAGAACGTGAGGCGGGGCCAGCTGCGCAGCGTCGGCGCGGCACTGCCGAAAATTACGGGAAAATACGCGGGCAAACGCGCGCCGCTGGCCCAGTTGCGCGCGGTATGGCCCGACATTGCCGGCCGCGACGTCGGCGACCAGTCGCTGCCCGAAAAGCTGCTGGGACTGCCGCGCGGCAAGCAGGAAACCGAGCGGGCCGCCACCTTGCGCATTCGCTGCTCCGGTGTGGCGGCGCTGGAACTGCAACACCGCCAGAGCGAGCTTGTCGATCGCATCAACGCCTTCTTCGGCTACCGCGCTATCGATCGCATCGTCCTGTCCCAGGGCCCGCTGCCGGCACGCAAGTCGCACCGCCAGCCCGCGCCGCCGCTCGATCAGCGCACCCGGCAGGCGATGGAGCGCGAGGTCGAGACTGTGGCCGATGGCGATTTGCGGGCGGCGCTGAAACGGCTGGCGGCCGCCATCGCCAAGGGCGGCTGAACCCTGTTGTTTCGCCGCCGCGCTCCTATATTGTCGGGGCCATCATGCTGAAATGCCTCATCATTCCCGTCACGCCGTTCCAGCAGAACTGTTCGCTGGTGTGGTGCGAGAAGACCAAACGCGCGGCCGCGGTCGATCCCGGCGGCGATCTGCCGGTGCTGCGCCAGGCGATCGCCGATCAGGGCGTGACGCTGGAAAAAGTGCTGCTGACGCATGGCCATCTCGATCACGCCACTGCGGCCGGTTCGCTGGCCAACGAGTTCGGCGTCAGGATCGAGGGGCCGCACCCGGACGATCTCTACCTGATCGAGGACCTGCCCAACGCCGGCAGCAAGTACGGTTTTCCCAAGGAGAAGCCGTTCGTGCCCGACCGCTGGCTGGGCGATGGAGATACCGTCACCGTCGGCGAGGTGCCGTTCGACGTCGTGCACTGCCCCGGCCATACGCCGGGCCATGTCGTCTTCGTGCAGCCGGAGATGAAGATCGCCTTCGTTGGCGACGTGCTGTTCCGCGGCTCGGTCGGGCGCAGCGATTTTCCCCGGGGCGATGCGGAGGAGTTGGTGCGCTCGATCCGCGGCAAGCTGTTCCCGCGCGGCGACGACATCACCTTCGTTCCCGGCCACGGCCAGACCTCGACCTTCGGCTGGGAGCGCAAGACCAATCCCTACGTCGCCGACATGCTGTTCGAGGACGACGAGTAGAGCCAGACGCCTGACCTGGTTGACGAAAACGTCAACGCCGCTGCCCCGAATTCGCCCCGGTTGCCCGCCACGGTCGGGACGCCCGATGTGGAAAACATCGGGTGGGAGTCCGATTGACTCTCTTGGTCCACGAAACGCAAGATGTTGTGTGACAGGAGGGCGTAAATGCCTGAGATATTGAGTTTTAGCCGTCGACGAGTGCTGCGATCGGCTGCCGGTCTCGTGGTGGCGGCAGGCGCTGCCTCGGTCGTTTCGGGCGTGCTGGCAGGGCCGGCCCGTGCCCAGGCCCCCGACTTGATGAAAGTGCAGCCGACCGACCGAGTGCTGGGCGATCCCAACGCCAAGGTCACGATCATCGAATACGCCTCGATGACCTGCCCCCATTGCGCCGGCTTCCACACCACCATCCTGCCCGATCTCAAGAAGCTCTATATCGAGACGGGCAAGGCGAAGCTGGTGTTCCGCGACTTCCCGCTCGACCGGGTGGCGGCGCAGGCCTCGCTGCTGGCCGAATGCGTGGCGCCCAACCAGTACTTCGCCATGATCGACATGCTGTTCCAGACGCAACGGCAATGGGCCGGCGCCAAGGATCCGCTGGATGCGCTGTCCAAGGCCGGACGCCTGCTGGGCATCGACGAGGTGAAGTTCCGCGCCTGCCAGGACGACAAGGCGGCTTTCGCCGCCATCATCGCCGAACGCCAGGGCGGCGAATCGATCGGGGTCGAATCGACGCCGACCATCTTCATCGACGGCAAGCCCTATCCCGGCGTCCGTCCGATCGACGACTACCGCAAGATCATCGACCCGCTGCTCGAGTGAGCCGCACCAACGCCGCAGCGGAAGGGGCCGCTGCGGCGCCCGCAACAAGCAACGCGTGAAGTAGAAAAACAGTGCAATTCAACAAGCTTCGCCTTTCGGGGTTCAAATCCTTCGTCGAAACCACCGAGCTCAGCATCGAGCCGGGCATGACCGGTGTGGTCGGGCCGAACGGCTGCGGCAAGTCGAACCTGGTGGAGGCGCTGCGCTGGGCGATGGGGGAGACCTCGCCCAAGCAGATGCGCGGTTCGGAAATGGAGGACGTGATCTTCGGCGGCACCGCGCAGCGGCCGGCCCGCAACATCGCCGAAGTGACCCTGAAGCTCGACAACCGCAAGCGCACCGCGCCCGCCGCATTCAACGACAGCGACGACCTCGAGGTCGTGCGCCGCATCGAACGCGGCATGGGCTCGAACTACAAGATCAACGGCCACGACGTGCGCGCCCGCGACGTGCAGACCATGTTCGCCGACGCCGCCACCGGCGCGCGCTCGACGGCACTGGTCAGCCAGGGCCGCATCGGCGCCATCATCAACGCCAAGCCGACCGATCGCCGCCACCTGATCGACGAGGCTGCCGGCATCACCGGCCTCTATGCCCGTCGTCACGAGGCCGAACTGCGCCTGCGCGCGGCGGAAACCAACCTGACGCGCGTGCAGGACGTGCTGCAGACCCTCGAAGAGCAGCTCAAGCAGCTCAAGAAGCAGGCGCGCCAGGCCAGCCGCTACCGCAATCTCTCAGACCATATCCGCCGCGCAGAGGCCCAGCTTCTGGCCCTCAAGCTCGCCGCCGGCGAGCGCGAACGGGCCGAAGCCGCCGAGCGGCTGCGCGAAGCCGAGGCCGCCGTCGCCGATCTGACGCGACTGGCCGGGCTTGCCGCCACGGCCCAGGCCGACGCGGCGTCGGCGCTGCCGGAGCTGCGCCAGAACGAGGCCGGCGCCGCCGCCCGCCTGCAACGCCTGAACGTCGCCGCCGAGGCGCTTGATGCCGAAGAACGCCGGGTCGAGACGGCACGCGAGGAAGGTCGCACACGGCTGATGCAGATCGAGGCCGATCGCGGCCGCGAGGGCGACCGGCTGGGCGATGCGCAGGCGGCGCTGACCGACCTGGAGGCCGAAGCCTCTACGGCGCTCGAGGCGCAGTCCGGCGAGGCGGCGTTGCATGAGGCGGCAATGGCGGCGCTGGAAACGGCTCGGGCCGACGTTGCCGCCGCCGACCGCGCGCTGGAGGAATTGACCGGCCAGATCGCGCGCGACGGCGCCATGCAGGCCGCCGTGCTGCGCGAAATCGAGGAACTGGGCGAGCGGCTGGGCCGACTGGGCGAGCGCCATCGCACGGTGAGCGAGCAGAAGGCGGCGGTCGAAAGCGAAATCGCCGCCATGCCGGCGCTGGCCGATGCCGAAGCGGCCGTCGCCGCTGCGGCCCAGGCGCTTGAGACGGCGCAGACCGACGCCGAACGCGCCGACCACGATCGCACCGAGGCCGAGCAGGCGGCCAACGCCGCCCAGGGCCGGCTGCAGGAAGCGGCGACGCAGCTTGCCAAGCTGCGGGCCGAGGCCGGCGCGCTGGCCGAGCTGCTGTCCGCCAATGGCGGCGATCTGTGGCCGAAGCTGATCGACGCCGTCAGCGTCACACCAGGCTACGAGCTGGCGCTGGGCGCCGCACTCGGCGAGGACCTGCTGGCGTCTGGCGATTCGGGAGCGCCGGTGTTCTGGCGCAGCCTGCCGCCGACCCACGCCGCCGGCGCGCTGCCGGGCGAGGCCGTTGCCCTGTCGCGTTACGTGCAGGGCCCCGCCGAGCTCGATCGCCGGCTGGCGCGCATCGGCGTGGTCGCCACCCAGGAGGCCGGCGAGGCGCTGCAGTCCTCGCTGGCTCCGGGACAGATTCTGGTCAGCCGCGACGGAGCGGTGTGGCGCTGGGACGGGTTCACCGTCAAGGCCGGCGCACCGACCGCGGCCGCGACGCGACTGGCGCAGCGCAATCGCCTCAACGATCTGCGCGGCGAAGTCGAAGTGTCGGAAGCCGAATGGGCCGAGATCGAACGCCAGTACGGCGCCATCCGCGCCGCGCTGCAGGACACGCAGGAGCGCGCCCAGTCCGCCCGCCAGGCGGTGCGCGAGGCGGAAGCCGCGCTGGCCCAGAGGCGTCAGGCGCAGACCCGCCTGCAGCAGCAGGCCAATGCGGCGACGTCGCGGTTGCAGGCGCTGGCCGAGCAGATCGGCCGGCTCGATCAGGAAACCGGCGAGGCAAGCGGCCGGCTCGGCGGCCGCGAGGCCGAGCGCCGCGACTTCATCGACCTCGACGCGCTGCGCGCCAGGGCCCAGGCCGATCGCGAGCGCGCCGGCGAACTGCGCGCCCTGCTGGTCGAACGCCAGGCGGCACACGAAAGGCTGCAGCGCGAGGCCGCCGCCCGCGCCCAGCGCCTGCGGCAGATCGAGATCGAGCGCGGCAACTGGCAAACCCGGGCCGATCAGTCGGCGCGTCAGATCGAGGAACTCGAGCAGCGCCGCGCCGGCGTCGAAGCGCAGCTGGCGGAGCTCGACTCCAAACCGGCGCAGATCGCCGAACAGCGCGAAAAGCTGCTGGGCGCCATCGCCGAAGCCGACGCCGAACGCCGCCAGGCGGCCGACATTCTCGCCACAGCCGAGTCGCGGCTGGCCGAGGCTGATCGCGCCCTGAAGCAGGTCGAAGCCGAGCTGGCGCAGGCGCGCGAGACCCGCGTCCGCCGCGAGGCCCAGGTCGAGCAGGCCGACGAGCATCACGTCGCCGTCATCGAACGCATCCGCGAGCGGCTGCGCTGCGAGCCGGAGCAGGTCATGGAAGTGGCCGGGGTCGACAGTCTCGAAGGCCTGCCCGAAATGGAGAAGGCCGAGCACCGCGTCGAGCGGCTGATCCACGAACGCGAGACCATGGGCGCGGTCAACCTGCGCGCCGAGGAGGAAGCGGGCGAGATGGAGCAGCAGATCGGCGCCATGACGGCCGAGCGCGACGATCTGGTCGAAGCCATCGCGCGGTTGCGCCAGGGCATAGCCGGGCTGAACCGCGAGGGTCGCGAGCGCTTCGTCGCCGCCTTCGAGCAGGTCGACCGCCACTTCCAGGAGCTGTTCACCAAGCTGTTCGGCGGCGGCAAGGCGCAGCTGCGCCTGACAGAATCGGAGGATCCGCTCGAGGCCGGGCTGGAGATCATGGCCAGCCCGCCGGGCAAGAAGCTGCAGGTCATGTCGCTGCTGTCGGGCGGCGAGCAGGCGCTGACGGCGCTGGCGCTGCTGTTCGCGGTGTTCATGACCAATCCGGCGCCGATCTGCGTGCTGGACGAGGTCGACGCGCCGCTGGACGACGCCAATGTCGAGCGCTTCTGCAACCTGGTCGAGGAGATCGCCGACAAGGCCGACACGCGCTTCCTGATCATCACGCATCACCGCGTGACCATGGCCAAGATGCATCGCCTGTTCGGCGTCACCATGACCGAACGCGGCGTGTCGCAGCTCGTCTCGGTCGATCTCCAGGAAGCCGACCGCATCGTCAACGCCGCCTGAGCGGCATCGCGGCAAAACGGAAAATCGGGAGCCGGGCGTCGCAGG
Organism: Reyranellaceae bacterium; assembly: GCA_050185515.1. Taxonomy (GTDB): domain Bacteria; phylum Pseudomonadota; class Alphaproteobacteria; order Reyranellales; family JAQSWP01; genus JAQSWP01. The sequence goes on from JBFWZG010000020.1 coordinate 28,693, forward strand.
ACGCCCGGCTTTTTGCCGCCCGCCCCCAGGAGCTGCGGCCCACACCCCGCACGGCGTGCCTGCGACATGCCGTTTCACCGCCAAACCGGGGCCGATTTCAGAAGCGCATCAAGGACTTAACCCACAAGCGCCCCGGCTTGACACGCCATAACCCTGTCAATATTGTGCGCCCCGACTTCGCGAGCGCGGCAATTGCCGGAAAACGTGGTCAAAAAGGGGTTAACGCGGTCCAAAACTGATGTCCGAAAACCAGCCACCCGGCGGCAGCGATTTCGATGCTCGACTGCGGGCGGCGCGGGAAGCTCAGGCTGAGATCTCCGGCAGGAAGGCGGAAGCCCGCGGCGATCGACAGTCGAGCGAGAAAATCGGCATCGGCATGCGGATCGCGCTCGAACTGGTCGCCGGCGTCATAGTCGGCGCGGCGATCGGTCTGGGGCTCGATTACTGGCTGGGGACGAAACCCTGGCTGATGATCGTGTTCTTCGTCGTCGGCTCCGCAGCCGGCTTTATGAATGTGATCCGCACTGCCAAGGCTTACGACAGGCGCATAGCGGAGCAGAAGGCGGCGGAAGCCGCCAGACGCCAGAACGAGGGTTGACGTGGCAAGTCCGCTGCAGCAGTTCGAGATCAAGACCCTGACGCCGCTGTTCGAAATCGGCGGCACGCCGATCGGCATCACCAATTCGGCTCTGGCCATGATCGCCGCCGTCGGCGTCGCCTCGCTGTTCCTGGGTCTGGGCATGCGCCGTGCGGCGCTGGTCCCGGGCCGCTGGCAGTCGATGGTCGAACTCTCCTACGAGTTCATCGCCAACATGCTGCGCGAGAACGTCGGCAGCGAAGGCCGCCGCTATTTCCCCTTCATCTTCTCGCTCTTCATGTTCGTGCTGTTCGGCAATCTGCTCGGCATGATCCCCTATTCCTTCACCTTCACCAGCCACCTGGCGGTCACTTTCGTGATGGCTGCGGTGGTATTCGTGGCGGTGACGATCATCGGCTTCGCCCATCACGGGCTGCACTATTTCCGCATGCTGTTTCCGCACGGCGCGCCGCTTTGGACCGCCGTGATCCTGGTGCCGATCGAGCTGGTGTCCTATCTCTCGCGCCCCATCAGCCTCTCGGTTCGTCTTTTCGCCAACATGACCGTCGGCCACGTGATGCTGAAGGTGCTGGCGGGTTTCGTGGTGGCCCTGGGCCTGATCGGCGGCTGGCTGCCGCTGGCGGCGCTGGTCGGCATCACCGCGCTCGAGCTGCTGATCGCCGTGCTGCAGGCGTACATCTTCACCATCCTGAGCTGCATCTACCTCAACGACGCTATCCACATGCATTGAGGCTGGCCGGGCAGGCCGGTTTCGATACGTAATCCGAACAACCTTTCGATCCCAAGGAGCATCAAAATGGAAGCAGAAGCTGCAAAGCTGGTTGGCGCGGGTCTCGCCGCGATCGGCATGATTGGCGCCGGCATCGGCGTGGGCAACGTGTGGGCGAGCTACATCTCGGCCATCTCCCGCAACCCGGCCTCGAAGGGCGAAATCGGCGCCAGCATCTGGATCGGCTTCGCCGTGACCGAAGCCATCGCGCTGTTCGCCCTGATCGTCGCCCTGATGGCGCTGTTCAGCTAATCCGTTTTCGCCGGCCGCCGGCGCAATCCGGCGGCAGGCGAACCATGACGTTTCGGGTGCGCTGATGCCGCAATTCGACCCCTCCAGTTTCCCGAGCCAGATCTTCTGGCTCGTGGTGACTTTCGCGGTGCTCTATTTCGTCATGTCGAAGCTGGTGCTGCCGCGCGTCGGCAACGTGCTGCAGGAACGGCAGGAAAAGATCGCCGAGGATCTCGACCGCGCCGCCCAGCTCAAGCGTGATGCCGAGGAGATCATCGCCGCCTACGAGGCGTCGCTGGCCGAAGCCCGCGGCAAGGCGCAGGAGCTCTACCGCGAGACCACCGACGCCATCAACGCGACGGCGGCCAAGCGGCAGCAGGAGGCGAGTGCAGCCATTGCGGCCCGCATCGCCGAGGCCGAGCAGCGCATCGCCGCTGCCCGCACCCAGGCGATGGGCGAGTTGAAGACCGTCGCCGCCGACGTGGCCGGCGCCGCCATCGCGCGGGTCGCCGGCGTTTCCGCCGATCCCTCCCGCCTGTCGGGCGAGATCGACAGCGCCATCGGAGCCCGCTGATGATTTCCGTCGCCCAAGCCGCAACCGAAGGCGCCCACGGCTCCGAACCGTTCTACCTGACGCCGGAGTTCTGGGTCGCCGTCTCCTTCGTCATCTTCGTTGCCCTCGTCGCCAAGAAGGCCTGGGTGGCGATGACGACATCGCTCGACGCGCGCGCCGTCCGCATCGCCCAGACGATCGAGGAAGCCCGTCAGCTGCGGGCCGAGGCGCAGTCGGCCCTGGCCGAATACCAGCGCAAGCAGCGCGAGGCGATGAAGGACGCCCAGGCCATCGTCGAGATGGCCAAGGCGGAGGCCGAGCGTCTGCGCACGCGTGGCGAGGCCGAGCTGCAGGCGTCGCTGGCCCTGCGCGAGCGCCAGGCGATGGACCGCATCAATCAGGCGGAAAAGCAGGCGATCGCCGAGGTCCGCAACATGGCCGTGGACGTCGCCATGGAAGCCGCACGCAAGGTGCTGCGCCAGCAGATAGACCCTGCCAAGGCCGGCGAACTGGTCGACGAGGCGATCGCCCAGTTGCCGCAGCGCATGAACTGAGGCTGGCCATCACCGGCGAACCGCACCAGACCCCCGCCACGGCGGGGGTTTTCGTTTTCTGGCCGCTCTACGCGCTGACCCTGGCGGCATTGACGGCCGGTCTTCTGCTGCCGGCGCTGCGTGTCACGGAGCTGCGACTGTTCGACACCGTCTATTCCGTGCTGGGCGGGCTCGACGCGCTGCGCCGCTCCGGCGACTGGCCGGTGCTGATCCTGATCTTCGCCTTCTCCGTGGTGCTGCCCTACGCCAAGCTCTGCCTGCTGGCCTGGGTCTGGCGACATGGCCGGCCGGCCGGCAATCGACGCGCGCTCGATCTGGTCGAGGCGCTGGGACGCTGGTCGATGCTCGACGTGCTGGTCGTGGCCCTGGCGGTGGTGACGCTGCAGGGCAATTTCTTCGTCCGCACGCATCTGGAGCCGGGCATCTACCTTTTCGCAATGGCGGCGCTGCTGTCGATGGGATTGAGCGCCTGGACGCGGCGGCTGGCGCGGACGGCGGGCACGGCGCTGCCGGCGAAGAACGGAGGACCGACATGACCAGGGTAACCACGCTCGAGCAGTTGGAGGAGATCTACGGCCGGCCGCTTGAAACCTCCTTGGTCAAGGAGACCGACCGGCTGACGCCGCAGTACCGGCGGCTGATCGAGGCGTCGCCCTTCGCGACGCTGGCCAGTTGCGGTCCGGAGGGACTCGACTGCTCGCCACGCGGCGACCTGCCGGGCTTCGTGCGGGTGGAGGACGAGCGCACCCTGCTGCTGCCCGATCGACAGGGCAACAACCGCATCGACACGCTGCGCAACGTCGTGCGCGATCCGCGCGTGGCGCTGCTGTTCCTCATCCCGGGCTCGGGCACCACCCTGCGCGTCAATGGCCGCGCCACGCTCGAGATCGAACCGGAACTGCTCGCCAGCTTCGCCGTCGACGGCAAGAACCCGCGCAGCGTCATGCGCATCGCCATCGACAGCGTCTACTTCCAGTGCGCCCGGGCCATCGTCCGCGCCGGCCTGTGGGAGGCCGCCAGACACGTCGATCCAAAGTCCCTGCCCAGCCCGGGTGATATTCTCGCCGGCATGAGCGACGGCCGCATCGGCGGCGAGACATACGACCGGGAATGGCCCGAGCGGGCGAAGAAATCGCTTTGGTAAATCGACGTCAGGAAACGCCGTCGGCCAGCGGCCGGGAACCTGCGCTGGTGATGCTCGCGGCGTTGCGCGCGCGGATCTCCGCCGCCGCATCGTCGTAGAGGAACGGCAGGAAGGCGTAGCGCCGCCCGCTCGTCACCGGCGTCGCCTCGTGCAGGATGCCGCAGGAGAACACCACCGCGCCACCGGTCGGCGCGCGGAACACCCGGTTGCCGTACTCGGGAAAGCGCAGATCGCCGCCCTGGTACTGTTCGCTGTTGAGGTTGATCGTCACGGCGAAGCGACGATGGGCCGTGCCGGTGGTCGTGTTGTCGCGATGCGGCCGGAAATAACCGCCGATATCGGCGTCGTAGCAGGCGACGATGTAACGCTCCAGCCGCGTCACCTTGAACTGGAATGCCTTCTCGATCTGCGGCGTCAGGCGGCGATGGATGCGCGCCCTGGTCGCCGCCATCAGGCTGTCGTCCTTGATCCAGCAATCCTGCCGCCGCTTGTGGCCGTAATCGACGACGCCCACCGTCTTCTCGCCAACCTGGGTCATGTAGCCCGAATCGACCGCGCCCTGGCGCTCGTAATAGTCGATCAGCGCCTTGCACAGGCCAGGCTCGAAGACGCGGTCGACCACCAGCACCGGGGCCTGCTGCACCGCCGGCTGCGGCGGTGCGATCTGCGGCTGTCGCCGGAGCAGGTCGACCATGGCTTCCGCATCGGCGCGCGAGCGCAGCGGCCGCATCGCCAGCACGCGCAGCCCGGGATCGACCAGGAACAGCGTTGGCGCCACGCCGAAGGCGTGCTGCTCGTCGGCGAGCCCATAGAGCCGCGCCACCTTGCGGTCGAAATCCCAGAACGCCTTGACCGAGCCGGTTTCCTTTAGCCGCGCCGACGTCTCGTCGGTCGGATCGGCCGAGATGGCGAACAGCGCCGCGTGGACACCGTTGAAGAGCGCTCCCGCGGCATTGAAGACGGCCATCGCCTCGGCGCCCGGGCCGCCGCCGGCGGATCCGAGAAAGGCCAGCAGCAGGTAGCGCCCGCCGCAGGTGTCGAAATGGAAGCGCTGATTGGCGATCGACCGCACATGGAACCATGGCGCGGCGTCGCCGGGCAGCACCGAGGGAGCGGACATTTGTTGCGCAGTTCCCCGTCTCGCAGGACCGCCGGTCGACCCGACAGCCGTTGCGAGAGTAAACCCGCCTGCCGGGCCCGCACAACTGCGGCCCGGCGGCGCGGACTACTCCGCCGCCTGGGCCGGCGGCGGCGGCCGCCAGCGCAGCACCGGCTTGCGCGCCGCCAGCGTCTCGTCGAGACGCCGGCGCGGCGCCAGCACCGGTGCCGCCTGGAACGCGGCGGCCGCTTCGCCCGATTTCGCCCTCTGCGCCAGATGGCGCAACGCATCGACGAACTGGTCGAGATCGGCCTTGGCCTGCGTTTCCGTCGGCTCGATCAGCAGCGCGCCATGCACCACCAGCGGGAAGTACATGGTCATCGGATGATAGCCCTCGTCGATCATCGCCTTGGCGAAGTCGAGCGTCGTCACCCCCGTGCCCTTGAGGAAGGAATCGTCGAACAGCGCCTCGTGCATGCAGGTACCGGGGAAGGCCGGGCTCATCACGTCCT